>JAKBCC010000001.1 GCA_021808105.1 Planctomycetota bacterium
GCCAACATTAATTACAGGTTCCAAACTACGGGTTGGACGAGCACGCAGGAGTTAGGAGTTAGAAGGTTTTGACACGCTGCGCTGCTAAATGCCAGATGCCAGGTGCTCAATTCCAGGTTCCAGGTTCCAGGTTCCAAGTTCCAAGTTCCGGGTTCCGGGGTGTGGCGCTATTTCCGGGCGGGGTAGAAGTAGTGCTGAATCATGGGCAAATTCTGCTGTTTGGTTCTGCGGCGGCAGGGTACGGTCGGCGTGGGTTCCACCACCGGCAGATCCGGCGGTTTTGTGGTGTTTTGTGGGGTTTTCCTGCAGGGTGCGTTGCTTGGGAATATTGCCGCGCTGCTGGTTGGGCAACTGGATTCAGTGGATTCAGCGGCGAGACCGGTGCTCGAGATGCTGATATAATGACATTTCTGCAACGGCGGTGGCGGGTTTGCGTTGTACTGCTGGACTTTGCGTTTTTGGAGTAACTGATATTGCCTTCCAGACTCTACTTGCTGTTGGCCGGAGGGGTTGTTTCTCTGGGGCTTTTGGGCATTTCCGGCTGTTCGCGGCCTGCATCCGGGCAATCCACGAAAGTAAAAGCGAATCAGGCGGCTGTGCCGGTGCATATCGCTACGGCGGAGATTGCGGTGGTGCCGGTGCAGATTTCCAATATTGCTACCGTGCAGGCATATCGGTCGGTGACGGTGCAGTCCCAGGTGAACGGGCAGATTATTGCGGTTGCGGTGCATCCGGGCGAAGAGGTAAAAAAAGGGCAGGTGCTGTTTCGCATTGATCCGCGGTTGTATCAGGCGGCGCTGTTACAGGCGCGGGCGACTTTGGCCAAAGATCAGGCAACAGCGGATAATGATCGTGTATCACAACAACAGGAAGCCAGTCTGGTGAAGATGAGCGCCGCATCGCCTACCGAATATCTCCTGGCTAAATACACCTATCAGGCCGCGGCAGCACAGGTGGATGCGGACAAGGCCGTGGTGCAGACGGCAGAGGTGAATTTAAACTACTGCACCATTTCCGCGCCGATGAATGGCCGGGCGGGCAATCTTCTGGCGTATCCGGGAACCAATGTCAGTGCCACAAGCACCAGTTTAATTGTGATCAATGAACTGCGGCCCATTTACGTGGCCATTGCCTTGCCGCAACGGTATCTGGTGGAGGTAAAATCCGCATGGGAAAAGAATCCGCAACTGCCCATGGTTGTGACCATATCGGGACACGCCGGCGCAAGGGCCGGCGGCCATTTGAGCTTTATTGATAATCAGGTCAATGCGACTTCCGGCACCGTGACACTTATGGGGACATTTGCCAATACGGGGGAAAAGCTGTGGCCCGGTGAACTGGTGAATGCTACATTGCAGGTGGGCGAGCTTAAAAACGCAGTGGTTGTGCCGGCCAACGCGGTTCAGGTCGGGCAGAATGGGCATTATCTGTATCAGGTTGTTGCAGGTGATAAGGTTAAAATGATTCCGGTAGAGGCCGGCATTACCTGGCATGGCAATACCGTTATTTCCCGTGGGTTGCAAAAAGGGAGCGTCGTGGTAACCGACGGGCAGGTGCGACTGCAGCCGGGCAGCCGTGTGCAAATCGTGCAACATGGGCTGGTTGCACCAATGACAAGGGGCGGGACTGCTGCTGCAAAAAGTTAGAAACTTGCGGGCAGTTTGTAAATGCCGCCTGGCGGCCGGATGCGTAAAGCGAATCGAGAATAATGGGTCATGAATATTTCGGAACTTTTCATTCGCCGGCCCATTGCTACGGTACTGCTGACCGCGGCGGTTGTGATTTTCGGCGTCATGGCCTATTTTCAACTTCCGGTAAGCGATTTGCCGGAAGTGGATTATCCGACGATTTCCGTATCGGCCTCGCTGCCGGGGGCGAATCCCTACACCATGGCTTCCGCTGTGGCTACGCCGCTGGAGGATCAGTTCACGGCCATTGAAGGCCTGAAGTCCATGACCTCCACCAGTTCGCAAGGCTCAACGAATATCACCTTGCAGTTTAAATTAAGCCGCAATATAAATTCCGCCGCCCAGGACGTGCAGGCTGCCATCACGGCCGCGCAAGGTGCACTTCCGCACAATATGCCCGTTCCACCGACTTACCATAAAGTAAATCCGGCGGCGCAGCCGGTGTTGTATATCGGGCTAAGTTCCAGCACGTTGCCGTTGTATCAGGTGAACAATTATGCCCAGAATCTGTTAGGCAATTCCATTTCGGAATTAAGCGGCGTAGCGCAGGTCAATATTTTCGGTGCCCAGACCTACGCGGTGCGAATTCAGGTGAATCCCAAAAAGCTTGCTGCGCGAAATATTGGAATTGACACGCTGGCCCAAAGCATTGCCCAGGCCAACGTGAATATGGCCACCGGTTCGCTCTGGGGAAATCACGCCTCCTATCAAATTTATTCCAACGGCCAGTTGACGGATGCCGCCCAATACCGCCATCTGATTATCGCCTATCGCAACGGCGCACCCATTCGGCTTAATGAAGTCGGCAACGCGATTAACAGCGTCGTCAATAACCGTGTGGCGGCCTGGGAAATTGTCGATGGCACCGCGAGCCGGGCGATAGTGCTGGCGATTCAAAAGCAGCCCGGAGCCAATACCATAAAAGTGGTCGATGAAATTCGCGCTTTATTGCCTAAGTTGCAGGCCAGTATTCCGCCCGCGGTTCATGCGCGGATTCTTTTTGATGCTTCGCAGCAGATCCGCACGGGCGTTAATGATGTCAAGCTTACGCTGCTGGCCGCTATGGTGCTGGTGGTGCTGGTGATTTTTGCATTTCTGCGTACCTTGCGGGCCACACTGATTCCCAGCATTGCCATGCCGCTGGCCATTATCGGCACGTTTGCGGTGATGTATGAGCTGCATTTTACCATTGATTATTTCTCGCTTCTGGCGCTGACGCTGGCGGTGGGATTTATCGTGGATGATGCGGTGGTGATGCTGGAAAATTCCTACCGCCATATTGAAATGGGTGAAGCCCCCATGCAGGCCACGCTCAACGCGTCCCGGGAAATCGGGTTCACCATTATTTCCATGACCATTTCTCTGATTGCGGTGTTTATACCGATTTTATTTCTTTCCGGCATTATCGGCCGCCTGCTTAATGAATTTGCTTTGACCATTGCCGCGGCCATTTTAATTTCCGGCTTTATCTCCCTTACGCTGACGCCGGTTTTATGCAGCCGCTTTCTAAAACCGCCGCGGGAAAAACATAATTTTCTGTATCGGTTCATGGAGTGGATTTTTTCGTCATCGCTCCGGTTTTACCAGAAAACGCTCCGCCTGGTGCTTAAGGTCCGGTTGCTGGTGTTGCTGCTGTCATTGGCCACACTGGTTCTGACGATTTACCTGTTGATTCATATTCCGGAAGGCTTTATCCCGGCGGGCAACACCGGGCGCGTGCTGGTAAGCACCCAGGGGGCACAAAGTATCTCGTTTAAGTCCATGGAGCAGCATCAACTGGCGGCGGCGAAAATCGTCGCGGCCGATCCGAACGTGCATCTGGTGATGAATGTCGTGGGAGCCGGCCCCATCGCGGGAGTCAATAATGGGCACATGTTTTTACACCTTAAGCCGCGGAATGAACGCAAGCTCACCACGGATCAGGTGATTGCGGAAATCGGGCCTAAACTGGCGCGCATTGTGGGGTTGCGGGTATTTTTCTTCAATCCACCGCCCATTAATGTAAGCGGGAATTTTACCAAATCGGAATATCAGTTTTCGCTGCAAAGCCCCAATACTGCTCAATTATTCAAATATGCTCCGCTGCTGGAGAAAAAACTGCGAACCTTGCCGGGATTGCTGGGGGTTAACAGTGATTTACAAATTGCCAGCAATCAGCTCAACGTCGTTGTGGACCGCAGCAAGGCCCAGGCTTTGGGGGTCAGTGCGGCAGCGGTTGAACAGGCGTTGGGTTATGCGTATGGCTCACAACAGATTTCCATTATTTATGACACGCAGGCCCAGTATGAAGTCATTTTGGAACTGCAGGCTAAATACCAGAATTCACCCAATGATTTGCATTTGCTCTATGTGACATCCAGCAATGGCGGCCTGGTTCCATTAAGTGCTGTAGCCCATCTGACGCAAAGCCTGGGGCCGCTGGCCATTAATCAGACCGGGCAACTTCCGTCGGTGACGATATCTTTTAATGTAGCTCCCGGATTTTCCTTAAGCAAGGCGGTAGCGGAGATTCAGGCGGCGGCGAAGCAGATGCTGCCATCCGGCATTATCACGAATTTTCAGGGGGCCGCCCAGATATTTCAGGCGGCGGTGATCAACATGGGCGTGCTGCTGCTGGTGGCGGTGGTGGTGATTTATATTGTGCTGGGTGTTTTGTACGAAAGTTTTATCCACCCGATTACCATTCTTACAGCTTTACCGTTTGCGGGCCTGGGGGCCTTGCTTACACTGATGCTTTTTGGCGATATTCTTGACCTGTACGCCTTTGTCGGCGTTATTATGCTCATCGGTCTGGTAAAGAAGAACGGCATTATGATGGTTGATTTCGCCATTGATGCCCGGCGCACCAGGGGCCTGGACGCCATGGAATCTATCTATCAAGCCTGCAGCATACGGTTCCGGCCGATTATGATGACCACGATGGCCGCATTGCTGGGCACCATGCCCATTGTGCTGGGTTCCGGTGCCGGTTCCGGAACACGTCGGCCGCTGGGCCTCGCGGTAGTAGGGGGGTTGCTGTTTTCCCAACTTCTGACGCTGTACGTTACACCCGTGTTTTATGTTTATCTGGACAGGATTGAGCAGTGGTTCAGCGGTAACAAGGATAGCGGTGACAGAATACATTCAACCGCTCAGGCGCACAGGGATGAAGCAGTTCGTGATATGGCGTCGGTGGAGCCGTAATTGATGGGCAGAGTAAATCCGGAATATCAAATGCGGGCTGCTGCGGATTTTTCGGATTTTTCCTCAAGGCCTATAAGTTGTATGCCGATAACGTGAGAGTTGCGGCGTTACTGTTGTTTTGGCGTCACGGGTTTGGCTTATTGTGCACGGTGCGTGCAGAATTTTATTTTTCAGCCTTTTTTTGTAGAATCTGGTTGAACTTGCCCGCCGGTACCTGCGTATGAGACGTGGGGGTCATGGTGGCCTTAGAGCAAGACAGTGTAAATACACGCAAGAAAGCAGCTTTTTGAACGGGAAATGGAATTTCCTGCGGTTAAGACGGAGTGCTGACCATGGACCTTGATAACATACCCCCGGTATTATTTCCTGACTTTTCCCCCAAGGTTTCCCGGCGGGGATTATTGGCCGGGGTTGTCGGCACGGCAGCGGCGGCCACTTTAGCGGGATGCGCTGCAACTCCTCCGGCGTCCAATAGCAGTATCAGTTACCTGCCCAGCGGTGTGTTGCCGCCGGATGCGGGCGTGAGTCCCGGTCGCATGGATACGGGATATGCTCCCCCTGCAAATTTTAAGCCGCGGGTGGTGTATCATCCGCCCGTGCCGGCCCGAAATATTGTTCCGGTGGGCGCGTACGGCATTATCCCTCGTAGTGCCTGGACTACGGCGGGGCCTAATATGCGAACCATCCAGCCGATGGCCGGCGTGCATCTGATCACCTTTCATCACACCGGTGATCCGCATCCGATCTATTTTGATACGCTGGAGGAAACGGCACGGTATTGGGAGCTTATACGGGAATATGAGCGTCGGGTTGGATTTGAAGACATTGCCTATCATTTTGGCATTGACCGTTTGGGGCGGGTGTGGCAATTGCGTGATTTGCAATATCGTGGCGAACACGTGCGGGACGGTTTTGCTCCGCCGCACTGGCTGATGGAATATATACAATATCGCAATTCGCCGACGCAGCCGGTGCACGGGCGGTATATCTGGAACGCGCATAACATTGGCGTAGCGTCCATCGGTAATTTCATGCTGCAGGAACCTACTGTGCAGCAACGCCAGACCATTCTGCGCTTTGGCTCCCTGTTGCGGCGGCTTTACAGCATTCCTATTTATCATTGCTATACGCACCGCGAACTGGTGGCCACGGAATGCCCCGGTCATCATTTGCAGCCCTATATGGTTTATATCCGGAAAAATAATATTTTGTAATCCGCATTGCGGCGGGGTCGTCGGGCGGCAAAACGTCAGGCGATGAAATGCGTTGTACCACAGGCATCTTGCCTGCATTGAAAACGCCAAAAAAGCAGGCGGGATGCCTGCGTTACCTGTGTTGCTCCACCCCTCGCACCCAAAATTCATCACCGACCAAGTGGATTGTACCAACGATCTTTTATGGAGTTCCGGGGCGACTTCGTATACACTTCCTACCCATGCAGGAACCGCAATTTCAATGTGTTACCATCCTCGGCGTGGGTTTGCTGGGCGCATCATTAGGCCTGGCGATTAAACACCATGGTTTGGCGGTGCGCGTCCATGGCGTGGGCCGCGCCGGATCGCCTTCCAATCAAAAGGCGTTGGAAATCGGTTCCATCGATCAGGCCTTTACTGATGCAGCGGTCGCTGTGGCCGATAGTGATCTGGTGATTCTGGCCGCCAATGTGGGGCAGTTTCCGGCTCTGATGACAGCGATAGCGCCGGTGTTAAAACGCGGTGCCCTGGTGACGGATGTCGGTTCCACCAAGCAGCAGGTTATGAAGTGGGCGGGCAAATTACTTCCCGGTACCGTTGATTTTATTGGCTCTCATCCCATGGCAGGTTCGGAAAAGCGCGGCCCGGAAAATGCCCGCGCGGATTTATATCAAGAGGCCCTGTGCCTGATCTGTCCGCCGAAACTGCGCGGACGCGGCGCGTTTACCGGGAGCCGCGTGGCGGCGGGAACCGAAAAAATTGAAAAGTTCTGGAAGGCCGTGGGGATGCGGACAAGGCAATTAGATGCCCAGCAGCATGATCATTGGGTGGCCCTGATCAGCCACATTCCCCATGCGGCGGCGTGTATGACTGCTCTGGTGGCGGGACGCAATGAGGAGGCAGGCGCGGCGATTGCCGGCGGGTTTGTGGATACCACGCGCGTGGCGTCAGGTGACCCGGCCATGTGGACGGATATATTTTTAACCAACCGCGTGGAAGTCAACAGGAATTTAGGTGTGGCGATACAGGCTTTGCGGAAACTTCAGTCGGCCATTGGCCGCGGGGATCAGCAGGCGGTTCTGGAATTTCTGCAAATGGCAAAACAACGGCACGAATCCCTGCTTTCCCAGCGCGACGCGCGGTGAATTACATGGCCTTGGCCAGGAGATCTTCGGGGCTTTTATAGCGGTTTGTTTCATCGGTAAACAGTCCGGGAACAAAATGATATTCCGGATTCGCCTTGGGATGAAACGCCAGCAATCGCAGCCGCCCCAGACCAGTATTGTAAAGGCAGTGCGGCTTTCCCGGCGGCACAACAACGGTGGTGCCGGCCGCGACGCTGCGTGGATCCTGACCGATAAAAACAATGCCCTCGCCTTCTAAAAATACGAGAATTTCTTCACAGTCATGGTAATGTGGTGGAACATGGCCGCGGGGGTCAAAAGTCTCTTCCAGTACCAGGGAAGTACGCGTGCCGCTTTCGGGGCAGGCCAGAACTTCAATAACACCGTTTCGCACGACTTCGCGCACCAATTCCATTTGTGAAACAGTATCCATGGTACAACTCCTGATGAATCAACAAGGGGCCAATTTTTCAATGCGTACTGGCTCCGGAAACGTTTTGCGGCTCATTGAACCGGGGCTGAATCGGTGCCCGGACAGTTCAGTGAGCCACCATAATTTTCGGCTCATTGCGGACTAAAGTTGAGCGAATCGCCAATGCACATGCGCTTTATATGCTTCTATTCTTACAGGGCCTTTTTATGGGATGCAGTTTTTTCAGGGGCAAAGTGAGTGGTCCGCGGGAACGTGCCTGAAGGCGTGGTGTTGGAATGCCATGCCCACCGCTTGAATTGTGCGCACAAATGGACTGCTTTCGTTGAAAAAGCTTTAGAATTTTTATCCTTTGTGCGCTTCCCGTGGGCCACGCGGCTGGTTATTATTGTCCTCGTCCTGACGCGATGGCACGCGTGGAAATACCGCCTGCACATGTTAAGGCGGTGGAAGGTTGTACGCAAAAATTACGGAGGACACGATGTCTGATTCACAAGCATCTCTGCCGGATTTAAGGCAAGCCGGAGGCTTTCGCTGGCGCGGTTACCGCTGGGCGGTGTGCGTGGGTTTATTTCTTATTACCACGATCAACTATATGGATCGGTTCATGATTTCGCTTATGGAGCCGAATCTGATTCATCACTTGCATTTCACGCAGGTGGACTATGGCAACATCATGGCGGTCTTCAGTGCGACCTACGCCATTGGTTATGCCTTGTGCGGTTGGTTCATGGATGCGGCCGGAGTCTGGCTGGGTTTCGCGCTGACGGTGGTTATCTTCAGCGGCGCGGAAATGGGCATGGCGTTCGCCACGACGGTGGCCGGTTACATGGTGATACAGGGAATCATGGGTGTGGCGCAGGGGGCTAATTTTCCCGGTGCCATTAAGGCGGTGGGCCAATGGTTTCCCAAAAAAGAGCGTGCGCTGACCACGGGCATTTTTAATGCCGGCACGAGTCTGGGCGTCGTGGCGGCCCCGATTATCGTGGGCCTGACCGCCAAAACATTTGGTTGGCGGGCGGGTTTTATCACGGCAGGGCTGGTGGGATTTGTATGGGTCATCTGGTGGCTTTTGCGGTACAAAGAACCGGATAAGAATCCCAAGCTTTCCGCAGAGGAGCGGTCTTATATCCGCAGCGATCCGCCGGAGAAGGCCCACCGTATTCGCTGGAGTACGTTGCTGGGATATAAACAGTCCTGGGCGTTTATCATTGCCACAACATTGACCAGCCCGGTGTGGTGGTTCTGGCTGTTCTGGATTCCGGATTTCTTTAATACCAAGCATCATCTGAATATTAAAAACATGATTCTGCCCATGATCCTCATCTACGGCATGGCGGATTTGGGCAGCATCGGGGGCGGCTGGCTATCAAGCTGGTTTTTAGCTCGAGGTTGGTCGTTGAATAAATCGCGCAAAACCGCCATGCTGATTTGCGCCTTGCTGGTTGTGCCCGTATTCGCTGCGGCTTCGGTGGGTAACTATATCGTGGCGTCGCTGCTGATTGGGTTGGCCTGTGCGGGCCACCAGGGCTTTTCCGCCAATTTATTTACCATGGCTTCGGATACCATGCCGGGCAAAGTGGTTGGATCATTGGTAGGCCTCGGTGGCTTTGTGGCCTCGGGCATCAGCATGTTTGTATCCGCCGGCGTGGGCTGGTTCCTGCATTCCACGCACGATAACTATATCATGCTGTTTGCTATCGCCAGCTCGGCGTATCTTGTGGCGTTATTGATGATCCAATTAATTAATCCGCGCTGGCAGTCCGCGCATGAAGTCGCCGCCAGCGTCAGCACCTCGGCCTGAGGTGCCCGGCGATATTTACCCACGACATTTCCCGACGAGGATTTGCACGCATCGCCGGAATGGTTTACAACATCCGGACAGGCTCCTGGGCCTGGATGTTTGGTCTGGTTGTAAACTACAACGGAGTTGAAAAATGAAACGTGCAAAAATAAGTATCATCGGTGCCGGCAATGTGGGAGCCACCGCTGCGCATTGGGCGGCCGCTAAGGAGCTTGGCGATGTCGTGCTGGTGGATGTGCCGCAAATTGACGGCGTGCCGCAGGGCAAGTCGCTGGATTTGTCGCAGGCCGCCCCCATTGAAGGCTATGATGCCCGCCTGACCGGCGCAACAAGTTATGAAGCCACTGCCGACAGCGACGTGGTGATCATTACCGCCGGTCTGGCCCGCAAGCCTGGTATGAGCCGCGATGACCTGCTCATTAAAAATACGGAAATTGTAAAATCCGTTACGGAACAGGTCGTAAAATATTCGCCCAAAAGCATCCTGCTGGTGGTATCCAATCCGCTGGATGCCATGGTGTATGTGGCGTACAAAGCCAGCGGTTTTGAACCGCAGCGGGTCATCGGCATGGCGGGGGTCCTGGACACCGCCCGTTATCGTTGCTTTATCGCGGCGGAACTGAACGTCAGCGTGGAAGATATTCAGGCGCTGCTGTTAGGCGGCCATGGCGATGACATGGTGCCGCTGCCGCGCTATACCAGCGTGGCGGGTATTCCATTACCTGAACTGCTTTCCGAGGAAAAAATTGAAGCCATCGTCAAGCGTACGCGTTCGGGCGGTGCGGAAATTGTCAATCTTCTGAAAACCGGGTCCGCCTATTACGCCCCGTCCGCGGCCGTGGTGCAGATGGCCGAGTCCATCATTAAAGATAAAAAGCGCGTGCTGCCATGTGCGGCCTATTGTGAAAAACAGTATGGCGTGGGCGGTTATTTTGTCGGCGTACCGGTGAAGCTGGGCAGCAAGGGCGTTGAACAGATTATCGAAGTGCCATTGACCACCGATGAGAAAAAACTCATGGATGCCTCGGTGGATCACGTGCGACAACTCGTGGCGACAATCAAAATATGATCACGGCCCCGATGCCTGATGGAATCACACCATGATGCAATTGCAGAATCCGGTCTTGCGGGGTTTTAACCCGGATCCCAGCTTTTTGCGGGTGGGCGAAGATTATTATATTGCCACCAGCACGTTTGAATGGTTTCCGGGTGTGGCGATTTATCATTCCCGTGATCTGGTCAATTGGCGGATGCTGGGCCACGGCTTAACGCGCAAAAGTCAGCTTGATCTGGTTGGCATACCGGATTCCGGGGGAATCTGGGCACCGGCGTTAAGCATGCACGATGGGATATATTATCTCGTATACACCATTGTGCGGAACCGACTGGGGGCATTTAAGGATGTCCATAATTATCTGGTCACTGCGCCAGAGATTACCGGCCCGTGGTCCGAACCGATTTACCTTAACTCCAGCGGTTTTGATCCATCATTGTTTCATGATGATGATGGCCGCAAGTGGGTGGTGAATGTGCAATGGGATCATCGCCCGGCGCATCCGCGCTTTGGCGGAATTGTTTTGCAGGAATATTCCTCCACGCAACAGCGGCTCATCGGCCCGATGGTTAATATCTGCCGCAAGGTTCCGTTAATTGAGGGACCCAATATTTATAAGGCCAACGGGTTTTATTATCTCATGCTGGCCGAAGGCGGCACGGACTGGAACCATGGGATTTCCATGGCTCGCTCAAAAACAATCGCCGGCCCCTATGAACTTGACCCGCAACCGCTGGTACTCACGAGCCGAAAAAGTCCCGGAGCCGCGTTGCAGAAAGCCGGCCATGGTGAATTGATTCAAACTGTGTCGGGCCGCTGGTATTTGGCGCACTTGTGCAGCCGCGCGTTATATCCGGCTCGCCGCTGCCCGTTGGGGCGGGAAACGGCGATTCAGGAAGTCGTCTGGACAGCCGACGGTTGGCTGCGCCTGAAATCCGGTGGAACCGATCCGCAGAATCAGTGCGATGTGGCGGAGTCGACAAAGCCTCATGTCTGGTCCGCGGAACCGGATCGCGATGATTTTAATTCTCCGCACTTAAGCCCGCATTGGCAATCCCTGCGTGATCCGGTGGCACCGGATTGGGCCGACACCAGTGAGCGTCCCGGATTTCTCCGTCTGCGCGGGCGCGAATCTCCGCACAGCTTGTTTCAGCAAAGTATTTTGGCGCAACGTATCCAGAGTTTTCATGCGACAGCTCAATGCGTGCTGGAATTTGACCCCAAGCATTTCAGCCAGTGCGCGGGGCTGATCATTTATTACGATACCCGTCATCACTATTATTTACGGGTAACGCATGATGAAAAGCTCGGAAAAGTTGTGGGCGTGGTGCAAACGGACGCCGGCGTATATCTGGAACATACGCCCTGCCAGATCGCGATTTCAGATTGGCCGCGGATATTCCTCAAAGCGGTTATCCACGATGAAACGCTGGAATTTCAAGCGTCGGCGGACGGTCAGGTGTGGCATAGCTTTCCGGTAACCTGCGACTTTACCAAACTTTCCGCCGATTACGCGGGCGGCTTCACCGGAGCCTTCGCCGGCCTGTGCGCCCAGGACCTGGGAGGAACACGGGCGATCGCCGATTTCGATTATTTTCAACTGCAAAACCATTGAATGTTTGCCACGAGACCCAAAGGCACGAAAAACGGGCAGCGACCACTGTCGCCGGGAACGCCACGGGATTTAACCGCGGATTACGCCGATAACGCGGATCATAAGGCGCGGGGGCGAGCTTAATGAGTAGTGGCTAATGACGAGGATATAGAAGTTAGTCTCCCATGATGCGAAGCCTCACCCGCGCAGGATGAAAAATCGCCATGTTTTTTCGCTGTTGCGAAGGTCTGGCGAATTTTCAGAGCAGGAGTTGGGAGTTAGAAGGTTTTGAAGCGCTGCGCTGCTATTTAATGAATAATGAGTAAACATTTGGGAACGAGGGGAACTTACGGGAGCACCGGAGGGTAATCCGGTGGTTGATCCAGTGCCGCGAGCCAACCTGCGAGCTGGATGAGATTCCAGATTCCAGGTTCTGCCGACAGTAGGGTCTTGGGGTTGGCTGTGCAGGCTCGTTGAACGGTTACCATTTGCACTGTCGCCTATTGCCGGGGGACGGAGCTTACCAGGTGGAATATGAAGGTGCGTTTGGTGGTAGAGGGGTACCAATTAACTGCATAGTGCTTATTGCGGGCGAAGAGTTCCAGGGCTTGGTAGGTGGCAAATCCGCTGGGGCGGACTAAGAAAATCAGCACGGTTTGGCTGGGGCGATTATTGGTCAGGCATTGGGGTGGATTATGGGGCGAAATAAACTGCGAAAGCGTATCGGGGACCGCGCCGGAACGGCGGATATATTCGTCGTGAAATCCCGGCAGCGTATTGTGGTGGAAATCCTTGGATCCGATGCGCCAAATACGGTCCTTGGCAACTTCAAAGAATACGTTATGCCGAGTGGTTTTGCGCACATAAGGAATATAAAACCGGATGGTGTGCAAGGCTTTGAGTTTGGCCAGCGCGGCAATCTGTGTTTCGCAAGCGGTGATTTGTCGCTGCGTGGCGCGAATGGCGTCACGCAGTTCCATCGCTTTGGATGGTTTGTTGAGGTGCTGGGTTTTTTTCAGGAGTTTGCGGGCCGCGATAATCTTGATCCTGGTTTGTTGGACGATTCGCTTGTAGTCCACAGTCTGGCGGTCCATGCGGGCGATTTCTCGGCGCAGATGGGCGTCCGCACCTTTAAGGTCTAAAGTTTGTGCCGCCCTTTTCCTAAGCAAATTGGCATAGACGGCCTCGCTTTTCCGGGCCTGCGACAATTGGATTTTCGCTTGTGCCTCCATGCGCCTGATTTTATCAATTTTGGCGACCGCCTTGGGGTTTCCCGGGGAACTGCTGGTGATGGCGATAATGGTCATAATGAAAATAAGCAGGCCGATGGTGCACGCCAGCACATCCAAAAAAGAGAAGTTAAACAAATCCACGCGACTGCGGCCACGGCCTTCCATTTTCATTTTCCGGCCCTCGTTTCAACCATAAATTTCCAACGGTGCAGCGCGGGTTCATAGCCGTAATGAACTCCGGATGGGATTTCGGCTTTCGCTTGGTTAAAAGCGTCGACGCCGCCGGCGTATATCCAGAAGATCACCAGGGGATTATGCCTTTCACTGATCGCTGCTACGGCGAGCCGGTAGGCGGAATCAGAATCGCCAATTTCATCGGTCGGAGTCATCAATGCCACCGAGACTCCGCCATTGTGATGGACATCAAGAATCTGCAATCCGCGGGAACTGCAGAGAATGTGCAGGATGTTAAAATGCTTTCTGCTGTGGGTGTTCATCGGTTGGAAAAAGACACTGGCATAGGCGTTGGCTTTCCGCGCTGCGGATTGATCCTCCTGTAATTTGGCCAATTTCCGCATGACGGTGGCAAGCTTGCTATCGAGGGAATTTAGTGTCACTTGTGTTTGTTGGGTATAGACCGCCTGCTGCGATTCAATACCAGCCTGCAAACTGGATAATTCGGTGGTGTGCACATGGGCGTCCTGCCTGGCCCGGCGCATTTCTTCACGCGCCGCCTTCAGGAGCAACAGCAGTCGCGGATCCCTGCGGTCCCGCATCTTGGAAAGTTGCGATTCAATGGAACTGGCAATATGGGCCGTGCTTTTCGCCTCAGCCTGAACTTCGCGTAAAGCCTTCATCCTGGTTTGGATAATTTTCTTGTAATCGGTAAGCCGCGTGGCGGACTGAAGCAGAAAGATCATCACCAGGATGAAGATCAGCAATCCGATTGTGCAGGCCAGAATATCCAGAAATGAAAAATTGAATATTTCCACCTGCCGGGCACTTCTCCGGTACGCCATTATTCAACTCCCGGCCTTGGGGGACGAGGGGCCGGGATCCGCGCGACGTGGGTTCTCCACGGGAGCCCCCGCAGGTGCGACTGGGGTAGCTTGTTCGGTGAGGCGTTCCAGGAGTTTTTGGATGCTCTGGAATAATCGGCGATTGTCATCGGCTGTGGGCTGATCATAGCCAAGCGTGGCTTTTTGCAGGAGATTCTCAGCGCAATACTCATCAATTGAAGCCAGCAGGTGGTCTTCGCGCCGCTGGATGACGCTCATAATAAGCATAAGAATTAAGCTCATGGTCAATGCGAGCATCGTGGTTTGAAAAGCCTGCCCCAAGCCGTAAGTGACTCCTTTCAGGGAGTGTCGCAGGCCTGAAAGATTGGACGCGTTTTGAATCAGCGTGCTGAAATTCTGCACGCCCGCGCTGATTCCCATGACGGTTCCGACAAAACCCAGCACAGGAATCGCCCAGATGATAAACCGCGGTGCCGCGTAGCTGGATTCCATAGCCGCCAGATCAGTCTCGGCCCGATAGCGCAGTAAATCATCCAATTTTTCCGCGGTGCCCAGTTGCGTAAACCGCATCAGCGCGTGGCGGATACGCGATACCAGCAGCCGCTTTTTCTGGTCCTGGTTAAGGCGATTGATGCGGGCGAGAATTTTGCGGCTCATCGCGGCGTCAATAATCTGATTATGTTCCAGCGGCAGCAGGTCCAGGTCAAAAACCGCAAACTCGCGGTTGATGACTGGGAATTTCAGCACCAGCATCCAGAATGCCGTAAAGAACAGCAGCACGCATACGTAGGGTACCCAACCGTGGTTGAAGAACAGGTAATACAGCGCGGATTGCGGTGGCAGCAGGATGGGCGCCAACCCGAGGAAAGCAGCGGCGCATATTACAGCCAATCCGATGGCCAGCATGGCCAGGCGATCAGCAAACATGCTGTCGCGACGCGTGGGCGGTGCGACGCCGTCACAAAATTCACAGCGAGCGGCCTGGCTTTGGGCGTCGATTTTCAGCTCTCCGCCGCAGGTTTTACAAGTTGCAAAGGTCATCGAATGTTCCTTATACGATCACTATGGGTGGTGCTTCCGCGAGCCAAGTCGCCCCTTGCGACTGCAGCGATCTCGCCGGGGCGGGCGTCAGTAGTGTACCCTTATCTTAAAAAGGCCGCCGCTTCCACTCTCTTCGAAACAGTCTGACTTTCGCATGAGCAATTGGATGGTGGCGCGCCCCTTGGTGAACTGGTTTACAAGGCCGCACGACGCGATCAGCACCAAGGCCCGCGCGTGTATCGCTGCATCTTTTGACCCAAACCGTTTAATTCCGTAGTTCACCACAATCCCACAGTATGGCAAGCCCATCGCCGACATGCACTTTGCGACGGCCCCGACATTTTTAGCGGCGTAGGCGCGAAAGACCATCCTGGCCCGTTGCATGCTGTTCGTCCTGAGGCTGTTGTAAAGTTCGGTGCTGTCGATAAAGACCAATCCCGCCACGCCGCCCCGGTGGCGGTAGAATTTTACCATCGGCTCGTTGGTTCCAGGCTTCTTCTGATAGTCGAACCCGGCGAGGCCTCCTCCCGCGAGCGGCATCGCCGTGAGCATTTTGGTGATCGGTTTTCCGCCCCTCACCATGATTCGCCATTCCGGTTGCACGAACTGCCGAGGGTACATTGCGGTTGCCTCCGCGTGCCATCTAGGAAATGTCGCGGCCGCTTGCGTGCCTGATATGGTTACGTAGGTATTAGCACCCTCGTAGGTGCAGCCGGATTCAAGCTCTGATAGCGCGACATCCGCACTAAGACTGCGGAAACCCGGCAGCGACGCCGCAACGGGATTTGGATCGGCCGCCGCCGTGACCGCCACCTTGGCTGCCACAGCCTTTAGCTGATTTAATAAATCCGTCGCCACCGATGGTGCCGCCACTTTCGCCGGTGGTAGCTTTGCGGCGGGGTCAGCCTTGGGCGGGATTGGCGTGGGTCTCGCCTTCGCGACAGTCCCTTTTGCCGCTACCGGTTTCGTGGCTGCTGTCCCGGCCTGCGCCGCTGTGACCTTGGCTGCCGCGACGGTTCCTGTCGCGGTCGGCTTGGCCACGTTGGCCTGGGTCATAGCTGGTCTGGCCTGCGGCAGGGCTGTCTTCGGCTTCATCATCACGTAGTTTATCATCGAGGCCAAAACCAGCACGGCGGCCACCGCCGAGGCACTGATCGCCAGCAATTTTCCCTTCCCCATCACAGTTTTAAGTGGCGGCCCTGGCGAGGTCTCCGGGGAGACGGATGGCTGGCTGTCGGCCGGGTCTGGCGCGGTCCCAGCCACTGCACCCTGCGGCTTGGGCACCGTCGTCGGCCGCGTGGCCTTTAATTTCTCATAGTGCCCCGGCACATCAAACGCTGCTCCGCATTGTGGGCAGTAATCCTCCTTGCCCGCTTCATCCAGTGCGGATTCAAGATCGCCCTGGCATTGCGGGCAGCGGTAGATTACGCGGCGGCCACCCCATCGGGTTTTCTTTTTCCGGTAGGATGTCGTTCCCAAGCCTGCCTGCTTGGCGCACGCGATGCAGACCAAATCGTCATCAAAATTGCAGAGGATTCTCTTGGGTACATCGGCTTTGCATAGAACACAAACGGCTGATTCACTTGCGGCCCCCGGCTCTGGAGTTGCCGAAGCTTTCACTGCCGCCTCAGCCTCCACCGCGTTTCGTTTTGCTCTTGCGCATTGCGCGCAGTAATAGTTCCCTGCGGCGTCTTTCGTGCGTTCGGTATGGGAAACATCAATCTGACAGACGCAGCAGCGTTTGACCACGCCACCTGGAACGTACGTCACACCGCCGCAGCGCTCGCATTTGCCATGCATTCCCGCCGCTGAATCCGGCACGGTAGCCAGCGTTCCGCATTTATGGCATACCACGATGATCGACATACCGCTTCGCCCCGTTCCCTTTTTTTGGTTGTCTTGATACATTTATGAGTATGCGCCGTTTTCCTGTTTTGTCAAATCGGCAGGCTGCCGGAGGCGGGCGGCACGTGGTAATTTTTCCGGGCGGGGCCGGAATAACAGTAAATTGGCGGCAACTCACTCGGTTTGGCCCTGGCGAAGCGGGGTATTTTTGGGATGCGTTCCACCACCGGCAAAGCCGGCTGCTTTGCGAGGTTTCCCGGCACGGCCGTGCGGCCCGGAAATATTGCTACGCCCCGCGCTTTTTCAATTCCAGTAATTACTTGATTTAGCGTGTGATGGGATTTAGTATTTGTGGACCGTGGGGGAGTCCCTGCGGGGATTTCAGGTTTCCGACTAAGGTTCATGTGTCGGCCACCGTCAAGATTCATGGTTTGGGATGGTAGTGAGCCAGCCGCTGGTTCGTCGGTAGGCAGGCTGGCACGGCAATGGAGATTCGCTGATGACCATGACAAATTCGCGCAGTGGCACCGGAGCGGTTGCCGCGGCACCGGCCGTGCGGTTGCTTTCCAAGATCACCTGTCCCCATTGCTGGAATATTTGCTCTCCGGAGGACATCCTGTGGATCAGTTCTCATCCGGACCTCATGGGCGATCCGGTGTTAGGTACTGAGCATCCCGCCAGATTTTTGCCCAGCCGCTTCACCGTGGGCGGGCAGGCCTTGGACGCCTCTGGGACGATTTCTCATAGAATGGCTTGCCCGCGCTGTCACTTGGCCATACCGCGCGAGGTCATTGAAAACACGCCGCTGTTCATTTCGGTCATTGGCGGCCCGGGCAGCGGGAAATCCAATTTTCTAGCCGCCATGGTATGGGAGTTGCGGCAACGATTGCCGGGAAACTTTTCCCTTGCCTGGTCGGATATCGATGCTGCCGCAAATCATCTGATTAATGGATATGAGGAACAGCTTTTTCTGGCCACGGACCCCGATGCGCTAACGTACATTGCTAAAACAGAGGAGCAGGGAGACATTTACGATGTGGCAAACATCGGCGGTCAAAGTACCGCCTATACCCGTCCGTTTCTGTTTTCCCTCAAGCCGACACCGGAGCACCAGCGCTTCAAACATTCCGGCGAGATTTCTCGTGTGGTATGTGTTTACGATAATGCGGGCGAAAGCTATTTGCCCGGTGCCGATACCCCGGGCCGCCCCGTTACGCAGCATCTGGGCAAAGCCCAGATGATTTTGTTTCTTTTTGATCCCACGCAGGACCCACGGATGCGGGCCAAATGCGGCGCATTCAGCAACGATCCGCAAATTCAGACCGGGCGGAAAACCTTGCGGCAGGAATCTCTGCTCAATGAAGCGGCCGGCCGGATGCGGCGCTACGGCGGACTGGGGCCGCAGGCACGAACTGACCGTCCTCTAGTCATTTGCGTAAGCAAGTCCGATATCTGGGCACCGCTGGTTGATGAGGACATTATGGAAGAACCTTATCTAGCCGCGAGCGGCTCCGCCAGGATGCAGGTGGATATTGCCCGCGTCAAACGGGTATCGGGCAAAGTGCGGCAACTCCTGCTTTCAAGTACCCCGGAAATTGTCTCCATGGCGGAGGCCGTTTCCGCAACGGTTATTTATATTCCTGTCAGTGCCCTGGGCCACGCACCGGAGCCGCACCCCAATGACGCCAACCTGTTGGCCATTCGCCCGCGGGATATTCGACCGCACTGGGTTACGGTGCCCATGCTGTACGCCCTGGCCCAATGGACTTCCAGCAAGTTGGTTTAGATGGTGCAGCGCAGGCTTCCGGCGGGTACGGCGGTGGCAGCGAAACAGTGGAACGGAAAAACATGGGACTGGAACTCATTTACACCTCAGCCAAAAAAGGCCTTAAACCCGGCAGCCTGGGCTTCTGCACGGTGGCCATGTCGCGGCAAATGTCCCCCACGCTGGCTGCGACGTTGGAATCTCTAAGCGGTTACCGACATTTATATACCGCGGGCACCGGCGACTATGCGGAAAATCCGGTAAATTTTTGCCATTACCTGGTCCCTGATCGCGGGCGCGTGGCACGCGTACTGGCGCGCATCGGGGCGGCCCCGGCGGACTACACGGGCCGAACGAACAAGTTGGCTCATTTTATAGCCCTGGATTCTGCAGAGCTGCCTTTGGCCGGACCGGCATGGTTGCTGGGGCGTCCCGGTCTCATGCAGGAAGTGTGGCAGGGCGAGCCACGCTGGATTGAAAGCCCAATCACTATTCCCAACGGCGATTCTCCGGCCGGGCAATGTGCGGCGTGGCAGCGCGTGACCGGGGATGCGGGCTGGGCGGGTGGACTGCTGCGGCGATTTTGTGAATCACCGGATGCACCGGTACACCTTATCTGTAATCAGGGGACGCCCGCACTGGAATTATTTGCCGAGGCGATGGCGCTGCTGCCGGCTGAGGTGCGCTGGCAGATTGCATTCAGCACTTACTTTACGGGTATGCCCGCTGCCGGGGTGAAGTGCCATTGGCGGGGAATCATCGCGGGCACAGCGGCGGGAGCGGTTGATCCGAAATCAGTGGTAGATCTGACGCATCCGCTGGGGCAGGCTCCAGACGATGTATATTCCGCTGCGGCCCGCGAAGGCAGAATAGTTAATCTTTCGGCTATGCGTTCCCCGGTGATCGCCGGGGAAACGCCGATCACTCTGGCCACTGGGCCGGAATTGTCGCCATGGAAGGCAGTTGGTGCAAAGCCAGTGGACGTAGGCGTTTTGGAACTTGCGCCACAGGATGCGCGACCAAGGGCCACACGATTTTTTCATCCGCATAACGTAGATCAGGCTGATGCTCAGCGGAACCTCCGGCGGGGCAAACGCTGGATTTTCCCGGTCGTGCTGGCGGTGGCAGCGTTTGTTGTTGTTGCGGCTCTGGGGGCATGGTTTTTACTTTCTCGTTTGGGGTCTGCGGGGCAATTGGATCGGGCAATACTGGTGACCGCCGTCCCGGGCCGCCCCAGCCCCACGAATCCCACAGTCCCTGCTAAGCCGCTGGCACAAGGGCCTAAAACTGTTGCACCTGGTAATGCGAAAGTCACTGTGGGGGCAAAGGGAAAGGCCATGGCCGCGCCTGCCACGGAGAAGGTAAATACGATGAAAAAAAACGTCCCCACCAAATCGATCACCCCTGCGGAGAAGGCGGTAAAGGCCCGGGTCATCGCGCAGGCTAAATTTCTAGCGAAGTCGCGCAAGCCGCTTAAAGTGCTCAATGAACCGATTTTCGAGAGCACCGGCTCGGGCCTGGGGTCCGTAGGCCCGTCGACAACGTCGAAGGGTGCCCGTATCGAGGGCATCAAAAATTTCCTCGTTCGGTTTCCTCCGAAGTCAAGCCGGGGGGGCTGGTCGCTGAACGTAGGAAAAGAAAATATGCTGGTGAAGCCGATGAAAACGCCGTGCGTGCTTCCCGTGGTCAGACCCTCGAACCTTGATTACAGCATGTGGTGGGTGCCGGATTCAAACTCGGGTGCCGGGGATCTGGTGATTGGTTCGAGCCGCCACCGCTTGCGGTGTACCATGGTTATCCCGGAGCACAGAAATTCACTGACGGTTCGGGCGGTTGACCTGGACAGGAATGAGCGGTATTTCCCCCGCGAAATGGTGGTGGACGTTCAATTGGCCAACGGACGGAAGGAGCGTCTGCAATTCCTTCCCACTGCCGAAATTTCCCTTAAGCATTTGAATCGCCCGAAAGTAATTCTCCTGAATCCAAAAACGCCCGCGGCCGCCAAGATCACGCCCTCGCTTAAATCAGCAACACAGCTTTGTTTAACAAAGGAATCGCTCCATCCCAAAAATCTGGCGGCAAACGACCATCCAGCGAACGACAAGAAATCTTTCACAATCAACTTGGCGCCCAGCCCTTTTAAGGGCGCTAAGCGGCGGGTGCTGAAATTTAATGTAGCCCACGGAAGAATCCATAACAATTTTAGCGAAATCCGCAGGGCGCTACACATACGCTTGGGCCATTGGAAGGAAAAAGTCAAGGAGGAGACCGATGCTTTAAACAAGGATATCACGTGGGAAAATAAGTGGATGCAGTCCCACCCCTCAAAGAAACGAAAAAAGGGCGCTCATTTGAATCCCTTCAAAAAATCCGTGCGCCATGATAGGCGACACCTTTCCTGGCTTAGCGCTCGCCAAGCTCATGTTGTTGGAGAACTGGGAAAGCTGAACTCGCTGAAAAGTATTACGTTCCACATTGACCTTTACCCTGGTGGTCCGGTGTTGGAGCGCTTTAAGTTCAAGAAAGGGGTGGTCAAATGAATAGCCCCCCCGGACTCCTGATCAGGTATGGAAGCTGGGCGTACCTGTTCTTGGCCGTGGCGGCCTTTACCTGGGCCGCCATTGCTTTGGCCCAATCAGCCGAGGCATCCGCGCTGGCCGCGCTGCCCATGCAGGTGCCGCTGGTCGGTTCATTGACTGTGGTAAATAAACCCATCTTCGCCCCTCCCAGGGCAGGGGAAATTTTGCTCTCCGCTGATCCGCATCCTGCCGGCAGAAGTGTGATGGTTTCCGCAGTCACGCGATTTCGAGTGGTATTTCCGCCGGCTTCCCCTGCGGGGAAGTTGACGCTTTCTGGAACGGGGGCAGTGTTACAACGCGGATGGAAACCCCAGCGATGGTATCAAGCCAGTGCGCTGGGAATCCGAATTGTTAAACTGGCCGTCCAGTGGCGGCAATCAATACAAGGCATCGGCGCGGCTTCTGCGCCGACGTCCGCGCGCGCCGCTGTTATACGTGTTGACGGCGTCAGCGGCACCTTGAAAATCTCCGCCGGTTCAGCGCTTGCGGCCGGGGGCGAGGGAATTGGACGGGGCCGGGACCGGTTGGAGCAGATAGTGGTGGAAGTGCGTGTTAAAAATGGCAACACGGAAAAGATCCAATTCCTCCCCCTGACGCCGCGACATCGGAAGGTATTGCTGGGACCGTCAACGCCCTCTGCAATTCGTATTCACGTGCCTGCCGCAATCGTGGCCGCTGGAACCCCGCCTCAATTATCATTGGCGGTAGCGGCGGTAAGCATACCGAGCGGTGAAAAATTGCATCCCGCCCAGCGGAGTATTTCCGCGAATAGTCGCAGCCGTGTCGTGTGGGTCAACCTGGTCAGCGGGGCGGCAGCACCGTCGGGCAAACCGGTCGCCGGGAGGATGCTTCAGTTGCGATTCCGCCTTGCGGGCGGCAGCATCAGGACTAATTACGCCCGGGAAATGCTGCTGGCTGGCGTCTCTATAGCTCGACTGAAATCCGTCCTGCGGCTCATAACACTACAGCAGAAAAATGGGATTGATGTTGAGGGATTGGGGAATAAGTATCGCACCGTTAAACGACTGTTAGCGGAAGTGGTGGCGCGATACAGGCGGTTGCGTGCGCTGGGGAAACTTACGCTCTGCGTTGAACTTTACCCCGGCGGCCCGGTCTTGGAAACCATTACTTTTAAAAAGCCGACAGCCGCAACGCGACCGGTGGTGCCCAAGCCCATCGGGGCAGCCCCGTGAATTGGAAACCGGGTTCCACGGATTGGCAGTTTTAGGACTCAAAGGGATCTTTTATGGCAGAAGCACAGGAAGTGGTAGACAGGTTGCGTGATGTGCTCTTGGCGCAGGATCAATCGGTGACACCCGAGTTGCGCGATCTGGCGGCCAGTTATGCCGAGCTTTGTCGCGCCGTCAACGAACGCATTCGGCGTTGCTCACAATTGCTGCGGCAAAATTTACGCACGGAAGCCGTACATCTGGCGGAAGCCAACCCGAACGTTCTTGACCAGTTGACGATTCTGGATTTCCCCGGCCGGGGCGACTGGCAGCAGTTGTGCGTGCAATACGGGTTTCCGGAAGCACCGCCATTGGATATGGATTCTGCAGCGGCCATCAACGAGGCTTATACGGCGGTGCAACCCGTTGCGGTACTGTTAGCGAAACATCGCCTTTTGGCGATGGCCTTGGCTCCCCTGCCGCTACGGCTGGCAGTAATGCGGGAGATTGCCAGGCTGGATACCACTGCGGCATTCTGGGCTGATGACATCCGGCTTTTTGAAACCGCCCGGCTGGGAGAAATAAGAAAAATTTTAACATCGGGTAGTGCTGCCTCCACGACCGTAGAGAGTCTGCACAGTGAGCTAAGTAACGGATTATGGAGTGTAGCGGTACCGGCTGACCTAGCACGTGAAGTTAATGCACGCGTTGAGAAATTCCGGGACGAAGAAATACAACACGACATGCTGAAATTGCTGCCCGAGCTTGACGCGGCCTACTCCGCAATGGACCAAGACGCATGTCGAACGTTGCTGTCGGATTGCGCTGTGGCTTTGCGGGGCCGCCGACCGGAAGGTGAAATACAAGAGCGACTCGAGGCGGTGCAATCATGGTTGCACGGGCTGGAGCAGGCGCGGAATCAGCAACGTGAATTTGAGAGTGCCTGTGCCGCTCTGGAACAATCCATCGACACTGGAAAGACGGTAGAATTTGTTGAGCAGGCATACAAAGCAACCGCGCGATTCAGCCTCCCAGTTCCAATGGAACTGGAAACGCGCTACAAACAATGTATAGCTCGGCACCAGCGCGATGCCCAGCGCCGGCGGAAGATGACCTATTTTACAGTGGCGGCGGCTGCGCTGGTGTTGCTGACCGCTATGGGATTATTCGCATTTTTTGCAATTCGCAGTCACGACGCCGCGGGCTGGGATAAGGTGATCAAGAGAGCCGATGCGGATGTAGCACGCAACGGGGACTTGTCGGTCGGACAAAAAGTGTTAAAGCTCCTGTCCAAACAGCCGGGTTATGTACGGGCCGCCCCCGCCATTACAGCGGATCTCGCGCAGCTAAAAACGGCGGTTAATTCGGAAATTGCCCGGGCGGCGCATTATAAATCACTGTATGAACAAGCGGTGCGGTTGCCGCTAAGCAGCGCCACCGCGCTTAAACTTATGTCGGCTGCGCAGGCGACAGCGCTGCGGCCCAGTGAGAAAAGCCAAGTGGCCCAATGGTTTCGTAAGCGCCACGCCTCCACGCGGCAGCACCAGGCGCTACGGGATCAGGCGTTTAATCAGGCGGTCAAGTCCTTGCTGGATCAGATTGACCTGCATGTGACCGCCGGTGACATCCGACGGAATCCTTCGGCAGCCAGAAAAGCTCTGCAACTGCTGGATCGCAAGTTTAGATTATTGGCGGCGCGCAGGGGTATCACGCCAAATCTTTACGCGGCGGAGACAACTTCGGTACGGGCCGCGTTGAGCCGACGGAACGCGGCAATTTCCAATGTTATTTCCGATCAGGCTGCGTATGCTCAAATATTAAGCCCACCTTTGACGGTTAGGGATTATATTTCCTCTCTTTCCGCTTATCAGCGTGCCCATCCGGATGGACGCTATGAACCGGTGGTGGAAGGATTCCTAGAAAAATCGGCGGCTCTCCGGGCGATCGCGGCCTGGAGCGAATTGCGAAAAAGCTGGGTGGGGAGCTTGCTTAATCCACAGCGGGCGGAAGCCAAAGTACGGGCGGAGGGGATCGCGAAATACGCGGCGAGTTTTCCGGAATCACCGTTTGCTAAAACCGCTGGTGATTACTCAAATTATCTTTCTCAAGCTCTGGCCGCCACTGCCGCCGACGGGCCTTGGTTGGGACAGTTTTACCACGTCCTGCATAATCGGCTTTTGCGCGGGTTGGATACGCTTTCCAGCTCTGAGGGGAAAACTTATTTTGTTTTGCCTGGTACCACGGTCGGCGAGAATGCCATAGGCAACGACCAGGCGCTTTGTTTCAAAGCTGTTACCTCTGCGGACACTGCATCGCAAGTTACAATTGATCTTCCGGTGGGGGTATCGCTTGCTTCGGAAAAGCCGGTGCCCAGTCCGCAGGCGATATTATCCAGACGGCTAATTAACACTATTAATGCCATATCCCCTGACCAGTGGAACACAATCGGGTTGGTAGAAATCCGCGTACTTAAATCATCCACAGCCAGTCCCGTTGTACGCGGACTGCTGCTTTCGGATGTTCTCTCGCTCAATCACCCTTTTCTCCCGGCCGGTTTATCGCGGGCCTTTGCGTCCACGGTGCGCACCTTGCGCGCCTTGCATTTGGAGAATGTTAATTGGTTGGATCCCGCCAAACCCGTCTCCGCTCATATTGGCCATGCCGTGCAGCGGGCCTTCAATCGCCTGCCGGATCTCAGGGCGATGATTGGGCGGTGTCAGCAGGAGGATCAGGCCCTGGCGCGTGCGGTGGATTTCAATGTCATCTCGCTGGCGATATGCCGTCAGGCACCCAACGGGTATACACTGGGTTGTACGTTGCACCCGGCAAACGGCGACGACGCGTGGGTCGTGGCAGGCAGCGGAAAGAAAGGCCGCCTGGAAAAACTTGGCGTGAGGCGCTCCGGAAAGTGGATTTTGGCACCGAAAGCGGAAGCTGGAATTTCCGACGGGACCCTGGCCTTTATTACCGGTGGGCAATGATGCGGCCCAGGAAAATCAAGGAGAACTTTTAATGGCTGGCGAAACGTTTTTTGTGCGTTCACGGGGAAAAATAACCGGTCCCTATGATATGGCGGGATTGCAGCGCCTGGTAAAGCTGGGAATGTTATCCCGTGTGCATGAGGTATCCACGGATAAGCGGAACTGGTCTTCGGCGGCAACCGTTCCGGGAGTGCTTCCGGCAGCGGCTCCGCCGCCGGTTGCGACAGTTCGCGCGGATTCAGGCCCTGCCGCTTCGCCGTCCAATGCCTACGATATTGCAGAGCCTCCAGCCTCGGGCGGTCCATCGCTGGCAGCAGCCCGACCTGCACCACAGCCCGCAGCGGCCGGCAGTCCCGTGGGAACCTGTGCGATGTGTGGCAGCATGATGGAGGCTGCTATGCTGATCAATGATCATGGGCGGCTTACCTGTCCGACGTGTTATCAGCGGATGGTTCAGAGCAGGCCGCCGACCACATCATCCCCGGTAGGCGAGGCTGGCTACTATGGCAGCGGTGTGGCGTCACTGGTTCTTGGGATTGCGGGAATAATTATTCCCACCGCCGGACCACTTTGTCTATATCTGGCGACTAACGTATCGCGCGATATGACTATCGTTTTCTGGGGTATTCTTCTGGTGGGCCTGGCATGCGCGATCGCGGCAACGGTCTTCGCCTCGGCCACCATACGCGGCAACAAAAGAGCTAAGAGCCGCGACGGAAATGGGTTGGCTACCACCGGGCTGGTGCTGGGGATCGTCTCGCTTTCCGGATATGCGATGTGGTTTGTATATCTGGCAATAATATTTGCGGCAGTGGCGCTCAAGGCCGCGCATCACGTTCATTGATGTTTAGTGGGGCGCATGGTGGCTGGGTATCCGGCAGTAAACGGGGGCGGGGCAGTCTTAAAATTGACGCGCCGGGCGATCAGAAAGGACGCGTTTTGCCATCGCCCGCTCCTTCCACCCGCACCTATCTTGCCGAACCACGGCCAATGGCCTCGGGGTGCAGACAGATACTGCGCGTTTCCTTATTTTTTGGTATAGTCGTGATGTATGGTTAAGCGTAAGGAAAAATGCTTTCGAGATTACCTGTCCGATGCTGTCAACTGGATAACATTGGCAAATGGAGAATTCTACCCGGATATTCTTCCTAATGCATGCGAACTTTATAAACCCGTTTTGGTGTTGTTCGGTCAATACGTTCGGGCGTCTGAGTCTTCACCCGCCCTTTTCAGGCGTATTTGTGAGATCAGGCAGGCTTGGATGCGCATTCAGTTGGCCCGCGTATTTCGCAAATATGTCTGCCCATCACTTAGCGTGGAAATGCTGAAGAAGAAAAGTGACGTCGATATAATATGTTCACGTTTTAATCGGGAGTTTCGTCCGATTCAGCAAGTGCAGGAGGCTTTCTCATCTCGCCCGCTCCCCGACGAGGCCTTATGTGTGCTGCTCTGGGAGTACAAAGATCGCGGTAAAAAGGGGTATGATTTGACGGAGCGATTTTTCGCCATGGTTCACGACCAGCTTCCGGATTATATTATCGATGGACCAATACGCTCGGGACGTGATATTCGGATGGGTAGTGTATGGCCCGATTTTTCAAATCCAGACCGGCCTGCGGATTTCGTAATCCGTAAGGCAGGCAGGGTATTGGCGGTTGGTTTTGCCCGATACGACGGGGATCGTGGCGGCGCGCAGGAAGATGACCGTACGGGTGGCTACCGCCATTGCGCCTCCGAGTTTCTCGCATATACACGAAAGCGCGGTTTAAGTGGTGTCAAACTAATATTCCTGAACGATGGTCCGGGGCTGCTTTTGGGGTCGATGTGGTCCGATTATTCCAGCCTGGAGGATTTTGGCAGGGGACGGATCCGCGTTGCTACCCTGCGGATGGTTTCGGAGCGGATTACCCGAGATTGGTTGGAGGGCTAACGCGATGGCAACGGGTATATCTCCACCGTCAGGCCGGAAACGCAATGGTGGAGTAGTTAGCTATAATCTCGAATATCATGGCAAAATGCCACAGCGGGAAGTGCTTAAAATAGAGCCCACGGAAGGTAGGACTGTTAATATTGGAGAAACAAGGGATCGGCTACTGTACGGTGACAACCTCGGTATACTGTTGTCACTGCTTCAGGATAAATCCGTGTGCGGGCGCGTCCGTTGTGTTTATATAGATCCTCCGTATGCGACATCAATGGCATTCGTTGATCGGGATGTTCAACACGCATACTCCGACACGCTTGAGGGAGCGGCTTATATCGAATTTCTAAGGCGGAGGCTGATCGTTCTGAGGGAGCTTCTCGCCGATGACGGTAGTATTTTTGTTCACCTTGATCAGAACATGGCCTTTGAGGCGAAGATCATAATGGACGAAGTTTTCGGCCGGTGTAACTTCCGCAACTTTATCACTCGCGCCAAATGCAACCCGAAAAATTATACGCGGCGTCAGTTCGGAAATGTTTCGGACTACATTCTTTTTTATACCAAAAATGGTGAATCAGTCTGGCACCGCCCGTGTTTGCGGTGGAAACCAGATCGAATGCGCGAAGAGTACCCATGTGTTGACCAGGCGACAGGGCGGCGATATAAAAAGGTTCCGCTCCACGCTCCCGGAACGCGCAATGGGGAGACCGGCACCGCATGGAAGGGTAGGATGCCTCCTGCAGGGAAGCATTGGCAATATCGCCCCAGCAAGCTTGAACAGCTCGACAGGGCCGGTGAAATCTACTGGTCTCCAAGCGGGAATCCTCGCCGCAAGGTGTATTTCGATGCCCGCAAAGGTATACCGATCCAGGATATTTGGCTTGGCCTGAAGGACGCGCATAACCAAAATATTCGTGTGACCGGATACCCAACTGAGAAAAACTTCGACCTGCTCCGCCGAATTATCAGGGCAACGACAAATCCTGGTGACTGGGTGGTTGACTGCTTTTGTGGATCGGGGACGACATTGGAAGCAGCACGGGAACTTGGCCGCAATTTTATTGGTATCGACAACAGCGATCCCGCAATTTCCGCCTCCGTAAGACGATTAGCCAGTGGACGGGAAAAGATGGGCGATTTTGTCGGAAAGAACAAATCCTCTGTTTCTCGGCCTGCACAAACCACTCTTTTCGAATAGATAAATAAGTGTACAGTTATCCCAACGGCAACCGTTCACGGCTAAACTGATTAGCGTTGATTAGCCTCCGGCATTGGGCATTTTGCGGAAGCGCTACCGCTGCTATTTTGCTCGGCGTGTTGAATCTGCCAGCCAACATCTGCCTTCTGGCTGTTACTGCGTGTATTGCCAATACTGTAACCAGTAACGGGCTGTGTTTTACCACCACCGAAGCCGCTGGCTATGTGAGGTTTCCCCAGACGGCCGTGTGGCCCGGAAATATTGCCACGCCCGTGTGTGGTATGTGTTTGCAAGCATCTTGCCTTGTTGCGGCGTTTTTTCGGGGGTGGTAAAATTCTCAAATTAAGATATTGTTTCCGGGCGCTGGGTATTGCCGTTTAAGGGAAAGCCAATGAAATTCCAGCAGATTATTATTGCGGTTATCGTGGCGGCAGCAGTGAGTTTTGGTTGGAAACCCGCCTCATACGGTTCGACATCGGCGCAGATCTCCCTTGGCCGGGTGATGGGGTCGGCAATTCTTAAAGCAGAACGGGTGGAGCGGGAAAACCCTCCCGCCAACGCGACCGATGCGCAACTTCAGCAGCTTGATAATCGCAAGGCCGCCGCGCTTAGCCATTTGCGGAGCACACTGGTGGGAAGGAAGCTGGTTGCAGTATTTACGGTGACCGACGTCTCTTCGGGCTATTATGGCGGGGGATTCGAGGTCGATGGAACCATCAACTGGCATCAGCCCGCCCGGCGCGATCGCGCCGTCCGCGAGGCCATTGCGGAAGTCAACAAAAGGTACGGACCGGAGGGGGCTCGCCGTATGGTTAAGGCGATGGTCCGGGCTGATGCTCCGCCTCCGCAGCGTATCTCCGTACACGAGGCCCCAGAGGCCGTATTGGTTTGGAAAAGGGGCCAAATTCGAACAGTTTTCGGGAGAGTAACATCAGTGGAAGCCTACTGTACCTCGGACGACTACGATGACGACTACGTGGCTTGCGAGATCGGGATGCGCTGGGTCGCGGACCATGCGCCTCACGCGGCGGAGGGAAAGGCGCGTGTAAAAAACGAGCCATCACCAGCGGAATTCGTAATTGTGCTGAAAAATGGCTCAACAGTCCATGCGACCAGCTGCGTAAAACATGGACATAGCTACTGGGTTGTAGAATCTGGAGTGCAAGCCAATATCCCCAGTGCGAGCGTCGTGAGTGTAACCGAACTTTCCGTGCCGCCCGGTAAATAATACATCACATTCCGGTTCCTGGCATCGGTGTGGTACGTCCACGCCGCGCTGATCCACCGACCCACGTCGCATAAGCCACGCCCTGGCAACTGATTTGGCAGGCGGTTACACATTTCTGTCCCCGGACTCGCTTCGCTTTCCAGCACGGCCCTGATCTGTAAGCCGATATTCCTGCAAACGGCTGGCGGGTTTTTCGGGCAGCGTGTACTCAATAAGACCCTGCGTCAGAAGGTTTCGCACGGCTGTGTGTAATTGACCATCAGATTTTTTCTTGCCAACGGCCTGTGCAATTCGGGCCTTGGAAGCGGCGCCTGACCGAAGCTCCGTAAGTATCCGAGTTGAAAGATCGCGGGGTGACTCTACTTCCGACTCTACCTTTGACTCTACCTTTGACTCTACCTTTGACCCTACCTTTGACTCTACCTCTCGGCCCGGAGTTACCATCTGAGCCTTGAACGTAACGATTAAAAATCCTTGGCGATCCTCGAATACCGGCGCTGCCATCTTGTTTTGTTGGCACATGGCGATCACCCGGTTTGTTCCGCGGCCCCAAACCTCAACCGCGCCAGTCCGATGGAAAGCTCCCGCGATCAGCGGGTTGGGGGGCTTTGAATCGTGCCGCCCGGAGAGTTGTTCCACTGTGACGCCTGTGGGAAGTCTTCCGCAGCTTCGTATTTCGATCCGATCGTCAAACACGGCAATGGCAACATAGCCCGAGTAGTTGGAGTAATCGCGGTGCATCACCGCATTGAGCAGTATCTCCCGCAGAGCGCCCAGGGGAACCGGAAAACGGTCTTCCCGAAAAATTTTCCCCACCGGGAATTTCGCCCCCAGCGGCATAGTACGCTCCAGAAACGCCATGCCTTCATGAACCATTGTGAAGGCGTTCATATATTCCTGCCGGTTATCCACGATCTCGCCGGTTACTTCCGTGCCCCGGAACCGTCCCATTTTCAGCAGGCACTGCGGGTAGTTGGGAAGAAATGTTTTGCCATAAAGCATCAGTGCAGCCTGTGTGAGAACGCCGTCAATTCGCAGTCCTAAACGATCAAGGATTTCGGCAACGTCAGGGCTTGTATCCGCCGAAATGCGATTCTGCTGGATAGCCAGTTCGCGTGTTCGCAGGATTTCCGTTCGGTCCAAGGCCTTAAGCGCCAGGCCTTCCACTGGGAGGTTTTCCCACCGGTGTTTGGCGTGGCCGCGCTCGACAAGTAGACGCTCATACTTTGCCTGCGGCATCCGGCGCGTGGTGCTGCCGACCCGTTCATAAGCGCGGCCCTCGTACACGAAAGGCCGCATGTCGCGTCCGCCTCTAACGGCCACGGCGATGGCATCGCGGTCGGGGCTGACTTTGATGCGTTGCATGGAAACTTGGGCGGGAGGTTCAAAGCGGTCGCAAGCCTGCGCGATGTCACGGAGCGTGTGGTCGGCAGCATGCTGCCCTTCGATTTTTCCGTCGGGCCGAATGCCAAACAGCAGTGTGCCTCCTGAGCCGTTCAGGAAGGCACATAAGGTCTGCAGGGCCTCCTTTAATTCGCCCGTGGAACGTTTGAACTCAAGGGTTTCGCCTTCGCCCTGTGCCAGAAGAGCGGATAGTTTCCTGATGCTGTTTACTAAACCGAGGTTCATACCATCCTCCATCGGAAGGCCACCACGCTACTGGCGCTGGTGCTCTGCGTCAACTTTGCCTCAATCCCGGCGATCAAGGCTTGGTGCCGCTGATCCACCGCATCTTGTGATTCAAATGAGGCCTTGCGCTTGGGCTGGTAGCCGTCACAGATCTGCTCCCATGGGGCCGCCGGTGATTGCCGCGGGGCCGTCGGATTGAGTAATTTCGCAATCATGGGGTTCAACCACACCTGCATTTCCATAAAATTATCTCACCGCCCATTGTACCCCAGAATGCCCATCGACGAACGCTAAATTTATCGCCGTAATTGAAGGCGAAATAAACGGTGTCGAGGCAGGGTTCCGGGTGTCGTTGTTGCCTGTGACGCGGGTAATTTTCAGCCGCAGTGGATTGGCAGGTCGCGGTTTTGTTGCAACATCCGCGAGGTCGCAATGACCTCTGCGGCCGCGGCAGGTTTTGGGGGTTTGTCTTTTGGCTCCTCAGTGCGGTAAACACTGGCTACGTCCCCGTTTTGTTCACAATGGGTCTTTTTCGGATGGTGGGGCAGGCGACACGGATGGGATGCTGCCAGGTGCCGTGCTGAGCGAAGGGTGTTGAAGCCCGGTGCCTGGCGGTGATTGGGGTAGGCGATGCACGAGGAAGGTAGTGCTTATTCCCAGCAACAGCAGACCGATTCCGCCAATAATCATCACGCCCGCCTGAACGGTGGTTCGCATTTCTTCAGCATTGCCTTTGGAACTTTCTTGATCGTCAGGTTTTCAAATTGCCTTGCATTGCCGAGGAAGGCGCTGCAGCAGATCAGCAAACTGCGGTCACGCCCGACGTCATCACGGATCCAGGTGGGTTCGAGTTTATTCTGGGCCATCAGGTAACAGGCGAAGCGGGAGAGGTGAAAATCAAGAACTTCCTGCACGGCACCTTTGCCCCCGGCGATCGCTTTGCGCGCAAAGTGATGCCCCGGGTCATTGCCCGATTTCTCGCATGAGGTGACAGCCTTGGTGATCGCCTTCTCGAAGTTCCGCCAATGGTTGTAGCCCAACATGGCTTGCAAATCCCGGGCGCTAAAGTATTCGGCCCCATGTGCGTTCACGAGTTTGAGTTCCTCGAAGCCATTGGCGGCGGAGGGAGAAGAATCGGGCGTCGGTAAAATTTCTGCCATTGCGTAATCCTCCGGTCATTGATTTGCATTGCGGAATCCAGCCAACCGCTGTGCGGTCGACGACGTTCATATTTTCAACTCAAGCGGCAACTCGTGCAACCCCGCTGCACCGAATTGTGCCAATTCCGTCTGCGGCCTGGGGAGTTACGCGGTCCGGCGGTCGAGCACGAACTTGGCACGCTGGTTTCTCAACATTTGGTACGGACCGATACATTTGATTTTCAGGCCAATGCAGACGGTTGGGATTTTGACGCGCTTTATACCATCACTGGCGATTTCGTGCGTCACCACCACGTGCTTGTGGGCTAGGGCAAACGCTATCAGAAAATAATCTGTATCCTGCAGAAAGGCGTTAACAGCATCCGGCCGGTAATTCTGTTGTCGCACCCACTGGGCCGTGGTAGTCAGCGCAGGAATCGTCGCGTCATCAGGCGGGAGAAAGAATTCTTTACCGTGCCGGCCGGCCCATAGCGCCAATTCGTCGTTACCGGCGAGCAGTTCGTCCCCGACTTTTTCAACACTATAGAGTTCTCCGGCCTGGTTTGCGTCCGCCAGCCAATCCCAGAAGGCCGGGCAAAAGTCCATTCCATAGTGAAGATTCTTGGCTTGGATGAAAATATTTGCGTCCAGAAGATAAGCCATCAGCCGACAACCTCCAGCTCCGCCCCAAGGGTGCGAAACGTCTGTTCTTTTTTGATCCCCAGCATCTGAAAAGCGTCGCGATAAAGCGTTTGGCCTTCCAGCGTGCTGGTTACCACGGCGCGAGCGAATCGTCGGCTCAGGCGTGCCGCCTGGGTTAGATAGAAGTTGCCGCCACCGGGTCGCTGTAGCTTCCTTAACCGCTCAACTTCGGCGTCGTATTTAATCTGAAATTGCCCGCGGCTGATGCACTCGGCATCCATAAGGCGGCGCAGGATGACCAGCGTACTGACCTTGAATACGCGAGCCAGGGCGTCCAACATGGAAAGAGCTTGTCCCGCACCGGTCACTTGCTTTCTCAATTCGACAAGCGGCACCAGCAGTTCGGCGGCGACTCTGTTACACCACACCTCAACGGCCTGCCCAGCCGGCACCGCCAAGCCTGCGTTGGAAACAGCCGATTCTCCCAGCCACAGGTGGGCCAATTCATGCGCCAGCGTAAACATCTGGGCGGCTTTGGTGTCTGCTCCGTTGATGAATACCAGGGGCGCAAGCTTGTCCGCCAGGGCAAAGCCTCTAAATTCCTGCGGGTCAAGCTTCCGCGTGTTGTTGCTTCCCACGACACCGCTGACCATCACCAGGATGCCGGCGTCTTCGGCTCTCTGAATGAATAACCGCAGGGCGTCGCTCCAAGTTGGACACTGCTTGCGGCTGCTGACTCCGAAGCCGAGGACATTTTCGATCTGGGAGGCGGCCTTTTCAGGAGCCGATCGCACCGTTAACGACCCGATGAAGTTCCGCGGCTCTTCCCCGTTTTCCTGGGCATATTCCTGATACCATGCTTGCCGCCGCTGGCAAAGGTAAACAGTATCCAGCAAATCCGGGCTGGGTATTGCTACGCCACGTCCCTGGAACGTCCGCAAGTCCGGGATGGGAAGATTTTCCTCAGGCGGTTCATTGAGAAACAGAAACCCCACGGGCACGCGCGATGCGCGGGCAAAATCCTCCAGTTGCCGAAGCGAAGGCGAAGCGTTTCCTGCCAGCCAGTCCTCCAGTCTTGCAAACTTTCGCTTAAGCGCGGAAGGATCGCCGGAGCGAATCAAAGCCCATTGCAGTACCTTCGGATTTATGGCGACGCTAGTCACGACGTTGCCCCTTTCAAGGGTTCGGGTTCAATCATTCTACGCGTTCCATATCGTCTGGGCCGCACTGCCGCGTTTCAATCATTTTTCGGCCTCGCCGATTCAATATGAGTTCAAGTTCAGATCTGGGACTGGCCATAAGTGGAAATTGTACGGCAAATTTATTTTCCGGCTAGTGGCGGGAGGATCCCATTCGGGACTCGGCGAGTATCGGCGTATTTAAGGAACCACCCGTATTTGTCGGTGCCACCGGCGACCTCAAGCCCAAGCTTGAGGCGTTCGTATTCCCGCCGTGCAAGGCCTAGGGCTTTGCCGACAAGCGGAATGTTAGCAGGCATAAGATCCGGTGTGGCTGGGCCGAGGTAGTCGATTGATTATCGGTAGATCGTCCACTGCGCGGATTACACGGATGCAGATGCGTGGACGGTTCGGGCGGCTTGTTCGTCGGCGTGGTAGCTGGAGCGGACGAGGGGGCCGGATTCGACGACGGAGAAGCCGAGGTTAAGGGCTGTTGTTTTCCAGTCGGCGAATTGTTCCGGGGTTACCCAGCGATCAATGGGCAGGTGTTCGCGGGTGGGTTGCAGATATTGCCCCAGGGTGAGGATGTCCACATTGACAGCGCGAATATCTTTCAGCGTTTGTTCGAGTTCCTCGTCGGTTTCGCCGATGCCGAGCATTAAGCCGGTTTTGGTGGTAAAGCCGCGATCCTTGGCACGGCACAGCAGTTCCAGGGAGCGGGCATATTTGGCCTGCGGGCGGACACGGAAATATTGGCTGGGAACCGTTTCTATGTTATGGTTCAGAATGTCCGGACGGGCGTCCAGTACGCGGTTCAGATCATCCCAGTGGCCGCAGAAATCTGGAATCAGCACTTCGATGGTGGTACCTGGCGAAGCTTCCCGCACGCCGAGGATGCTTTGCGCCCAGATGGTTGAGCCGCCGTCTTTGAGTTCATCGCGATTGACGGAGGTAATGACAATGTGCCGCAGTTTCATAATCGCTGCCGACTGGGCCACGCGGCGCGGTTCATCAAGGTCCAGGATGGGAGGTCGGCCGGTTTTAATATGACAGAATCCGCAACTGCGGGTGCAGACATCCCCTAAAATCATGATCGTGGCGGTGCCCCGGCCCCAGCATTCTCCCATGTTCGGGCACTTGGCGGATTCGCAAACGGTGTGCAGGCGATGCTCATCGATAATTTCCCGCACACGCGTGTAGCCGGGCCCGGCGGGGAGTTTCACTTTCAGCCAGGACGGCTTGCGGCCCGGCTGCATGTAATCGGGGCGGTTTTCCGCATTGGCTAACGGTAAAGAAAATGGAGCAGTCACACGCCTATCCTGTTCAAACCTATCCGGCAGCGGTACGGGCTGAACGGATACAAGTCGGCAATTATATCACAGTCGAACAGCCCTGATAAATGCACGCATTCTGGTGTGATCTTTTATACCGGCTTGCCCCGCAACTTCCACGCCGCTGGAAACATCCACCGCCGCAGGATGCACCGTATTTATAACATGGGCGACATTTTCGGCGGTCAGGCCGCCGGCGAGGATTATGGGCGGAAGATTCCGTAATTCATCGGCTTTTTGCGCCTCAGAAAGCCAGGATAGATCAATTTGCTCACCGGTGCCGCCCTGGCCGCGCGTGGACCAGGCGTCCAGCAGGATGGTACTGGCGGAAACCGGAAGTTGCCGTAAGCCATCGTGAAGCGTGCGCAAATCCTCGCGTTGAGCGATGCGAAATACCGGCCAATACCGGGCGTCTTTGACAGATAGCGATTTTGCGGCGGCGAGGTTGCCATAGACCTGGAAGTTTCGCACGCCGAATTTCTCGGCCAACTGACTGGCAGTGGCAAAACCTTCAGGGCTGCTAAGGTCAACCAGTGCGACGACGTGGTGAATATTATTTATGCTGGGGAAAATTTCTGCCCCTTGCCGGATCGTCAGCTTCCGCGGACCGGCATAGAAGTTCAGACCGATAAAATCTGCCCCGTGTTCCAGCGCTGCCAGCGCGTCCTGGCGGCGCGTGATACCGCATATTTTAATTTTTATCTCTGCTGCCTGTGTCATCAAATCTATCACCGGAATTTTATCATACTACCCGGTGCATGGAGCTTCAATGCAATCGGGACGATATAATAGAGAGTTAACTTATCGGAAGTGAAAGGAGGTACCTTATATGCACGCCAGACAGATCAAACGTATTTTCCCAGCGATGCTGCTTTGCATGGGGGCTATGGCCCTGGCCGGGTGCGACAGCTACTGGGCGGGCGGATACTGGCGGAGCGGGGTTGTCGTTGAGCAACCTGGTCCCTATGCCTATGAGTATTATTATGACCCGCAGCTCCAGGCCTATTACTGCTATTACCCCAGCTACGGCTGGCGCTATTGCCCTTCGCCGCCACCGCCGGGTGCTGTGTTCTGGCGCGGTCCGGTGCCCCTGTATCTGCCCCGGCCGGCCCCAGTTATCGGATTCAATTATTATTTTGATCCTGATCGTCATGTTTACTATTACCGGGGTCCGGACGATCGGTGGCGCTATTATCCGGGACAGCCACCTCCGGAGGCGCGATTCTGGCATGGGGATCGTCCGGATGCTTTGCCCCGGCCGCCGCGCGATGCACCGGAATGGCACCCGCGCGGTGAGGATCGCGGACGGCGACGGGAGCGCCATTGATCTGCAGGATCTGATTTAACGTGTGTCCGAGGGCTGTAATGGCGGATTACGCACCGATACTTGCCTGGATTGACGCCCAGCAACCGCGCATGGAAAGTCTCGTGTCACGCTGGGCGGCCATTAACTCCGGCAGTTGCAACATCGCCGGTCTTGACCGCATGGTGCAGGAACTCACCGATGCGTTCGCCGTATTGCGGCAACCCATCACGCGTATCCCACTGCCGCCCCGACAAATTATCAAGGCGGATGGGCGCATGGCCGCAGAGCCGCTGGGGGTGGCGCTGTCGATAAAGGCGCGCCCGCAACTCCCGCGGCCGGTGTTGTTGGGGATTCATTTTGATACGGTGTACCCGGCGGATAGCACGTTTCAGCAGGCGCGCCGCATTGACCCGCAGACTCTCTGCGGCCCGGGTGTGGCGGATGCCAAGGGTGGATTGGCGGTTATGCTTATCGCGTTGGAGGCGCTGGAGCGGTCGCCGTATGCGGGCAATATCGGCTGGGAGGTGTTGCTGAATCCTGATGAGGAAATTGGTTCGCCCGGCTCGGCCCCGCTGTTTCTCTCCGCGGCCCAAGGCAAAATTCTAGGGTTGCTTTTTGAACCAGCGCTACCCGATGGCAGCCTGGTGGGGACACGGAAAGGCTCCGGGAATTTTGTTTTTGTCGTCAGGGGAAAAGCAGCGCACGCCGGCAGAGATTTCCACGCCGGCCGCAGTGCGATCGTTGCGTTGTCGCACATTATTCTGGCGTTAAATAAGCTCAACGACCGCGGGCCGGATATAACGGTGAACATTGGACGCATCGAAGGCGGCGGGGCATTAAACATTGTGCCGGATCTGGCGATAGCCCGCGTCAATATCCGTTGTCGGTTGCCGGAACATCAGGGTCAAATTCACCGGGAGCTTGATGCCATTATCAAACAAGCCGCCCGAACGGACGGCATTACCGTTGAACTGCATGGCGAATTTCATGCCCCACCCAGGATTTTTGATGAGGCCCATGCCCTGTGGTTTAAGCGCGCGGCCCAATGTTCAATGGAACTGGGTATACCCCTTACCTGGCGCGACAGCGGCGGAGCCTGTGATGGCAACCGCTTATCAGCTGCGGGCCTGCCGACCATTGACACATTGGGGCCGGTAGGCGTCGGCATTCACAGCTCAGCCGAGCAGATTTCGTTACCCACATTGGCGCAGCGCGCCAAACTGACCGCTTTATTGCTGTTGAAACTGGCTCATGGTGATCTTGGAAAACCTTAATTCTCCATCACCCCCAGGGAGCCTGTCCAAGCCATGGCCGGGATTGCGATTACTCGGACGCGCGACTAAGCGCCTCCAACCGGTTGCGTTCCACCACCGGCATAGCCGGCGGCTTGTGCGATATTTTTTCGGCCCGGTGTGGGGAGCGACCGGCGTGCCATGCCTGCTATCGTTATTTGCCAAGCTTATTTACTAAGCCGTGCTTTTTATTCGGGCGGTGGTTATTATACTACGCCGTGTCATCCATTGGGCGTCAATCGCCGGAATTCATGAGGAGCCATTATGTCCGTTGGTGCAAATATTGAATCGATCATGCATGAAAATCGCACGTTTGCTCCCCCGGCATCCTTTACTGCCAAAGCCAATATCAGCTCTCAGGAACAATATGAAAGCATGTACCGCAAGTCCATTGACCACCCCCAGGAATTCTGGGCGGAGATGGCGGGAGACCTGGCTTGGCTGACACCCTACAGCCATGTTCTTGATGACAGCAAGTCCCCTTTTGTGAAATGGTTCACCGGCGGGAAAATCAACATTGCGCAAAATTGTCTGGACCGGCATGTGGATGCGGGACGGGGCGACAAACCTGCCATTCTCTGGGAGGGCGAACCAGGTGATACCAAAACATTAACATATCTTGAATTGCTCAAGGAAGTCTGCCGCCTGGCCAATGCGCTGAAATCGCACGGCGTGCGGTCCGGCGATCGCGTAGCGATTTATATGCCCATGATTCCCCAGGCCGCCGTGGCCATGCTGGCTTGCGCCCGAATTGGAGCGGTACATACCGTTATTTTCGGCGGTTTTGCGGCTGAATCACTGGCGGATCGTATGAATGATGCGCAAGCTGTGGCATTAATCACAGCCGACGGCGGGTGGCGGCGCGGCAAAATTGTGGAACTGAAAAATAATGCCGATGCGGCGCTGGCCAAAGCCCCTTGTGTGCGACACTGTATTGTGGTTAAACGCACAGGCCAGAATATCACCATGCAGCCCGGAAGGGATGTGTGGTACGAGGATTTTGTCTCGGGCAGCTCCGAACATTGCCCGCCCGCCGCACTGGACAGCGAGCACATGCTCTTTATTTTGTACACCAGCGGCACCACCGGCAAGCCTAAGGGTGTGGTGCACACCACCGCCGGCTACTTGCTGGGCGCTTATCTGACATGTAAATATGTATTTGATTTAAGAAAAGAAGATATTTACTGGTGTACCGCGGATATCGGCTGGGTAACGGGGCATACGTATATGGTCTACGGCCCGCTGGCCTGTGGGGCCAGTGTGGTTATGTATGAAGGCGCACCCAATCAGCCGGATATGGACCGGTTCTGGAGTATCGTTGAAAAGTACCGTGTGAGTGTGTTTTACACGGCCCCCACGGCCATCCGAGCCTTTGTAAAATGGGGTGATCAGTATCCGCAACGCCATGATTTATCAAGCCTCCGCTTGCTGGGAACCGTGGGCGAGCCGATCAACCCGGAAGCGTGGATGTGGTATTACCGCGTGATTGGTTCCCAGCGCTGCCCCATTGTGGATACCTGGTGGCAGACGGAAACCGGTTCTATTATGTGTACGCCCCTGCCGGGGATCACACCGGGCAAGCCGGGCAGTTGTGCCATCCCATTTTTTGGGGTGGATCTGGCTGTAGTAGATCGGGACGGGCAGGAAGTGGCCGCGGACACGGGGGGGTATCTGGTCATCCGCAAACCGTTGCCCAGCATGTTGCGCACGGTGTATGGAGACGATGAGCGTTTTAAGAAACAATATTACAGTGATATTCCCCCCTATTATTTCACGGGCGACGGAGCGCGGCGGGACAAAGACGGCTACTTCTGGGTCATGGGCCGCGTTGATGATGTGGTCAACGTTGCGGGCCATCGCTTGGGCACTATGGAAGTTGAAAGCGCGATTGTGGCCCACAGCAAAGTTGCGGAAGCTGCCGTGGTTGGCCGACCCGATGAGCTTAAAGGGCAGGCCCTGTGCGCGTTTGTAACTGTCAAGGCGGGAATTGCCACCGATGACGCGCTGAAACAGGAATTAAAAGCCTGGGTGACCAAGGAAATCGGTGCCATCGCGCGCCCGGATGAAGTGCGATTCACGGAAATGCTGCCCAAAACCCGCTCGGGCAAGATCATGCGGCGCCTGCTGCGTGACATCGCCGCCGGGAAACAGGCCGTCGGGGACACCAGCACGCTGGAAGACTATTCCGTTTTGGCCAAGTTGCGCGAAGATCAGGAGTGAGGCGGGGGCCGGGATACGATCACAAACATTGTCCTGGTTATTACTTGCGATTGCGGCGGTTTTTCCTTATACGATTTCGGACGTGCCATGAGGGAATATCCGAAATTTTCCTTCGTGGTTCGTACTCTAATTCGTCAAAATAGGGGCGAATTTTTTCGTGCAGGGGATGATGCCAGTTATTCACAACGTCCTTAAACATGGCGTAATGCCGCTCCAGTCGCTTGCAATAGTCGGAATCCATCAGGACCCGCTGCGTAAAAATAGCCAGCAGGTCTTCGGATAAATCAGACTGCCGATTCAGTGGATCAAGAAATGTCTGTTCCGAAACTGCGGATTTTTCTCCGGGGGGATCAAATGCGTGGCTGATGGTCGCGACATGCCGACCCAATCGCTTGGATACCACGTTGAACATTGCCCGTCGGCAGTCGCAGCTCGGCTCGGCGCAATATAATTCGAATAACGCAAATTCTTCTTCCTTCCCCTCACGCCGGTGCCAACGGCCGCCGGATTGCAAGATAATACATCGTGTCTCCGCGGCACCAAGTTCCGGGTACAAAACGGTAAACATCACCATCGACATTGCCGCACTCCAAAAGCCAGGACGATTATATGAAAGCTCGCCGTTGCGGGAAACCCGGAATCACGCTTGGATCTGCCGGTTGGTCCTGATTCTCTTGACGGTCATAATGATATTTTCCCGCGTTTGGACATTTTATTCGGCGTAAAAGTAGCTAACCTTATTTTCCGTGCCTGAGGAAAATGCTATACCGTGAGACTGGACTGTCAAGTACACCGGCAATTCGTTTCCGCAATGCCCTTGCTTTGCAGATTGAACAATAAGGGAGAGAACCGCAGATTACGCGGATAACGCGGATGCGGGGACGATTGGTTTGGGATCGTTGCGGTATTGGCGGCGGAAAAAAGTGGTTCTGATTGGCATGACAGGCGTCAAAACTGCGTTGTCAGCGGGGCATGTCGAGGTCCCGGAACACAGAAAACCAGCGTTGATCCGCGTAATCCCCGTAATCTGCGGTCTTTTTTACGGCCTATTTAGGCCGCCTACAGCGTGCCGAAATTTAAGACTGAATCCCCCTCAATCCGCAACGCCCTCTTGCCACGCGTTCTGATGACGTATCCTTGTTTACTGCAGTGGCAGAACACTCGATCACTTTTATGGACGCACCAGAATTTTGGCGTAAAATTGCGTAAACACCAACTGGGTGCGGAACAGCGATTGGCCGTCCGCCCAGTTTGGAAATGCGATCCGGAGTGGCGGTACATTCCTGGCGCGATTTTTACAACAGGTGCTTGATGCTCATCAGTCTTATTTCCGCGATGACGCCGGAGCGTGTTATTGGCTGGAAAGGACAACTCCCATGGCATGTGCTTGAGGATCTTCAGCACTTCAAACGCCTAACCATGGGCCACTGTGTCTTGATGGGGCGAAAAACCTTTGACTCCATCGGCCGGCCGCTGCCCAGGCGTCGCAATCTGATACTTAGCCGCCGAATTCCAGATCCCACTCCTGCTGACACGCAGTGGTTTACGCAACTTCAGGAAGCTCTTGCGGCGGCCAAGCAAGCGGGCGAACAGGAACTATTTGTTGTGGGCGGCGCGGAAATTTACACCTTGGCGCTACCGCTGGCGGATCGCATGTATATCAGCATTATAAAGTGCCAGACCCAGGTCACAGGCGATACATGGTTTCCGAAATGGAATGAAGAAGACTGGCGGATAGCGGAAAGCCGCCAGTCACAGGGGGTAGACTTTTTGACGTATGATCGCATTTCGACGATCTCGCCGCACCACCGCATCTTGCCTGCGCATGAGCGAGGCCTTTGACCAATCCACGGGCACAGGCATAATGGAGTGTCGGTCGGCAGGCCGCGGATCGTTGACCGGCGCGACGAACAGGAGATTCACATGGCCAGGGAATATTCACCTTTCACGCCGGGCGTGCCTGTTCCCATTGAATTTTTCGCAGGTCGAGAGCGGGAGATCACTGAAATTGTGGACCGCGTGGCAAAGTCCGCGTCAAAAAAAATGATCGAGCGTATCTTCATTTCCGGGGACCGCGGCATCGGCAAAAGCTCGCTATGCCGCATGGCATTGCGCATTGCGGAGGAGAAACATGAGGTGTTGGGTTTGCATGTATTTCTCGGCGGCGTGACGTCTTTAGAGGAAATGGTGCGCCGCATATTCGAGCGGCTCTTGCAGGTCAGTCAGGACCGGAGTTGGTTTGAGGGCGTCAAGAAATTTCTGGGCAATAATGTTCGTGAGGTCGGCCTGTTCGGCGTTTCGCTGGCTTTCGAGGCATCGCCGCGGGACCTGGCGCAAGCCGTAGGGACACTGGGGCCGACGCTGCAAAAGCTTCTGGCGCAGATCAGCTCTCATCGAAAAGGATTGATGATTGTATTGGATGACCTGAATGGTCTGGCGGCGGATAGAGCGTTCGCCAATTGGCTTAAAAGCTTTGTGGATGAATTGGCAACCGGCCGCGAGAATCTGCCCCTGACCCTGATACTGGCGGGTATGCCCGAGCGGCGGAGCCAGCTGATTCAGAAGCAGCCATCGCTCGATCGCGTATTTGATGTTATCAACATAACTGCCTTCAACGAAGCGGAGACGCGACAATTTTATCAACAGGCTCTGGCGAAGGTCAATGTGCGTATTTTGCCCGGAGCGCTGGATTTGTTGTGGCGCTTTTCCGGCGGATACCCGGTGTTCCTCCACGAGATTGGTGACGCAGTATTCAAGACTGATACCGACGGCGTCATTGACGAAAACGATGCCCTTGCCGGCATAGTCGCGGCGGCGAAGATCATCGGCGTAAAATACATCGAGCCGAAGGTGCTCGATGCCATCTGGAGCAAGCGTTACCGGCGGATATTGAAACGGATGGTAATCGCGCCCTTGCAGTTGCATTTTTCCAAAGCTGAACTGGTGGACCGAGTCTCGTCCGACGAAGCCAGAGTATTGGATAATTTTCTACAGAAGATGAAACAGTTGGGCGTGGTGCAGCAATCCTCGGAGATGGGACGTGGAAAATACCGCTTTGCCAGCCAAATTTATGCGTTGTATTTCTATTTGCAGTCAGCGCCCCATCCGACTGCGGACTAGGCGGTGCTTGGAAGCCTGGCGATGCAGGATGCTCGCTATTATTTTAACTCGGAGATCATGCTTTGGTCCGAAGATTCGCTGCAAGCATACTGGTCGGCACAATCGTATGGAGTGTAACGGCGTTTGTATTAAACGTCAGCGGCATGGGCAGCCCGCAGCGGCCGCTCACCCAGCGATTAGCACCGTTGCCGCCGCTGCATTATCCGATTTCCGGTGTGCCGCCCATCCGTGGTTTTTCAATGCAATTGGATAATCCCCGCGGAATATCCGGATATCTGCGCTGCATCGTAAAGCTGCGAGCCATGGGTTGTACCTGGATTAACTTTGTCATCAACGCCCGGCAGCATGATGTCCATGCCGACAATATTCATATCGATCCGCAGGTTTCACTGACACCTCTGCAGATACATGAGGTACTTCTGGCGGCCCATCATCTGGGCATCCACACGATGCTTATGCCTATCGTGTTATTGAATCATGCCACCGGCAACGATTGGCGCGGGGTCATAAAACCCAAAAGCTGGAGCCTCTGGTTTACCCGCTACCGCGCCTACATTCTGGCGGCTGCCACCTGGGCGCAGCAAGCGCACGTGAATGTTTTCTGTGTGGGCAGCGAGTTGCTTTCCACCGAACCTTTTAACACACAATGGCTGCGCATAATCCGACTGGTGCGGCTGCGCTTTACCGGCAAACTTACCTACAGCGCGAACTGGGATCATTATCAGTATGTTCATTTCTGGCCACAGCTTAATTACATCGGTATGAATTCCTATTACGATCTTTCCGATTCCAAGGATCCTTCCGTCGCCGAAGTCGTCGCCCACTGGCAACGCATTAAAAATCGCATTTTGACGTTCGCCGCACGCGAACGAAAGCCGGTGCTGTTTACCGAAATCGGTTGGGATAATCTGGACAACACGTTGGCCAAGCCATGGGATTATGTTGGCACGGGGCTGATCAATCCGTCCAATCAGGCCATTGCCTATCAGGCGTTTGTACGCGTCTGGCGGAAATTGCCCGAAAGTTCTTTTGTGGGCGCTTTTATCTGGGAATGGTATCCGGGCTGTAAACCAACCGACTACGGAGCCTACTCGCCACAAGGCGAACCCGTACTACCGCTGATCCGCCATTGGATTTCGGGCAAATAAGGCAACGGGCAGAACGCGGACGTTTTCGGGCAGATTGTGTCCAAGGGTTTCCGCTAAGGATTCGGCTTCGGCGGCTTGGTCGGACAGGATAAAAAATGTTGAGCCGCTGCCGCTAAGATGCACGGGGCGATTGACTAACGCTGTGATTTTATCGCGTAAGGCGCGAAGAGCGGTCGTGACGGAAAATGCGGGGGCTTCAAGATCATTGCGAATCGCGGCACTGATTTCCGCAGCGCTCAAACGCGCTATTTCCTGCCAGCGGATTGGTGTGCTATCCACCGCTGCGGCTTGATGATCAAATTCCTGATAGACATCGCGGGTGCTGGTACCGTAGGGGGGAATGATTAACACCGCAAATAAAGGGCGATGGAATGGCAACGGCTCGATAACTTCCCCGCGCCCGCGGCACACCGCCGACTGCCCATGAATAAAAAATGGCACATCACTGCCCAGCGACGCGGCGAGCTTTGACAATTCTGCCGTGGAAATCGGAAGATTCCATAAGTGTTTCAATGCCAGCAAAGTCGTTGCGGCATCGGAACTTCCGCCCCCTAAACCACCTCCGGCGGGAATAAGCTTATGGAGATGAATCTGTGCGTGGGCGGCCACGCCGGCTGCGTCAGCCAACGCCAGCGCCGCGCGGCCCACGAGATTTTTTTCCGGCTCATCTGAAAGTTCCGCCGCCAAACCGGTGAGCTTCAGAGTCAGCGTTTCGGCCTTGCGGAATACCAGCGTGTCGCAGAGGGAAATGGGGACAAACCAGGATTCAATATCGTGAAATCCATCCGGGCGGCGTGGAAATATCCGCAGACCCAGATTTAATTTTGCCGGGGCATGAAATGTCAGCACATCCGCCGGGGCCGTTGCGGGCGTTACCGGCTGTTCGTTGCGCGGATCAAGAGCCGAATTGTTGTGCACCATCTTTTTAATTCCGTATTCCGTAACGCGTACCGATATCAGCTTTCCAACGCATGATCAATAGCCTTCAACTCCTCGGCGGTAAAGGTGCGATTGCTAAGGGCTTTAACATTTTCCTGAATTTGCGACACCCGGCTGGCACCAATCAGTGCGGAGGTTACGCGCGCGTCGCGCAGCACCCAGACCAGGGACATCTGGGCCAGGCTCTGGCCCCGGGCTAAGGCAATTTCATTGAGCGTTCGGATACGACTTTGCAATTGCGCGGTAATTCTGTCGGCCTTGAGAAAGCTGTACGATTTTGCAGCCCGCGAGTCTTCCGGAATATCCGTAAGATATTTATTGGTCAATAGCCCTTGCGCCAGCGGGCAGAACGCAATCGCTCCCACTCCTTGTTCCCCCAGCACATCCAGCAGTTCGCTTTCAACCCAGCGTTCAAGCATGGAATAGCGCGGCTGATGAATCAGACAGGGCGTACCGAGGGATTTCAAAATCGCAAACGCCCGTCGGGCCTCAGGGGGTTTATAGTTTGACAGCGCCACGTAAAGCGCTTTGCCCTGCCGCACGGCCGCGTCCAAAGCACCCATGGTTTCTTCCAGGGGCGTTTCCGGATCGGGGCGATGGGAATAGAAAATATCCACATAATCCAGGCCCATGCGTTGCAGGCTCTGATCCAGGCTGGCCAGCAGATACTTGCGCGACCCCCAATCACCATACGGCCCGGACCACATCGTGTAACCGGCTTTGGTGGAGATAATCAGTTCATCCCGCCACGGATGCAGATCCTGCTGCAATAAGCGCCCGAAGTTTTCCTCGGCTGATCCGGGTGGTGGTCCATAATTATTAGCCAGATCGAAATGGGTAATGCCCAGGTCAAAGGCACAACGCAGCATGGCGCGTTGATTTTCAAGCAGATCCACCCCGCCGAAGTTATGCCACAATCCCAAGGAAATTGCCGGCAGCTTAAGTCCGGATTTACCGCAGCGGTTGTATACCATTGCCTCATACCGGTTGGATGTCGGCACCCAGGGATTCATTTGCATAAAAGCTCCAAAACAGTGTCACGTGGGCCGGCTCGTGCGGCCCACGGCAACCGCCATCACGACGAATTTATCCGTTCATGACCGGTTTGGGAAGTTCCAACCGGCACTCTGCTCCGCAACCTTGCAGTTCCAGTTCAACGTCTAAGTTATGCAACAGGCGCAGCCGCCTGCCATTCGCGTGGTGTTTCCCAATGCCACATGGTAAATAATCCTACCGCCCAAAGTGCTAACGCGGAATACGTAACCAATCCCAGACCGCGAAGAATATAAAACGGCGGCGGCAGCACCGTCATAATGTGTGAGGCGGCAAAAAAAATCAGCACCCAGCCCAACGCCCCCCCCAGAGGAAGCATTCGGTCCTGTTCCCAGCGCGCCGCCAGAAGCGCTGTAATCAGGGGCAGCACCATACAGAAATAGTGCGGGTGACAAATGGGAATAATCGGCATCATGATGGTGATCAGCACACCAAGGAACAGGTTGCGAAAAATCGGATCATCTTTTCGTCGCATAAATTCCACCAGCAGCGTGATGGCCACAAGGACAGCCGATATTCCCCAATGCGCCAATTTCATCCATTTTGCCGGGGCCGGGGCGTGGCGGCCAATGTAAAGCGTATGATCAATCATCGCTTCAAAGCTTGTTGAATCAGTCTTATTAATATCCAAAAGTTCCTTGTCACGGGAAGCGTTATGATTCAATCCAAACGCCGGCTCTAAAACCACTTGCGCAAAACGACGATACCCGGCCACCATATGGTGCGGCCCCATGATAATCCCTGGGACAACCAGCAAGCCGGCAACCAACGCCGCCGCCATACCCAGAAGATAAGTTCCCCGCAGGCGCGATATTCCATAGAGAATTAAAAATCCGGGAAAAACTTTTAACGCTGCCGCCAGACCCGTGGCACATCCGGCCCAGAAGCGTTTTCGGGTGGCCAGAGCAGCCCCGGCAAAGCAAAACAGCATCAAAAGGACGCTATTGACCTGTCCGCGCACGACCGCCCGGCCAATGGCCGGAAGGCAGATCAATATAGGAATAATACGAAGTGCCCACCACCTGCGGCAAAAGCGCGGCATGTTGCGCACGGCGGGATCGGTACACGTTTTTTCCAGGGCTTGCGCCAGCGCGTGGCTCCCCCACCAGATACAGGCAATACTGATAAGAAACCAGACCGCCACGGAAACGGGATAGGGCAGTAACCCCGCGCGGCCGAATTTAGCCGGTGCGTCGGCCAGGGGATACAAAAGCGTTGCCAGCAGAGGGGGATAATTGTAATGCCAGCCATTGGTATCGGTGACGTTGTAGGGATCTTTGTGCACACGCACGGCCCAGGCGGCGCGAAAATAGGTGTCAACATCCGTCATTCGTCGGCTAAGAAACGCGGACCGAACTTCCGTAACGCATCCGAAAGCCAGCACGCCGATCAGCAGCGCGATCAGACCCAAACGTTCAATTTTTGTCAGCGGGTCAAATGGGCCGATCTTCGTGGTGCTGGGTGTCTTCACAACGGATCCTTATAGTGATTGAGCCGGTCGCTTCTGAAAAGCCGGCAAGTTTCCCGGCGCACGACACTGCGTGCGGCAACAGTTTTAGCTTGCCGGAGCCATTCCCGCAAATCTTAGAATTGCGCCCATGCGATGTCAGGCGGAAGCAGGGCATTGCGTTGCGTATAAGCAGTCCAAGCTGCTACTGCACTAACTTTAGGCACGGGATTATCAGGATGTCGGCCCGCCGTACATGCCTATTTTCAACGTCCTATTGATTCTTGAAGCGAGTCTGTCCAATAATCAGGCAAAACGTCCTGCTTTTTCCATATAAAATCCACTTCATAAAATTATGGGCCGCAATTGTCCGGAGATTCTCCAAAAAAAATCCGCCGTATGTCGTACTGGCACGAGAGTTGCAATATATCTAACGTGCGGCAAGGACCGCGGGAGTGACAGAGAATGCAAGAACGTCGAGACCGAAAGAACGTGACGGTGCTCGAATGTGACAAGTAAATATGGATCGTGTATGGCGCAGGCCCGCCGCTTCCCGGGCACAACGTGGAGGTCTGTGCTGGTGAGATCTGCACCATACACTATCGCTTAAACTCGTTTCCTCCTCCGCCAGGCCGTGTGGACCTACCCTCCTCCACACGGCTTTTTTATTGCGCTGAAAACTATTGTACTGAAAACGGCGCTGAAAACTATACGATTCCACCCGCAGCGTGTATTATGAGCACCTCTGATGTGCGTTCAGGAGTAATCGTATGACCCAGACCCCCCTGACTACCGTCGCCGCAACCAGCGGAGGCCTGCGCGACATCGTGGCGTTAAGCTCTTCGATTTGCTCAATTGAAAACGGCGTGCTCACCTATCGCGGTATTACCATCGACGAACTGGCGGAAAATTCCACGTTTGAAGAAGTGGTATTTTTGCTTTGGAACGCTCGGCTGCCCACGCGTGCGGAGCTGGACGATTTGCGACAATCGATCGCGGAGCAGGCACTCCTGCCTGAAGGTCTTCTGGCCATGATGAAGTCCTTTCCCCGTCGCAGCACACCGATGGAAGCTTTGCGCACCGCCGCCAGCGCCATGGCCATGTTTGACGCCGAATCAGAAGATATGTCCGCAGCGGCCAATCAGCGAAAATCCGTGCGGATTCTGGGCCAGATGGCCGGCGTCGTAGCGGCGTATGATCGTATCCGTAACGACCGCGAACCCCTGGCACCACGGCGCGACTTGAACCTGGCGGCCAATTTTTTATACATGCTCACCGGACGTTCACCCGAACCATTGGCCACCCGTGCCCTGGACAAAGCCTATATTCTCCATGCCGATCACGAATTAAATGCCAGTACCTTCGCGGCGCGCGTCGCGGCGGGGACGCTGACCGATATGCACTCAGCACTGGTCGCCGCCATTTGCGCCTTAAAAGGCCCGCTGCACGGGGGAGCCAACGAGCAGGTCATGCGGATGCTTAATGAAATCGGCAACCCGGACACCGTGGACGCCTATATCCGGGCCAAGCTGGATAACCATGAAAAAATTATGGGTTTTGGACACGCGGTATATAAAAACGGTGATCCCCGCGCGCGGCACCTGAAGGAAATGTCACGCCAGCTCGGCACGCTGACCGGGCAGCAGCGCTGGTATGAAATGTCCGTGCGCATTGAAGACATGGTGGTACGAACCAAAAATCTAAAACCGAATGTCGATTTTTACAGCGCCTCGGTGTACCACTACCTGCACATACCGGCTGATCTTTTTACCCCGATTTTCGCCATCAGCCGCACCAGCGGATGGATTGCCCACATCCTGGAGCAATATTCGAATAACAAGCTTATCCGACCCCGCGCGGAATATATCGGGCCGCGCAATCAGCACTGGAAATCCTTTGAATCCCGCTGATGGGGTGCTTCTCACCAGGCCGCGAAATTAAATTCCGCAGCGCTTATGGGGCTTGATGCTATGAACATTCTGGTAATTGGACCCCATCCCGACGATCAGGAACTCGCTATGGGCGCTACGATTGCACTGCTGACACGCCAGAAGCATCACGTGACTTTGCTGGACATGACCAACGGGGAACCGACGCCTTTCGGTACGCCGGAAACGCGGGCCGCGGAATCCGCCGCGGCCGCCGGAATTTTGGGTGCCACGCGCCTGGCACTGGGCCTGAAAAATCGTGAAGTGACATGGAGCATTGCCGCCCGCCACGCGACCGCTTCGGTGTTTCGCCGCCTTCGACCGGATATCGTATTTCTTCCCTACCCGAATGACGCTCATCCGGATCATCGTCAAGTGACGCAAATCGCGGAAGACGCGCGGTTTGACGCCAAGCTGACTAAATCCAATATTCCCGGTGAACCTTTTTATCCACCGCGATTAATCTACTATTTCTGTTCGCACCTGCGGTTTAATTTTCCGGCCTCTTTCTGCGTGGATGTTGCGGACACCATGGATATAAAACGTCAGGCCGTGCGGTGTTACGCATCTCAGTTCAGTGCGGGAAGAGCCGTAGAAGCGCAATGGGAAATCCTCAAATACGTTGAGAATATCAACGGATATTTCGGCGGGACCATTCGCCGCCCATTTGCGGAACCGTTTTTTGTACAGGAAACGCTGGGGTTAAAAACCCTGGATGGGCTGGCTTTTTAAGTTAGGGTGTTGTAAGTTTTATTTTTTTAGCAACAAGGATAACGACCGCATGACTAAAGAATCGCAAAGTGCAAAAGTAGAAGTCGCCGACTCCCCCCGCCGCGGAGGACCGCCGAAGATTCATAAATATTTTGAAGTTGTGACCAAGGTGGAGGGCAGCGATTTGCATATCAAGGCCGACGTACTGCCGCGGGTGCGCAAATCCGGACGTCTGGTTCCCACGACGGGCTCACCGATGACCAATGCGGAAATAGAAGCCATGGTCAAAGAAATGCTCACCGATGAGCAGTGGCATGATTTCCTGCATCGCGGATCCCTGGATATCGCTTACGCTGTAACGCCCACCGAGCGATTCCGTGTCAACATTTTTCGCCAGCGCGGCATGGTCAGCATGGCGGCGCGGCGCATTAATCCGAAAATCCCCAATTTCGCGCAGTTGCACCTGCCCGAAGTTTTTGAAAAAATTGCGGAAAATGAACAGGGACTGGTCATGCTGGCGGGCATCACCGGCAGCGGCAAAAGCACCACGATTGCCGCAATGCTTCAACAGGTTAATGATCGGCGATCCTGCCATATTATCACCATTGAGGACCCCATTGAATACACGTATGTAGATCAGAAGGCCTTCATTAACCAGCGCGAAGTCGGCCTGGATGTTGAAAGCTTTGAAATGGCGATTCGCTACATGATGCGTGAAGACCCCGATGTTATTCTGATCGGGGAAATGCGTGACCGCCTGACATTTCAGGCTGCGGTTCAGGCCACGGAAACCGGGCACATGGTTTTTTCCACCATTCATGCCGCCAGCGCTCCGGGAGCGATCACACGCGTCCTGGAATTGTTTCCTCCGGATATGCACATGAACATGCGCCAGGCTATCGCCAACAATATGAAGGCGATTATTTTCCAGAAGCTTGTACCGGCCATTGATCCCGCCGTTGGCCGGGTACCGGTGGTGGAGGTCATGTTAAATTCACCTTCGGTCAGAAAATACATACTTGAAGGCCGGGAAAATGAATTGACACAGGTCATCCGGTCGGAGCGCGGAGCCGGGATGATTGACTTTAATGATATGCTCTGCGAGCTGGTGGCCAGCGAAACCATTACCCATAAAGAGGCGTATATAGCCTCTCCCAATCCGGATGAATTGCGTATGCGCATGAAGGGTATTCGCACCAATTGACGCCCCCGGCGGACTGGTTCCCGGGGATCAGGTACAGCGTCAAAGAGCATTCTGTATGGAAATCTCTGGCATAATTGGCCGGATCATGGTAAGTTTTGCATTTGGCGGCGCGCGGGATCAGTCCGATCCGGCGTGCGAAGGCAGGAATGATTGCTTTGATGTACGTAAATATAATTTATGTTGCGGCAGCGGTTGCGGTTCTGGTGCTGTGGGGCCGTTTTCTGGTCTGGATTGATAATGATCTTCCTAACATGCCCGAACAACCGGCGCAATTATGGAAAGGCGTGCTGCTGGCTTCGGTTGCCATCCTCCTGCTGATCTGGCTGCTGATTCCGAATTTCTGGTTTGCCCTGATATTAAACATATTTATTCCCGCAGCTTTGCTGGGTTATTATTGGCGGACGCGCGTGCAGGTGTTGGGATCCTCAGGGGACCTGCTGGGCGTTATATCCGGCCACATGGAGCAGTTTTCAGCCGGGCGGCAGGCAAAAAAATCTGTTTCACAACTGGGCTTGCGGTATGAAGGAAAGGGCGGACGGCCCCTGCCTCTGCCGGCGGTAGAAGACGCGGGCTACAACGGTGTCGTACTGCTGGATCAATTGCTGATACAGGGCCTGGAAAATCGGGCCCAGCGAATTGATCTGATGCCGTCGGATCAGGCTTATGAAATGTCGTTCAGCACCGACGGCGTGTCCTATCCACAATCCGGAATGCAGCGACCCAATGCCGAACCGCTGATTCAAGCCGTCAAACAGCTTACCGGCCTTTCGCTGGAAGAACGGCGGCGGCCGCAATCTGCGGTCTTTACCACCCGCGACGCGGACAATAATCCGGTACATTGGACCGCCAATACCAGCGGAACAACCGCCGGTGAACGGTTATGGCTTCAGATAAACGCCAAAGATAACTGGAAAATGCCCCTGGATCATCTGGGCATGTCCTCCGAACAACTCACTGCGTTGCGTGAAGTGTTGCAGGGCAATGAAGGCCTGATTATCGTATCATCTCCCCCACACATGGGCCGAACAACCACGCTTTATTCCCTGCTGGCGAATCATGACGCGTATACCACCAGCATCAATACCTTTGAAATTAACCCCCGTGCAGATTTCGAATCCATCTCCTTAACCCGATTCGACCCCGCGGCGGTCAATGCCAGTCACTCTAAAGCCTTGCAAAGCCTCATGCTGAAAGACCCGCATATTCTGATGGTGGCGCAATGCCCGGACGCGGCAACTGCGGAATTGATTGCGAAATATTCTCGTGAAGAGCATCGCGTTTACGTTGGCCTGCGAGCCAACGATGCCATTACCGCGCTGGAACTCTGGCGTAAGGTTTTGCCGGATAATCAGGTGGCGGCAGCGCCCTTGCGAGCGATCATCTCCCAGCGGTTGGTGCGGCTGCTTTGCCCGACCTGTAAAATCGCCTATCAACCGGACGAGGCGATGCTGGCCAAGTTGAATTTACCAGTTGGCCGCGACCTCTCGGCATTTAAGGCCAATACGCAACCCGCGCGTGATCAAAAAGGGAACTTGATTAAGTGTCCGGATTGCGCCAGCCTGGGCTATCGCGGACAAAGCGGGATATTCGAAATCCTGGTAATCAATGACGAAATCCGCAGGGCCATTGCCACCGGGCGGCCGGCTGAAGAACTCCGGACCTTGTCGCGTAAAAATAATATGATGTTCCTGGTGGAGCACGGATTCAGAAAATTTGCACTGGGGATTACCTCCATTCAGGAAGTGATTCGCGTATGCACCCCGGATAAAAAGCCGGCAGCCAGACCCAAAGCCGCTGGTTCAGGTGCTTCCCGCGCCGGTGCGGCGGGGAAGATGCCGGGGCAAAGCCAGGCCGGTGCCAGCAGTGCCGGTAATTCACGGGCCGGCGGATCGTCCGCTGGAAACAGTTAAGTGACACAGGTGTACGAATTGCTTGCCGGATTGCGATTCAAACGCCATAGCACATTGGAAGATCCTAGATGATTCTTCAATTCATCGTACTGTTGTTCATCATCCTGTTTGCGCTTTATATGGCCAATGAGGGGCCGCTGTCCGCATTGCTCCTGTTGTGCGCCAGCTTCTTTGCTTCTACGTTGGCGATGGGTGTTTATCAGGCGTGGGCGAATCCGATTCTGAATCATCGTCCTGATTTTGCCTATGGTGTTACCTTTTTACTGGTGTTTTTTCTGGCGTTTTCGCTCATTCGAACGGCCTTTGACTACCTGATTCGCGGCGATGTGGAATTACCGCTCTGGCCCGGGCGAATCGTCGGGGGCGCGTTTGGCTTTTTTACGGCCATGATTTTAGTTGGCACGGTCATGGCGGGCGTGCAGATGCTGCCGCTGCCCAGCAGTATTCTGGGATACTCCCGGTACGACACCGCCGCAGATTTGGCCAGTAATTCCCCCAGTGGACTGTGGCTGGACCCGGATGGCTTTGTGACCAGCTTGTGGGGCATGGTCAGCGGCCGCAGTATGGGCGGACATTCATTCAGCAAGTATAACCCGCAACCGTTGCGGCAATGGTTTGGCGACCGCTATACCGTTCAATACGCCGGTGCCAAAGCCCTTCCACCGAGTCTGTTGCATGTTCCTTTTGCCGGGCCGCTGCCGGCCGCAATGATTACGCGCTACGGCATTCCCGCCGCTGGAAAGCAGGCTATTTTGGTCCGCACGGAAGTCAATCATGGCAGCGCGCAGCCTGATGTAAGCTCCGATCAGGGCTATTTTCGCCTGACACCTGCAGAGGTGCAGTTGGTCACATCCGGCGGAATGTATTTTCCCAGCGGTTATCTTGTAGATGGCCGCCGCTACGCGCCTCTGAAGCCGAATACCGCCCTGGTCGATGACTTCCGAACCGTGCATGGTCATCGGCGCGTGGTGCAAGACTGGATTTTCCTTATTCCCGCCAACGACCAGCCCGTGGCATTGCACATGAAGCAGACGGCTACGGTGGACCTCACGGGCATGACCAGTGAAAAACTTGAGCCTCTGCGAGCCTCGGCTTATCCGCAACTGCCTTACAACAACTCTTCTCTGACCGTGCACTTAGCCGCAGGGAATCTTTCATCCGCTCCGGTCGATATGTGGATTATTCCCGCCGGTACTCGCATGGCCGATGTTCGGTTTGTCATGCAACCCGCTTCCTCCAGACTCGGACGAATTCGCCGCGCCATTAGAGCCGGCAAACCGCCCTGGTCATCAGCCAATATCACCGGGACACCCAATACGTCCATGACCACCATGTATCACCAAAATGCCTTGAATCTCCGGCTGCAACATGATGCGGCGTGGGCGCAGATATTACCGGTATTATTTGCATCGCAGGTTGGCACCAACACCAATAATTCACTCACACGCATGCGCAGCTACTTCCGCAGCAGCATCAAGCCGCTGCTGGCCGGTCAGCGCGTGGCGGCTAGGACGCTCAACGCACAGGGTTCGCTGAATAAGGCCATTAAAATTGGACCGGGCCAATATGACGTTATCATCTGGACGCACACCGCCGCACAAATGCGCGTCTGGCTCAAATCCGTCACTGTGCATGAGGGTGGCAAAGCCGCCGTACAGGTTTCATCAGGTGACAAAATTGTGAACTATTCAATAGCGCAATAAGTGTTACGGCATCAGGGTCTTGACCTGTGCGGAATTGTGCTACAATAACAATACTGAACTGGCTGCCGCAGGTAAGTGGCTCATTGAATGGGTAAATTGTTTTTCAGGAGTACCGTCATGGCTTTTCAACTTCCTTCGTTACCGTATGATTTCAGCGCTCTGGAACCTGTTATTGATACGCAAACCATGCAGATTCACCATGGCAAGCATCACGGCGCGTATGTGACCAATCTTAACAATGCCATCGCCGGCAAGCCCGCATTAGAAGCCAAAAGCCTGGACGCGCTTATCGAAGATATCGCTTCGGTGCCCGAAGATATCCGCACAGTAGTGCGTAACAATGGCGGCGGCCATGCCAATCACAGCATGTTCTGGCAAATCCTGGCACCCAAGGGCAAAGGCGGCGGCGGCGAGCCGACCGGCGACCTTGCCGCCGCAATTAACTCCGCCTTTGGATCCTTCGCGGATTTCAAGACCCGCTTCGGGGAAGCCGCGACCAAGCGCTTTGGCTCCGGCTGGTCTTGGCTGGTTGTGAAGAATGGCAAACTGGCCATTGGTTCAACCGCCAATCAAGATAATCCACTGATGGGCGAAGCGGTTTGCGGCCTGTCCGGCAAGCCGATTCTGGGGCTGGATGTATGGGAACACGCCTATTACCTCAAATATCAAAATCGCAGGCCTGAGTACATCACCAATTGGTGGGAAGTGGTCAACTGGGCTAAAGTTGCCGAGCTGTATCAGGCCGCTAAATAGTCGCGGGGGACACAAGCACTTGACAGCTTTTTCATTACCTTTTTCCTACCGCCTCCAGCTTGCGGCTGTGCTGGTTGTTTACATACTCTGTGCGGCATGTTTCCTGTGCATACTGCCGACGTCTGGGTCTATCCAATATCCCGGTTGCGGAAGAGCGGCAACGCAAATGCCGCCCCGAACGGACTCCAGAATTGACGCCACCAGTGTCGGCTTTGCATGGAACGGCGGCGGCTGCGATGGGAAGACGGATATAAAAGTATTTAACCGGCAAGCTCCTGGCGACAGGCGCTCTTCTGTCAACAACCCGTAACTGGAACCTGCCCAACCTCCCCTTGTTTTTGGCTATGGAGGCCTGCTATAATAGGTGGGGCTTGACGTGGAACACAGCAATCAGGTCGGCACCGTTTGGTTTCTTCCGAACAGTGCGGCACTGCGATTGCTCGCATAGGCGACGGTAGTCGGTGGTTGTCAGGCGTGTTTGCGGGAGTATTTCGTGGGACCGCGTATATCGGTTTGTATCCCGACGCATAACCGTTCGGGTTTACTGCAGAAGACGCTGAAGAGTCTGGCTGCGGTGGAACCGTGCCCTGATATAACTTGGGAAATCATTGTCGTCGCGAATTGCTGCACAGATGATACGCTGCACGTCGTCGATGCACTCAAAGAGCACGTACCTGTTAAGTTGTTGATAATCGAAGAAGCGGACCTTGGTGTGGTGGCAGCGCGAAACCGGGCGTTGCGACATGCACGCGGCGAGATCATCGCCTTTTTGGATGATGATGTGCTCGTTCGTCCGCTGTGGTTGTGTGAACTTGTAAAAGCTTTTGACTCCCAACCTGATATGCTTGTGGGCCGGGTTTATCTGGACTGGCATACATTGTCCCGTCCTACTTGGTTTGATGCCGGTATGGGCCAGTATCTCGCGCAGGTTGATCTCGGTGATGTCCCCATGCTTTTGCAGAATCCATTGGGGGCGGGGGCTAATCTGGCGATTACCCGGGACATGCTGCAACGTATTGGAGGATTCTGCTGTCCGTTGGAGCGCACGGGTAAACGCACGGCCGGGGAAGATACTGACTTGATAGCTCGAGCGATGCGCGCCAAGGGGCGTGTGCTGTATGCCCCAACCGTGACGGTGGATCACTATGTAGCGGCGGCAAGATTGACAGTCCGATATCTGAGAGGGGTCGCGTTTGATGTGGGCATGGCGGAGTACCTGATCGCGCCGAGTATCAGCGCAGGTGAACTGGCGGCAAATCTGGGCAAGAAAATTCCGCGTTTGCTTCAACGATCGGTCCGCTGGCTGCTGGTAGTGCCATTTAATCAGCGGGCGGCGGCTTGTTTGCGCGTCAGCTTGGCAAAAACACGCGGAAATATTGGGGGAATCATGCTTTGTGCCTGGCGTAGTATGTTGGGGCGCTCGGTGAGGCCGCCCGTTTTCGGAGACTTGCCCGAGTTGTCGGCCACCATTGCTTCCGGAAATTCAGCGGCTCCGGCGGACCAATTAATGGCCGGTACGCATGGTTAATTCGGACGCGGCCGCTTGAGAATTACCAATGGTTCCGGGAAAATGAGGTTCTGCTCGATACAGCGGCCAACGCCGCACGGTCAGAAATGCCTGGAATTCTTTTATGACCTCAACAACCTGCACCGGTCATTGTAGTTTGCCCGTCCCAATTGGCGGGGCGTATGGTAAGGCGCGAGTGTGTATCGCATCACCCGATATTTCCGGCCCGATTAAAAACGGTGGGATTGGCAGCGCTTACACCGCACTGGCAATGGCACTGTCCCGCGGCGGACACGACGTAACTATTTTGTATCCGCATGGCACGCATAGCGAAGATGGCCCGATTACTCAATGGGTTGAATTTTATGCCGCGCATGGAATAAGATTTATCCCGCTTTCCTTACCGACCTGTACCACACTGGCAGGCAGCAAAGCCATGATACTTAGTTACACCGTTTTTGAGCATTTTCGCACGTGTGCTGCGCGCTATGATGTTATTCATTTTCCGGAATGGCTGGCTTTGGGTTACTACAGTATTCTGGGAAAAAAGCAGGGGCTGATCCTGCAAAACAGCACGATTGTCCTGGGCTTGCACAGCCCGCACCTGTGGAATATGCGGTACAACAATGAACCCGTACTCGATGCAAATATCTTAACTCTGGATTTTATGGAACGCCAATGCGCAGCGTTGGCTGATGTGGTCGTCAGCCCCAGCGCATACATGATTCAGTGGTGCCAGGGGCAGGGGTGGACGTTTCCGCCTGATACGTATGTACAACCTTATGTGGTGCCTGTGGCGAAAGGGGCAACGAATCCAAACGCGGCGGCTCAAAATAAAATCACGGAAATGGTCTTTTTTGGACGCCTGGATATCCGCAAGGGGTTGCACCTGTTCTGCGACGCGGTGGATCAATCCCGGCTATGCGACAGGCAGGATGTTGCCATCGTATTTCTGGGCCGGTCTGTGGACGTCAACGGATTAAACTCTACCGAGGTCATTCGCCGGAGAAGTAAAAACTGGCGGTGCCCGGTGAAGCTGATAACGGACTTTGGCCGCGATGAGGCGGTAGAGTATTTGCGCCAGCCGGGGCGGTTGGCGGTTATTGCATCCTTGGCGGACAACTCCCCCAATACCGTTTATGAATGTCTTTCCAACAGGATTGCCTTTATTGCCGTGCGTACCGGCGGCATTCCGGAAGTTATCGCACGCGAGGATTGGCCGCACGTGCTTTGCGATCCGGACGTTTCCGCGTTGGCCACGCATCTGGAACATGCAGTGGAAAATCCCCCCGCTTGCGCGCATCCCGCCATGGACTTTGCGGCCAATGAACAGACTTGGAATCGGTGGCACGCGCATTTTGCGGAGGCGGACACCGTGCGTGAAAAAGCGGTGGCCAGCGGTGCCTACATCGCTGCCGGCTCTGCCGGCGGTGGGGCGCGTCGAGCATCCGCAGGGCACGTGCCCGACCGCAGCGAAATGGGCGATGGCGATCCAGCCGCGGAAACATCTGCGCAAGCTCCGCTGCTAACCGTGTGCTTGGTGCAACAAGGTACGGGGACCCAGACCCTGCGCGCCATCCACAGCCTCCAAACCCAGGATTATTCCTCCACGCAGGTTATTCTGCTGCTTAAATCAACCGGTGGGGCCGATACGGGCAGCCTGCCGCCGCAAGAGAAAATGCAACTCATTAACCGCGGTTGGAAAATTATTTGCTTTGCCGGGTCGGATGGCAAATCTCCCTATGATTCAGCAGTGCAATATGCTCAAGGCACGGTGCTGCTGCTGATGGATGACAGCGGCAGTCTGGTGCCCCATGCGGTGCGCACGCTGGTAAACGCGATGCGGGCAAGTGCCGTGGATATTCTGACCGGTGCCCAGGGCCTGTTTGATGAGGCCCCCACACCGGATTACAGTTCTGCACCGCGGAAAATTCAGTTATTTTCCGGCTGTCCGGCGGCGGGATTGTTCAGAAATGTTTTCGGCGGCCATGCGGTATTAATAACATCGGCAGCATTTAAGGAGCTGGGCGGATTTAGCGCGACAACACAGGAATCGCAGGAAATTTCAAATTCTGCCGCCTGGTGGGCGTTCTACGCGCGGGCAGCCCTGTCCCCCTTGAGGATGCAGTGTTTGCCGATGCCGGTGCTGTGGGCTTGCGTGGCGGAACAGCCCGATACGGGGGCACCGGGGATTGACTATTTATTGGCGGATATTTACCGGGAACAACTGGATCCGAAAATCTCTCTTCTGGCGCTGTTTGCCCGTGGTGTGAAGCTCAAGGCCGATATCGCCCTGCCCCATTGGAAGGGAGATGGGCCTGTGCGTATCGGGTTGTTGCGGGAGATAGCCCAGACAATGAAGGACCTTCGCAGAAAAACCCGGCGAATTCGCTATATGTTCAAGGGAAAATCGCCGCCTGGGAATTAATTATCCGCCTTGTGAACCGGGCCAACGCAATGTATACTACTGGTGTATACATTGGAGGTCGCGCGATGGTGCGAACGCAACTCTATCTGACACGGCAGGAACGCCAGGGTTTGGCTGAGCTGTCACGAGCAACGGGGCGGAACCAAAGTGATTTAATGCGGGAGGCTGTAGATCGCCTGATCGAGCAATTTGGCGCACAGCGGAAGACAATGGTATTGGATCAAGCTGCTGGGATATGGGCAAAACGCAGAGATTTGCCGAACCTTCGCCGCCTGCGTTCCCAATGGGACCGGGGTTGAAGCTGTGACCGAGCGGATTCTTGTCGATACTGATGTGATGGTTATTCATCCCACGGTGGCGGGGATCAGACCCGCCTATATCAAGAAATAGCGCAACCGTTTCCGTCTACTTTAATCAATGCCTGCCGTGTTCACGAAGATGGACCCGTAACGTTTCTGATCTCTGCCGCCTGCTTACCAGAGGGGCATAACTTTGCTATAATCCGGTATTATTGGATGGTAATCGGGAAACCTTAATGAAACCATTTTGGCGATTAATGCGGGGCGCATGGCCCTACCGGTGGCAGATCGTATTCTCGTTTTTGTGTGCCATCGGCGTGAGCTTGTCTTACGCCTCGGGGGTAGCCACGCTTTATCCCGTCATGAAAATATTCATGGGGGCCGAGGGGGTGCATGGCTGGCGGGATCAGACCATTGCCCAGCAACGCCTGCATATTCAAACATTGGGGCTAAACGCCAGCGCGCGCAAGGGAAAACTCGCCATCAGCATTCTTGGCGTTGGTGCCAAGGCCCAGACGCCTTTGCATAGCATTCAAATTGGCGATCAAATTCGTAGCGTGCAAATTGTGTCTCCTACCGGGCAGACAATGGGGTCAGCTGATTCCTGGCTCAAAATGATGTCTCTATTAGCCAACGCCAAGCCCGGCAGCACCGCGCAATTAACCGTAACCGCCAATGATGGCGCTGCACCGCGAACCCTGGCCGCCACACTTCCGCCGCTGAAATGGAATACACGCCTCTGGGCGTCCGCGGTGGCGGCTATGCCGCATCGCCGAATCTGGAGCCTGTTTTGGGTGGTGATGGTCTTTATCGGTTTGTGCATTGTGGGCAGCACGTTCCGGTATCTTCAGAGTTTCATAAGCGGTGTGGTCGCCAATAAAGTCATTATTGATTTGCGCCGCAGGCTCTTTAATCACATCCTGGACTTGCCACTGTCTTATACCGCCAACCGAGGCACGCATGACCTAGTTAGCCGGGTTACCCTTGATACAGAGTTTGTCGCTGGTGGGCTGGGGACGGTGCTGGGAAAAGCGATTTTGGAGCCAACAAAATCGCTTGGCGTCGCGATTCTGGCGGTCATGGTGGATTGGCAGATGTTTCTGGCCATGCTGATTGTATTGCCCACGATGGGCGTGGTGATCCGCAAATATGGCAAAAAAATGATGACCATGGGGGGCATGCAACTGCTGGGCTGGTCGGGAGTGGTGGATATCAGCAGCGAAGCCTTGGGTTCCATTCGGGTGGTCAAGGCGTATTCCGGCACCGGCTACGAGCGGCGCCGCTTTGCCACGGTGAACCGGGATCTGTTTCGGCACATTCGGTATATTCAACATTACACGTCTCTTTCGCGTCCGCTGTTTGAGACACTTTCCATTATTCTCGTAAGCATTCCTCTGATGTGGGCGGCGGAACTGACATTCCATCATTTCATTGGGCGGGAGCAGTTCTTCCTTATGCTCGCTTGCCTCATTGCCATTTTCGAGCCCATGCGCAAACTCAACGATATCAACAGCCAAGTGCAAATGGCCAACGCGGGTGCTAGCCGCTGCTTTGAAATTTTGGATTTGCCTAAGGAACCGAATCTTTCCCCGAATTTGCCGAAGCTCGCGAGGCACAGCCAGACCGTTCAATTTGAGCATGTCTCGTTTAAATATCCTGGCCACGATGAATGGGTCTTGCAAGATATTGACCTGAACGTCGTACGCGGAAAAATGGTGGCGGTGGTTGGGAGCAATGGTTCGGGTAAAACCACGCTGCTTTCGCTTTTGCCGCGGCTGTATATTCCCACCGAAGGGCGAATTCGCATTGATGGCGTGGATACGGCCACGGTATCAGTAAATTCTCTGCGCCGGCAGATTGGCCTGGTCACCCAAGAAGCAGTTTTATTTTCCGATACCATCTATAACAACATCGTGTACGGGATGAGGCAGGCCACCAATGAGCAGGTCATGGAAGCCGCCCGGCGCAGTTATACCGATGAATTTGTCCGCGACTTGCCGCAGGGCTATCAGACGCAGGTGGGGCAGGGCGGCACCCGGCTTTCGGGCGGGCAGCGGCAGCGGGTTGTGCTGGCACGAGCGATCCTGCGTAATCCATCAATTCTGATTTTGGATGAAGCCATGAGCCAGGTGGATTCGGACAGCGAAGCGAAAATTGCCTCAGCGCTGGAGGACTTTATGCAAGATCGCACGACGTTTATTATCGCCCATCGTTTCAGCACAGTGATGTCGGCGCATGTGGTGGTATGTCTGGAAGCCGGCCGGATCGTGGGCTATGGCACGCATCAGGAACTCTTTGCGAGCTGCGTGCCTTATCGGCGGTTGTATGATACGCAGCTTCTGGTTCGCGATGGCGCGCCGCTTGAAAAAGCACTACCGTATGCCGTTGGCGCACTGGAATAGAACTGACGTGTCCGTTGGAAATCCTGTGTCGGCTCTGGCAGCTTGCGTTTCTGTGTATTCGGGGAAATTATTAACTTGCAACACCTTTGGAGAATCGTTCATGGCCGGCAATACTGAACTACCGTTCACCGGAGAGCGCTACGTCCCGAGTCTTCATGGTTATGTCGAACTTGAACACCGCCACCGATACCACCTCGCCAGCCGATTGGCTGCCGGAAAGCGCGTGCTCGATATTGCCTGCGGGGAAGGCTACGGCTCTGCAATATTGGCTCAAACGGCCCGACATGTGGTGGGAGTTGACATAGAAGAATCAGTGGTCGCCCACGCGCATGCTAAATACGCCAGCGAAAACACAATGTTTCGCGTTGGGAGATGCGAGAATATCCCCGTTCCGGATCATTCAATTGATTTGGCGGTGAGTTTTGAAACGCTTGAGCACACCCGCGACCAGGACCAGATGCTCGCAGAGTTTCGACGTGTGCTCGAGCCGGGAGGTGTATTGATTCTATCCAGTCCAAACCGATCTTATTTCCTCAATGCCAACGCGCCACCAAATCCTTTTCACGTGAAGGAACTTGGATTATTCGAGCTGGATAGTCTCATGCGAAATAACTTTAAACATGTGCGAATTCTCGGCCAGCGCGTGGCTTACGGTTCCGTGGTTGCTCCACTGCAGGAGAAACTCACCCAGATTGAGTTGTTTGACACCAACGGACGTCCGATCTACGAGCACGAGAGTATGGAGCATTGGTGGATATATTTTATTGTGATTGCTTCCGATGGCGTACTTCCGGAATCGGTTTCGGGAATGCTCGGTTCCGCACTCCGCGAGGAATATTTCGACGGGCTCATCGGCCAACTGCAACGCGAGGTTGCTGAAAGTCATGCGTCGATTGCGACACTGCAGGCGGAACCTGGACGGATGACCGACGATCGCGATTCGGCCATTAAATCCCTTGAAGGGCAGGTAGCATTATCCAGATCAAACGAGCAGCAGCGAGCGGCCGAGCTTGAAACTGCGCGGTCAGAGCTTGCTGACATCAAACGCCATTTGGCCGCTTCGCAGACTTTGGCCTCCGATCGCGATTCGGCCGTTAAATCTCTGGAAGCACAGTTGGCATTATCCAGATCAAATGAGCAGCAGCGAGCGGCTGAGCTTGAGACTGCGCGGTCAATGTTTGCTGAACTCAATCGCCAGTTGACCGCTGCGCAGGCGCTGTCCGGCCAGCGTAATTCGGTGATCAAGTCCCTGGAGGCATTATTGACCGCCTCGGAAAAGCTGTCATCCGATCGTGATTCGGCGATCAAATCTCTGGATGCGCTTTTAGGTGCCTCTAAGGCCAATGAGGAGAGGCAAAAGGCCGAAATCCATGCGTTGAATTCACGGTTCGCTGACCTTGCGGGGCAGTTGGCTGTGTCCAATCTAAATGGGGAGCAATATGCCAGGGAACTCGCAAAAATTAATCGGCGATGGACCGAGAAATTGCGACTGCGAATCAGGGCCTTGCGGAAGCAAACAAAGCCTTTACGTTATTTCCTGATGGGAAAACAGTTTCTAGCAGACGGGTCGCGTGATTCTTGGTATACCCCTGCCGCTTCCCAAAAGACCGAAGTGCGGTCGGTCGTAGGGTTCATCAAAGCCATCCGCCGGAAGACCCGGCCGGTGCGGCACCTGCTGATGGGAAAACCAGTTAAGTTGAAAAATGCCCGGTCGAATATTACTCCACCACAATTTAACATCGAAGATAGAATTGCGACGCAACCGACGTCCGAAATAATAAAGCACCCAGTGCCATCGACCTTGATAGGTCGGCGGCGTGCTGCCCTTGCAAGCGATGTTGAGCGCCGGATTAAAGATGCCCAGAAGCCCGTGCCGATTGGCACGAGAAGCGTCGTCGGCCCCACGATATCTATCGTCATGCCGGTTTACAATACGCCTCCGGCTCTGCTGGATCTGACAATTCTTTCAGTACGCGCTCAGGAGTACCCTAACTGGGAGTTATGTATTTGCGACGACGGGTCCAATTCCGGAGATGTCGCGGACACTGTTGAGCGACACGCGAAACAAGACCGGCGTATCAGGTTCCTACGCCAGGAAGTAAATAAGGGAATAAGCGCGGCCAGCAACACGGCACTGGCATTGGCCAGCGGTGAGTTTGTCGGCCTCCTGGATCATGACGATGTTCTCTTACCCGATGCAATGGCACAGGTGCAAGCCGCCATTGCCGAATTTCCCGACGCCGATATGCTCTACACCGATGAGGCCATTATTAATGAGGATGGCTCGGTCCAGCGTGTATTTATCAAGCCGGACTGGAGTCCGGCGCTCTTGACCTCCGTCATGTATACGGGCCATTTCTCGGTGTATCGAAAATCCCTTTTGGAGGGGGTCGGCGCATTTCGTTCCCGGTTCGACTTCTCCCAGGATTATGATCTCGCACTCCGGGCCAGCGAGGCGGCGCACCACATCGTACACGTGCCTCATATCGCTTATGCCTGGCGGGCGATCAGTGGATCGGCGGCGGCTGGGGGGAAGCCCTTTGCCAGAGCGACAAATATTGCAGCCCTTACCGACGCCCTGCAGCGACGTTCATTGCCAGCGCACGGCGACGCGTTGCCATACTCAAACCGCGCCTTCTTTGATAGAAAATCTCTCTCGGATTTCCTATCCATTATTATCCCTTCGGACAACGACCAGATGATAATCGAAACCCTGGATCTGATTCGGGGCCTTTCAACTTATAAAAATTATGAAATACTTGTGGTTACCAAATCCGCGATAGTCGGCCGCATACAGTCACCTGGCGGCGGCCCAAATATTCGGTATGTGAAGTATGATAAACCGTTCAACTTTTCCGACAAATGCAATGCTGGAGCCGCTCAAGCGCGAGGCAATGTTTTGGTCTTCTTTAACGACGATGTGCGAGTGATAACCCCGGACTGGATTGAAACGCTTTTGGAGTGTCTGCACCTTGGAGGCGTGGGAGCAGCGAGTCCCAAGATGATTTATGACAACGGCCTGATTCAGCATGCCGGAATGGTTGCCGGCGTACGCCGGCTTGTCGGTACCGCATTCCACTGTCTGCCCAGCGATAGCGGCGAATATTTTAATATGGCACAATCGACACGGGAGGTCTCCCTGCTCTCGGGTGCGTGTCTGGCAATTCCAGCCGATGTATTCCGTGATGTTGGCGGCTTTGACGCAAAAAACACGCCCGTAGCCCATTCGGACGTTGACTTATGCTTACGCATACGTGCTCGGGGGCTGCGATGCGTATACACACCTCACGCAACCCTGCGGCATACCGGGCACGTATCCATCGGTTCGGTTGAGAAAGCGGCAACCAGGAAACACGTGCGGGATAAAGCGGACATCTTTCTGCTTCGCCGCTGGTGCCGTGAAATCAGCTACGATCCGTTCTTTACAAAGCATATGCGGGACCTTGTTTACCTTGATTCGCCGGAGAACTACCAGGTTCACGCGCCCCTGATCGCTGCCGAGCATGGCGGAACTGATATCTTGCTTATCGCTCACGATCTCTCGCAAAGTGGCGCTCCCCGGGCACTGGTAGATATGGCCCGGATATTGAAGGAGGCTGGAAATTTCGTTGTGGTCACCTCTCCGACGGATGGTCCCCACCGAGATACTCTTCTGGGTATGGGGATTCCCGTAATCATCGATGCGCACGTATTAACCGGCCACGATACGGTGGTCGATTTCGGAAAAAATTTTGATATTGTGATTGGCAATACCGTGCTGAGCTGGCGGGATATTAAGCGTTTATCTGAATATACCCGCACATATCTCTATAGCCTGGAGTCTAATTTGATTCCCCAACAATTCTTGCCACTTCCGGGTTTCACCGACGCGATACGGGGGGCCAGTGGGGTCTGGTCGGTAACTGAGCGGACCGCACGGCATCTGCGTACGTCTCGTGATGATATCGATATCCTGCCCAATCCGGCAGCAGTGATAGGATCTATCAAGGGCGACCGGCCTCCGGGCTACAGGGAACAAGTTCGAATTGTGTTGATTGGGTCGCTGGAGTCACGAAAGGGACAGGATATAGCAGTAGAGGCGATAATGCGAATGAGTGAGCAACAGCGCCGGCAAATGACCTTGGCGATGTTCGGGCGGCGGCATGACCCAGATTTTGTTGCAAGTCTGATGCAGAGGATTGAAGGGGTTTCAGGTATTGAATTGGGGCCCGAACTCGCCCCTTCAGATTGCCTGAAAGAAATCCGACAAGCGGATATTGTCTTACTTGCATCACGTGACGACACCCTGCCACTTGTATCACTGGACTGTCTCGCTCTGGGGCGGGTATTGGTATGCACGCGCGAGACTGGAACAAGCGAATTTTTAGAGGACGGACTATCAGGTTTCATTGCTGAAAATGCTTCCCCTGAGGCTATTGCGGACGCCCTCACAAGGGCGTTGGCCCAGCGACAGCACTGGGCGGATATCGGCCGGCGAGGTCGTGAGATTTGTGAGCGAAATTTTACATACGAGATATTCCAAAAACGATTGCTTGGCTACATTGGCTGCCCCGATGCTCTGTCAAGCCTGCAAACGGGGGTTGATCGGCCATAAAAGAGCCGAAGGGTCGGTTGCATATTTTCCGAATTGAGCCGATACAATCAATTTTTTAACCGCCCTCTGGCGCGGTAATAAATGTTGTAATGCTAGGGTTTGGAATTGATGGTTTGGAATTGATGGCAACGCAGTTTGGGATTAAGTTGGTAGTTTCGGTTGTTGCCGCGTCCAATTATCGCGGGTGTTCCGAAATTAAATTTCGTGCCGGCCGCTTGGATTTAATCGGTTGCGGGGTCTTGAACTTAGGATGCGTATTGACATGATTACCTGTTCGGTCGGCGGCGGCGACAAATTTACTGAAACAGTTGTGCTGTGGGATTCTCTGGCATCTCAATGGCAGCTGGCTCCAAACGAGGGGGCATACGTCGACAGGCAGCAGGGTACGTCGTGCGCCAATTGCGGATCAAACCTGCGTTCAATCGCATTGGCTGACGCCATTCGCAGCGCAGTAGGAACGGATTTGACGCTGCAGGCCTATGTAACGCAACCCGAGGCACGCACCTTGTCCGTTCTGGAAATCAACGAGGCGGGGCACCTAAGCCCGACGCTACGGCAACTGACTGGGCATGTGTTGGCCGCGTACCCCGCTGTCGACACGCACGCACTGCCAGTAACACCTTTGATATCGTGGTTCATTCTGACACTTTAGAGCATGTAACAAACCCGGTACATGCCCTTATGGAGTGCCACCGGGTGCTCCGCCCGTGCGGCTGGCTGTGCTTCACAGTGCCAACGATCATTGGACGCCTTTCCCGCAGCCGCAGCGGCTTGGCGAAAACTTTTCATGGCACCCCCCCATACAGCGACCGATGATTTCGTGGTTCATACCGAATTTGGTTCCGACATGTGGACGTATGTTCTTCAGGCGGCCTTTTCTTCCGTCACCGTCAACACCGTTGACTTTCCCGCAGCCCTCGCCCTGTCCGCACGAAAAAGCGGCCCCCAGTGTTGTTCGGATGCCGCGTCATGGCTGTGGCCGCAATAAGTTATGATATACTCTTGGCATGGCTAAAGTTTACGTTGAGACAAGTTTTTTCAGCGCGTGCGTCACCGATCGGTCAAGTGAAAAGATTATCGGATGGCGAGCTTCGAGCAACGAATGGTGGATGACACGTTATTACGCCAGATATGTTACAGGAGTTTGAAGATGCCCCGGATTAAAAACATCAATGTTGTTTCGGAAAAAACGCCGGTTGACGATGTCCGCGCTGTCCGCGAGCGATTGAACCGCGAAGCAGGCGGTGATATTCATTTATTGATACAACAGTCACGTGCGGCTACCGAGAAATTTAGTGCCAGGCTTGGGCTTAAAATGACATCGGCGGCGGCTCGCCCGGCTCGCTACCAGCGGGCCTGCCGGACCAACCGTATTATTTCATCGCGTGTTCGCACGCGCAGACCTGGCCGGACATCGGCCAAGCCGTAAGCCGCAAAAGCTGGGAGAAGCGAAACGGGGACGCAGCTAGTTTTTGAGGATAGCAAGACAAAACGGCCGCCCGAATTTGGCATTGGCAGCATCCGAAGCAGCGTCCGAAGCTTGAGACCATTGGTTATAGCTTCTACACTTTCACGAATTATTTTGGCTTCAACTACGCCATATTTTTTAGCGGTGGTTAAAAACAATCCGTTCAATGGCTGAAATTCCACCACACAGTGGTTGATATTCAACCGGTTAACGGATATAATTCCAGCATGTTGGTTCAACGATACATAACACCGCTTGTCGAAATCGCACTGCTTGATACACCTGCCGTTTATATCCAAGGGCCTCGGCAGGCCGGCAAAAGTACGCTTGTGCAAATGCTTTCGGAAAAGACGGGGCGGCGTTATCTGTCGCTTGATGATGCTGCCACGCTCGCCGCTGCCCGTACTGATCCGGGCGGCTTTCTCGCACGATTTGACGGGCCGATCGCGATTGACGAAGTGCAGGCGGCACCCGAACTGGGCCGCGCGATTAAAGCCGCTATAGACCGGGACCGCAAACCGGGGAAATTTTTGCTGACCGGCTCTGCCGGCATCATGGTTATTCCTGAGCTGGCTTTACAGCTTGTGGGGCGGATGGAACTGCTTACTCTCTGGCCGTTGGCGCAACGCGAAATCACCGGCACGCACGGTTCGATGATTGATGAACTATTGGCCGAAGCGTTTGTCGGTCTGCCCATTAACAGCGAAGGGCGGCAAAAGTTGCTTTCACGCCTGATCGCCGGCGGTTATCCCGAGCCGCTGCAACGCACAACTCCGGAATCAAAATCGCGGTGGTTTGATTCCTATGAAACCACCATTCTCCAGCGCGATGTGCGTGACTTGGCCAATGTGGAAAACCTGGGCATATTTCCCAACCTGCTGCGACTGCTGGCAGGCCGCGACATGTCCATTCTGAATGTTGCCGATGTGGCGCGAACGCTTTCACTTCCACAAACTACGGTGAAGCGATATTTGGCGGTACTGTCCGGTTTGTTTTTGACCGGTTCGCTTCCCGCCTGGCACCGCAATGCCACAGCACGGCTGGCCAAAGCCCCGAAGGCCATGCTGGTAGATACCGGCTTGGCCTGTCACCTTATGGATTTGGATATGGATCGGCTGGAGGCCAATTCGACCATGGCCGGTCACCTGGTGGAAAATCTGGCGGCCATGGAACTGATCAAGCAGGCGGGATGGGCAAAAACAAGATCTGAATTTTTTCATTTTCGCACGCTTTCAGGGGCAGAAGTGGACCTCGTGCTGGAAGATCGCCGGGGAAGGGTTGTCGGCATAGAGGTAAAATTTTCCCAGACCCTTTCCAAAACAGATTTGCGCGGTATGGAGGTACTTCGCCAAGCCGCCGGCCAAAATTTTTTACGCGGCATTATTTTTTACAGCGGTCATGAAACGCTTCCCTTCGGTCCGGATTGCTGGGCGGTTCCGATAGATGCACTTTGGAACGGCGTTAAATCATCCTGATCGGGAATGTTTTTGGCGCGGTAATTAAGTTCGCACGCATCCCTATTGATCAAGAATTACGACGATCGCGTCAAGGAGTCGCTGCGCGTGAATCGACGCGACCTGCCAGAGAACATCCGGATTCACGCTTCCATAGTCGTGGGCGAGGATATGGCGAGTTGCAATAATTTTTCGCCATTCAATTTCAGGGTGGACTTTCTGGAATTGGGGCGACACCGCTCTGGCGGCTTCGCCGATCGTTTCGATCCAGCGCTCAACTGCGGCGCGGAATACCTCATCATCATCCAAAGCCACTCTTTCTCGTCCCACAGCGTTACGAATAAGCTGCGTGACCGCGTGCCGCATGTCTTCGAGTCGAGCGCGATCATAAACATCAGGACTCATAGACAACCCTTTGTGTCCTTAGAATTTCCTGGCGGCGATAGGGATTGGTAATAAACCTGTCCTCCACAAGATCAACCGCACGACCCGCGAAAACCGCGGATGCCTCCTCCATCATTTCAGGAAGATTGTCAAAGGTCATGGCTCCGCCATGATCAAATTCCAATAACAGATCCACATCGCTGGTCGGCGAGAAGTCGTTGCGTAATATCGACCCGAAAACAGACAATTTACGAATCTTCCAGTGCCGACAATAGGTTGCAATCTTTTGCGTATCCACCGGTATTGCAAATGTCTCCACGGTTCACCTCTTCAACTGGTCGGACCCTTGCTTGAAACAAAGACCCAACGATACAATTATGGCAGAGATTATAACCGCCCCGCGTTCAGGAGCGAAGCACCCACAAAGCGAAACCGGCGTGCCGGTTATTCGCCAGCCTGCAGGGCCGAAAATGTTTTATGCGGTGCTATTTTCCACCATCCATCATGCCCCGGCATGCATCAACCCCAGGGCTGGAATTTTGGATTTATGGGCACTGCCGTTGTCTGCATTATGTCGGTGGGGAGGCTCAAGGACATCGGCCAGATCAGGGTGCCGGCGGTAGTCAGGGTAATCACCCGTGTGAAGGGATAACATCTGGTAGGTTGACTGGCGCACCATCTCTATCATGGATTGCGTGTGCGCATCCACGGGAAGTTTTTGAAGCCAGAACATTTGCACTTTCAGAACCTCACGAAATAGATTGATCGCCCTGGCTTTAAGCGTCACGCTTTGGCTGTGACGGCGGTGATGATTCAGCGGATCGGGCACGAAACAAATCCAGCCGTCCTGCAGGAGATTCAGATAAAACATCCAATCGCCGGCATGCCGGAGGTCCTGCATCATCGGACGTAATTCCGCAGTGATGGGTTTGCGGAACAACACCGCGCTGGCGTTAGGAATGGTGTTTTTGATAATCAGCGAATCCATGATTTCCAGAGGTCCGGGGCGTAAATAGGCGCTTTGCCATTTATCCGCATGAACCTCCCGCGTGTACTGAAGATAGTCATTGCCCAGGATGGCACCCCGCTCATCCATCATCTTTGATTGTGCGTAACTCAACACGGCGTCGGGATGACGGAACCCGTCTACCAGGCGGCCCAACAATGTCGGCTCACACAGATCATCCGCTTCCGCTATCCAGATAAGTTCCGATGCGCATTCATCAATTCCGCGCAGCCATTGTGCAAAGACCCCCTGGTTTTGACGGTTTTCAATAATACGGAAAGGAACAGTGCCGCGGGAAAGAATCTCGCGCGCCACTTCCACGCTGTTATCTTCCGAGGCATCATCGAGAAAAATAATTTCCGCCGGGCGATAGGTCTGCTGCAGAATGCTTTCCAGGCGTTGGGGAAGGTAATGGGCGTAATTATAGTTAGGCACTACTACGCTGACGGCTGGAAATGTGCAACCCAGTTCTTTTGCCAGGTCACAGGCATAGATAGTGTGGTCAAAATGCTCCTTAATTAAAAGCGGACCCGCCTGGGCCACGTAGCGTCGGCCTGCGGAATCAGCCAGGAAGTCAATAACGGCCCGACCCATGGTGCGGGTATCCTCATAGGGCACCAGACGTCCCAGCCGGGGTGTGACGATTTGCGTAAATCCGCCCGCGGAAGCAAATCCAATCACCGGCAGGCCCGCATGAAATGCTTCCAGGACCACACTGGGAAAAGGATCTTCACGCGAGGTCATCAAGTACAGATCAGCCGCGGCAAAATACCGGCTGACATCGCGCGTGCGCGGAACAAAATGAAAATGCTCCGGAGTGGGTGCCGCGCGAAGCAGTCGTTTCACGATAATCTCAAAATCCTGGTGCAGGTCGCCTACCCATACCAGATGAATAGCGGGATTCCCCGCCAGAGCGGCATTACCGGCCTGGATGAATAAATCCGGTCCCTTGCGCCGGTCTCCAAAACCGGCGGCCAGCACCAGAGGGGCATCTGCCGGAATGCCCAGTTCTGCCCGTACATCTTGGCGAATCGTATGGCGGTCCTTCAGAAATTCATTGGGCGTATACATTCCCTGCGCCTTGATGAGCACTTTTTCCGGCGGAATTTCCGACAGCGACAGAAAAGAGTCGCGCACAATCGTGGAGGCGAAAACCACGCGATCCACAGCCTTGGCCGTTATGCCTAAATTCTCGGCCTCGCCAAATTGCCGAATCACTCCGGCCATTTCATGCACCAGCCAGAGTACTTTAAATCCGTGCCCCTTTAAGTCACGGGCGATTTCGCCGGACACCACCGTGTTACAAATGGCTCCGAAGTAAGATTGCGATTTCAGTTCTGCCAAGAGCGCCGTACGCTGCTGGCTGGATAGCTGCCACCAGCGATAAATTTCTCCGCATTGGGCGAACTGGTCTTCCAGATCACCTTCACCCAGCGTGATGATCGCAAGAGTGCAACCCAGTTGTCGGGAAAGATCTCGGCATACATTAAGAATGATAAGTTGCGCACCATGCGGATGACAGTCGTGCGTCACCACCACGAGTTTGCGCGGCAGTTGCCCGGCGGGGAATTGTTGCAACGCCTCAGCGGTGGCCTGCAGCCAAGCATACCCATAGCGCCGATCCGGCTCAAGATACGCACCTTCCGCCCATTCATTCCAGGCGTTGATAAAAACAAATTGTTCCCCGGCTGGAAGGTTTTTGGAAGTATATTCGCACGCACTATTGAGCCATTGGCGGTACAGGGCAGGTGTTGCGCCGGCATAGGTTACGCCATGGCCTGGTTTGCGGGATTCATTATCCCATCCCGGGCAAACGCCGCGGAACAGACGATAAGGTGGCTGAGGCAGCTCCTGACATTTTTCGATCAGATTAGGGTAGTCGTATACCGTTCCGGCATAGTTTGAATTCAGGCCCTGAATGTCGGATGTGATAATCCGCGTGTCAATATTGTTGGGGGGAAATTCAATGGCATAATCAAAACCGATGGCAGCGGGATCGATGCGGTCAAAGGACTGGGTATAGGCGATAACTATTTCACCTATGCCGCAGTCCCGGCAATATTGCCGCCAGCGCCGCGCCGTGGCCGCCGGATCAGGCAGAAGGGAGGGGCGATAAACAACCAGCAAGGGACGCCCCTCAACGCGGATGTAACGGGAATCTGTAAAAAGCGAAGTAACTTCGTGGATAAACGCGAGGTCATCTTCGGCGCTGTGCTGCTGTTGGATCAGAACGTCGTTCTCCAGGCCATCCCAGCACCGCGACCAGGATTCATTGGCCCAGCAGATACAGAACGGAAAATCCAATTCCGGACGCCTAAGCATTTGCTCCAGTGGATGTTCCAACAGTTTTCGTCCATTAAACCAATAATAGTAGTAACAGAAGCCCTGGATGCCGTATTGCCGCGCCAGTTCAATCTGCCGCTTCTGAACATCCAGCACACGCAGATCATAAAATCCCAATTCCCCGGGCAGGTGCGGCTGATAATGCCCCGCAAACTGCGGCTGGGTTTTAGATACGTTGGTCCATTCTGTAAATCCTTTTCCCCACCAGACATCGTTTTCGTGAATGGGATGAAACTGCGGCAAATAAAAGGCGATGGCCCGGATGCGCGTATCAACGGCCATCCATTGGGATTCATTCACATAGTCCGCGGTGGCCCCGGACATTCTGGTCGGTGCCACCGTGCCTGTTGGGCGCATCCGGGCAGGCGCTTCGGGAGCAGCGGCAAAGGAAGAGGATCGCGGCAGTTCGGTGTGCGGAAGCGGCTTTCTCATGATCCAGTAACGCAAGGGGCGGGTTTTTTTACGCAGTTGTCGTAGCGATTCAAGGAACGTCAGAGTTTTCCGTGCTGGGAAATTACTGGCTTGATCGCATTGCTCCATGCGTGCCGCCGCCAGGGATTTGTTCATGAAGAAATAACGTATCGGGCGCGTTCTTTGGCGCAATATTTTGAGCCGCCCGCGCAAGGTTCGAGCTTCGCGCACGCGAACCAGCTCGGCGATCCGCAGTTGACGCTCTGTCAACGCCGCCTGGAGTCCGGCGATCGTTTCGTCGCGGTGTGACAACTGTGCGGCGATTTCTGACACCTGCGTTTGCAACATGGCAATACGATTGTTGCGTTCGGTTAAATCCTGTGTGAGCGCTGCGGCAGATTGCCGGGTGCCGGCGAGAAGATCGGTGAGTTCAACGATATGATGCGATCCATCCGCTACCGCCGCGTTCAGGCTGCCGAGGGCCTCCTCGCACTGGGCCAGGTTTTCGGTGCTTTCAGCCACCTGTTTTTGCAACGTGGAAAGATCGTGTTCGCGCTGGGCCACCTGGCCGGCAAGCACGGCGGCGATCTGATCCCGCTGGGCAACCTCCAGTCGAAAATGAGTGGCTTGTGTGTCCGAAACATCCAAGGCTCGCCGCACGTTCATAAACCGTTGATTGCGTCCACGGATCATTTGGGCGGCTTTAAGTGCGGTATCGATGTGCCCGCGCTCAAGGCTCACATTTTCCGCGGGCAGCCCAAAAGGATAGTCGAAGGCCATGAAATCGACGGCGTAAAGTTTGCGAAGAAGCTCGATGCTGCGGGCGGAAAAAAATAGGGGGGAATAGGGGAGCAGACTCTCGTTGTATTTCTGCTGTGCGGGATTCCTAAAGGCCGCCGGGCCGATACGATCAGCGAGATTTTTCCAGAGGCTTTCCGGGTCTTCCATTTTGGCAATTTGTGAGTAACGCACCTTGCCAATGCGGAGAACGTGGCTCTGGGGTGTCCAATGCGGGTCAATAATATCAGGCCATTGTGTCGCATGCAGATATTCCAGAAAGCTCTGAATATTGTGTGCAATATCGTCAACGGATTGAATTTCCTGACGATAAAAATCAGCGTTGATGAATGGATCTGCCTGCAAGGGCTCGCGCAACAGAATTTTAGATTGCCAGGCGGAAAAGATTCTTGTATAGGGATTACGCACCAGAGCAAAGCGAAAAAAATCCGGTGAAAGCACTATTTTTTTCAGGTCCACAGGGTCCAGGCCGGTCACGTTTGGACAGGCTTTATAAAAACTGTCATGAATGGTCAGACGGGGGTCGGTTTCATAACTGCGCAGACTGTCGTAATTGAAAAATTCCGGCGCATCAAGCTCCGCAAACCACCATTTCAGGGATGTACAGGCCACCTTTGGGGTGGAAACATAATGCAGCAGATACCGGTAAGATACCAGAGATCCCACCGACAAACTGGTCCAATCCGTATCGGTCATGGTATCAAATAATTCGCTATGAAAATTATCCATCTGAACACGCCCCATTCAAAAATTCAGATTCCTGCCGACAGAGCGGCAAGCTGGTGTCGCACTGCACTGTAACAGTTCGGCAAGTGGTGGGATGCGAAGCTAAAAGCCGCTTCATTCCCGGTTTATCAACGTATGCGAATGGGGGCCACCACTTATGCCTCACGGCATCTACTGTTATTTTAGCCCATGTTGCCCCTCGGGTCAAATTGTCAAAGTATTTTTTGACCTTTGGTTTTTACCGGCCTAAGATGCAGCAGGGGACACAACGTTTTTCGCATTTGGCAGGTGCCTTTGGCGCCGGATTCGGTGGCGCTGATGTCTTTCTAACATAGTGGGGTCATCATGTATAAGTGTGCGCCAACATTTTCTTCAGCGCGGCGTGGTAAAGCCAAGGTAGTGCTCTTGTTGCTTTCAGCCTTCGGAGTCATCAGTGCTGGGGGGCAATCGGGTTTGGTCATTGCCAATACCGTAACAGTAAATGGGTCACCGGGCACCAGCACAACCACGAGCGGTGGCCAAGCCATCGCCGTTGCCAACGCGACTACCGACGCTAGCCATACCGCCCACGCGTATGGCGGTAGCGCTTTCGATTCGGGCGCTGGCGGTTACGCCCATGCCACAGCGACCGATGGAGCCACCGGCAGTTTCTCGCCCAGTGCCGGTTCCTATACTGTGTCGCTGGGCGGCGCTGCCGGCATTGATGCCAGTAATACCGGTGCCTCGGCGGTAAGCACATCCAGCACCAGCAATAGTGCGGGTAAGGCCACTGCCACAGGTTATTCTCGTGGCGGAAGCGGATCGGCCAGTTACGGTCCGTCGAATGTATCGGCAGCCAACGGCGGCAATGGCGGTTCGAGTAATACCAGTGCCACGGCCAGCACGTCCGGCGCCAATGGCGCTTATGCCACGGCGGTGGCGCAAGGCGGTGCAGGCGGTCTGTTTGATTCCATCTTCACACCGCCGGCCAATAGCGGACTCGGTGGCAGTTCACAAGCGTCGGCCAGCGCAACGGCTGCCGGCAGTGGAACCGCACAAGTGTACGGCATATCTTACGGCGGTTCGGGCGGCACGTTTGCCGGTTCTAATGGTAATGGTGTCGGTGGCAACGGCGGAGCGGGTTCCCTGGGAACGGTTTCAGCGAGTTCCAATGGTGGTTATGTGTTTGTCGAAGGCGCGGAAATCGGTGGTGCCGGTGGCGGCTTTTCACACGGGGGCGGCACCGTTACCGGCGGCGGTGGTGCCGACGTCAGCCTCACCAACGCGGTCAGTGGGACCACGTCAGGACATTCGGAACTCATCCAAATTTCTGAGGGGGGTGCCGGCGGCGGCGGATCAGGTTCAGGTACCGCCGGGGCGGCGGGGGCGGGGTATTCTTCGCTTACCAGCAATATCACCAGCGGCGCAGTGAACAACGCCGGCATTGAAGCTTACGCCTCCGGCGGTGCCGGTGGATACTTTGATGCGCTAAGCGGAACACACGGTACCGGTTCCACCGGAGGTGCGGCAACCTCGGTGGGCACGGGAGCCAATAATACTGGAGCTTCAGGGGTAGCGGCGTATTCGATCGCCGGTATCGGGGGTCTGGGCGTGACGGGAGCTACCAGCGGCATGGGCGGCGCGGCCAACGCCACGGCCACATCAAGCACCACGCTGGTCGGCGGCGCGGTTACCGCTATTGGTTATGCCGTAGGCGGCAATGGCGGAGGGACAGCCGCTACATCCAGCGATGCGGCCGGCGGAAGTGCGATCGCTAAAGCCACCGCCAATCTTGCCGGCGGTTATGTCAACGCTTACGCCCAGGCCGTCGGTGGTACACCCGGTAATGGCACCGCGGGCGTAGATAATTCCGCTACCGCTCTGGCGGACGCTTATGCCAAGGGGGCCGGGGCCGGGGCGGTCAACGCCCAAGCCGGCATGATGGATAGCTACAATGGCCAGAGTGCTAATATTCAATCCAATTTTCCGGTTACCCTTGACGGCCCGCAACTGCACACCGAATCCTATATCAATGCCGGACAGGCCCCTCGTGCTATTTCCGCTGCGGCTGGTGCCAACGTTGCCACGCTGTTAACGCAGGATCCCACCAATGCCCTGGTCACCAGTGTGTTGGCGGCCAATCCACAGGCCGCACAGAACTGGAACATCGGCGGTGCCAATACCTCACAACCTGCCAGCAGCGTCGCGGATTATAATCAGATTTCATTTATCTCCGCAGGCACATCCTCCGGTACTTCACAGTATCACAGTTCCCTGACGGTCACGACAGCCAACGTTAATCTCAGTACCTCCCATGATGCCATCATGAGCTTTCTGGGCGGTACATCCACGGGTAGCGGCTCGGTGATCATTCAGGTCACCAATCTGGAGAATCACAATACGCTGTTACTGAATAACGGCTACGGAACCTTAGCCCTGGCAGATGCGGCCACCTCCAACACCACCTTTGATCTGGGCAGCATTTCCAGTCTGGTAAGCTCCAGTAATGCTCTAAGCCTCCAATTTGACATGTATCTATTTACCACCGACGCCAGCGCGGGCTTCCAGACCAGCTTTATCTTCGGCAGCAGCGTGATGGGATCAGGCCCCTCGGGCGGCCCCTTGCTGTCAACGACGAATTTCATGCGTTCCTCCGCCACGCGGTTCAGGGCCATGGAGGCGATACGCAGCGCGCCTGTTCCGGAGCCTGCAGCGCTGGTGCTTTTGGCCTTGGGTACTCTGGGATTGCTGCTAAAACCACGGCGCAGCGCGGCCCGCGTTAGAACACCATGGTGATAGCCCGGTGATGGGTTGGCGATACTGGATCAACCACCGGATTAACCATCCGGTGCGCGCGGAGGAATTATTTTAGGAATTATTTTTGTGCTGTTCTTAAACGGAACTCACGTTAGGATAAGCCGTATTATGTGCAGTGGAGGCAACGTATGGCGTTATTCAGCAATCCGGGATATTGCAACATTTGCATGGAAGACACCACATTTACCGCTGAGCAGACGTGGTTGCGCGATCACTATTTCTGTCAGCGTTGCCGCACGATTCCGCGTCAACGGGCACTCGTTGAAGTATTAACAACTTTGCGCCCGGCCTGGCGGACACTGACCATTCACGAAAGTTCGCCGTCGATCGGCTTTTTTTTCAAACAGTGCCCCGCCTACAGCGCGTCCCAGTTCTTCGAGGATGTTCGACCAGGCGAGTATCGCAATGGATTCCGCTGCGAAAATCTTGAGCACATGACCATCGCTTCCGAATCGTTTGATATTTTCATCACACAAGATGTTTTTGAGCATGTATTCAATCCCGAACTGGCCATGCCGGAGATCATGCGCGTGCTGCGCCCGGGCGGCATTCATATTTTCACAGCACCGAAACACAAAACGCTGCTTAAGTCCGTTCGTCGCGCGCGCCTGAACAACGGTGCCGTTGAGCATCTCCTGGAACCTGCCTACCATGGCAATCCCATTGGCGATGGGCGCAGCCTGGTCACATTTGATTATGGCGCGGATTTTGACGATCTCATTCAGTTGTGGTCCGCCTACCGGACCAGCAATTACATGATCCGCAACCGCCATCTGGGCATTGACGGCGAATTTCTTGATGTGTTTGTCACGATCAAAGACACGGCCAATTATGTCCCCGGCGAAAATTGCTGACTTCTTCTCCCATTCACGTCGGAAAGGCTCCTCGGGTGCATGGTATCATTGTGTGTTGCGGGATCCATTCGGCTGGCGGGCGACAGGCCGCTTTTGCGGTGATAACCCGGTGGTTGGTTGGCGGCACTGGATCAACCACCGGATTAATCATCCGGTGCTCGCGGGGAGTGTCGCGTAGAAAACCGTGGCGATAAGCCGGTGGTGAGGCTCATTTTATTGCGGTTGTGGGCGGCAGCGGAGTGCCGGCATAATTACGTTACCTAAACACTGTCCCATGGCAGGCAGTAATCATTTTCGGATACCTGCTCCATGCGTTCCACCGGTGCAATAATTAATCCGGGGGCAATTTTTAGATCAGGATAGTTTTCGCGAAAGGAGGCGATCCCCCTTGTATCCTTCCGCGATGGCTGTGAAGATAATTTGACCTCGATCGGATAAAACCTGCCGTCACGCTCCAGCAACACATCAACTTCAGCACCGCTGTGGCTTCGCCAATGGTAGATGTTCGGCGGGGTTGAGAGCGTGGCGGAAAGTTTTCGAATTTCACCCGCGACGGCGGTTTCAAAAAGCGCCCCCGTCAACGGATGGCCGGATAATGTCGATGCGGCTGAAATTTTCTGGAGACTGCAGGCGAATCCGGTATCGGCGAGGTATCCTTTGGGTTTGCCGCTGATTCTTTTGATCGTGTTGCCGTGATAAGCCGGCGTCTCAAAACATTGGAATGTCGCGCGCAGTGTCGCCAGCCAGCGCTGGGCGGTCTGCGGCGTCATGCCCAGATCACGTCCAAGCTGCGAGTGATTGATCTCCTGGGCGGTTAATGCGGCGGCAAGTTGGACAAACCGTCCGAATTGCTGCCAGTCGGCTAAGTCTGTTAATAAGCGAACATCTCGTTCTATATAGGTTCGCAGATAGGCGCGGTAAAACTCAGGTATCCACGTGTGCTCCAAAGTATCGGCCTCAGGCAAAAATCCGCGCCATAACTGCTCATTGACGGTTCTGACCATCCCAAGCCGGTTTGGTTGTGCGGCAACAAATCGCTCCGGATCATTCAGATAACGCTGCACCCAATGGTCTTCGACTCCGGCGTCGGCGATTTCGGCAAGACAAAAACCTTCCATATCCAGAAACGCCGCACGCCCGGCCAGAGACTCGCTGGCGGATTTCAGAACAGACCACTGCTGCGATCCGGTAAGAACGTACATCCCCGCATTTTCATTGGCTGATGTGCTATTGGAATTAGCAGATGCCCGGGCCAGATCAACGCGACGCTTTATGGCTCCCACAAGTTCCGGAGCGTATTGGATTTCGTCCAAGATTAACGGCGGGGGATGATTATTTAAAAATAAATCCGGGTCACGCCGCGCATTGCCGACATCCACCGCCGGATCGAATACCACCGTATCCCAACCGGCCAATTCGTTACGCAAAAGCGTGCTTTTTCCCACCTGGCGGCTGCCGCTGACGATAACCACGGAAAAGCGATGAATCATTCGCTGGAGCTTGGAGGCGAGGATGCGACGTTTATAGATCATCCTTGAATTTTAATGACATAATCATTAAAAATCAAGTAAATAACGATTCCTGTTCGACTTGTTTTTTGCTGATACGTATTTTTATGCTTAACTGAATTTTACCCCCATCACGCCCGCGGGCAGCGGCGACGGGGAGGAATTGCGCCCGTGGCGCACTGGGCGTCGGCGACGGTTTGCACAACTATCGGCGGCTCGCCGGCCCGGCCACGAAACCAGCGGTTTAATAGGCGAATGTTGCGCCAGCGGCTGGCCGCTCTTTTTGCCGCCACGCCGGTATACAGGCGTTGATTTTCCAGCATCACCGGGATCAAATCCCGCAGTTCGGGATGTATTGCATTGAGGTAGGGCTGAATACTGCAGGCGCGGTTGGCGTTCCAGTTTTGATCCGTGCTGCGTGAAACGCTGGTTTTGCTGATGCGGTAAAACAGCAGCGATTGGGGAATCAGTTCCAGCTTATGCCCGGCCAGAACCGCCCGCGCAAAAAATTCCCAGTCTTCCTGATACCCGCTGAAGCGCTCTGCAAAACCGCCCAGCGATTCAAACATACTTCTCTTCATCAGGCAGTGCACATCGCCAAAGACGTTGATAAATGCCCCAGCCGCAGCCGCCGGTCCCAAGGGCACCCACATGGGAAAAGGTACGCTGGGAGCAGGCGGGGACTGGCCTTCAAAAAGTGTCATTGTGGAAGTTACCACGTCGGCATGGGTTCTTTGCGCCACTTGCATGGCGCAGGCCAGCCAGTGCGGTGTTGCAATATTATCATCATCCATAAAGGCCAGATAATCGCCGCGGGCCACTCGGGCGGCGTTATTTCGCGCCCGCCACATGTATTGATTGTCCTGCCGGATAATGCGCCACCCGCGCGAGGCAAATTCCTTTTCCAATGTTTTTAAAAGTGCCTGGGCCTCCGGTGATGGGCTGCCGTCATCAATCAGGATAACTTCATAATTCCGGTAGCTTTGCGATTTAAGAGAATCCACAGCCTGCCGCAGTGTTTCCGGGCGATTGTAATGCACCAGACATACGCTGATCATGGGCATTGCGGCATCGGCGGGAGGCGTATCGTCTGCGCCAAGCGGAATCACCGCGTTCCCGCTTGGTGGTGGTTTTGCACATACGAGGGCCTTGATCAGGAGTTGCCACTGTTCTGCGGTATTGGATGCCTCCAGGTGATAGGCCAATGGACTAATGCCATTTTGAATTGCGGATTGGATCTTCTGCGATAATGCCGGTGCGGTGGGGGTGAAGCAGAGTTTCTCACACACTTCATTTGTAACAAAATCCCGAATACCGCAGTGCTCCGGAATCAAAACCGGAATGTTGTCCGCCACACAATTTATAAGTAATTGCGGTAGGCTTCCGGATCCTGGAGCAAAAATGGCAATGCGACCGGCACCGCGCAGATAGGCCAATTGCCGCTCCAGGTCCGCCTCCGCCAGAATGCTGAATCTACAGTCTGATCGGCGCAGTGTCTTGCGAACATACCAGTCGCCGGCCAGTTGCCTGACTTCCCCGATTGCACCGATAAAGGTGATCTTTAATTTTTTACAAAGCGGGGCGGGCAGCATTTTGATGGCATGGCAAAATAATTCCACGCCCTCGGCGGAATCCATTGCACCGGCAAAAACCAGCTCTGCCAGCGGTTGGGCGGCAGGGCCGGCCGGCAGGGGGGGCAGTGTTGCCTTTGCATCTTCAGATGGGCTGTATGAGATGGCCCGGGGCGTCGGCAATGGCGGAAGCACGGAAGTGTTGGCCGGCAAGATCCATCCATCGCTTTTAAGCCAGTCGCGTAATCCGGAGGTGCACACCACGGCCGCATCAGCCCGACGCACCATGTCGCGTTCCATAAACATGACTTCAAGGGTCTCAACACTTGTGGGCATGGATTGCCGGGCGTGGTAGCGCCATTGCGTGGGAGCGGTTAAATACGTGACAAATTGTGTTTTTTCAAAGGCGATTCCCTGCTGCCGCGCAAGAACTGCGTAATAGGCTATGCCCTGCCAGGCGGGTGAAATCACGCAGTCATACGCAGTGGGGTGAAATTTAAGCCAGCGGAAAAATTCATAGCTGCGTCTGCGAAACCAGCCCCCGATAACCTGCGTTTCTGTAAGCCAGTCAAGCGTTATGACGTGCACGCCGGGCGGCGTGACCACTCCGGTGCGATGACCATGATCTGATTTTAAGGCCCCATCCCCGGAGATACACAAGGTAACGTCATGGCCGCCCGCAGCTAATACGCTGGCGGCATTGATGCACGCCTGTGGGGCGTCATCGGAGTTGGCTCCCGCCGACACTGCGGGTATTGCGATGCAAATTTTTAAGTTCATTATCCTGTCCCCGTTTTCAGGAAATCTCTTCTCCCCCCGATACTATACCGCCCGCATGACGGTTAGGGTAACAGCGCAGCAATCCACACCGCATGTTAGCGGGCGTGGCAATATTTCCGGGCCACGCGCCGTGCGGGAAAACTTCACAAAGCCGCCGGCTCTGCCGGTGGTGGAACACCGGATAAAAGAATCTCTGGCGGGATCTTGGCGCGCCGGTAAATAATGGTGTGCTTTCCGCCTGATTTGGCGTTAATGCGACCATGCCCGGAAAAATTGCAACCCCCATGTTAGCCGGCACAGTCATGTGCCGATGGAACGTGCCCGCTGTCACAGTAAGAAATAAGTGTTGATTGGCGAATCCTTGCTTTTCAGCGATAGTTGAAGATAATGTTAAATTCGTCAATGGAGCCGGGAAGCACATTGACATGCGCTCGTAGCTCAATTGGATAGAGCGTCGGTCTACGGAACCGAAGGTTGCAGGTTCGACTCCTGCCGGGCGCATTTTTGCCGCAGGCAAAAATAGAGCAGATGTTTGGAGAGTGAGTACAGAGTAGAGCACATAAGGCTGGGGCAAAAGGGTAGCTGTCGCTGAAACACAAACCCAGCTGGGGTCTACAGTCTATTTTGACAGTCTATTTTTATTGGCACGTCCCGGGGCTTCGATGAGGCCGGTATCCGGATGAGGCGTCGGCTCAAAGCATCCGCGAAATGCGATTCGATGACACGATGTGTACAAGGAATCTTGCTTAGCGGCGCGTGCGTCCGCGATGGCTCCTGCCGACGGCGCTTTCCGGAATCATGTCGCGTGGCAGTCCGTGACGCCCGGCCCTGCGGGATAATCAATTGAAATCAGGCCGTGTTGGCGCAACGCCTGAAGCAGTCCGCACGCCAGGAAATTGCGGCAGCGAGCGGAACCGATTATGGCTTAAACTGTCCGGTAAAAGACCCGGCCTGTTATTCCGAAGCTGGTTCGCCACTATCGGCGGCCGGTGTCGCTGCGGACGATTCGTCGGAAGCGGCGGCTTGGCCTTCGGCGGATTTTTCGCGGACGACCCAAATCTTGATTTGGCATTTCAGGTCGCCGGCTAATTGAACGGGAACCTGGAAGGTGTCAATGCGGCGTAATGGCTCATCCAATCGCACGTCATCCGCTTGTACTGCGTGTCCAAGCTTCTGAAGTTCCTCGGCAATATCGCGGCGGGAAACGGATCCAAAAAGATGTCCCTCTTCATTGGAGGCGCGGGCAATGGTGATTTCCAGGCCTTCCATGGCCAGAACCAGTTTTTCCTTCTGTTCGCGCAACAGCTTGAGCTTGGCGTCGTATTCTTTACGGGCGGCTTCATAGCGTTTGATGTTGCCGTCAGTCGGAGCCAGAGCCAGGTTGCGGGGCAACAGATAGTTGCGGGCATAGCCGTCGCGGACGTCCACGACTTCGCCAACGGTGCCGATGTTGTTAATGGTGTCGGTTAATAAAACTTTCATAGTGTACCTCGATTATTTTAAATTTCTCTAACTTCTTGCAATTCCAAAATCATTCCTATGGTCAAAACGGGATGTCATCATCCCGAATGGGCGGAGCATCAACTTCCGGCGGCGGTTCGTCCGCTGGGGCGGGCCGGGCCGGTGCGGTGCGAGCTGCCGGGCGATAGGGCGGCCGAGGGGCCGGGGCACCACCGGATTCATCATCCGGGGCGGCGGAATCACCACCTCCGGCGGGACGGCTGTCGATAAATTGGAATCCCTCGATGATCACCCGCATTCGGCTGCGTTTGGTGCCATCCTGGGCTTCCCATTGGTCGAGCTTCAGGCGTCCCTCGATGAATACAGGTTTACCCTTGCGGAGGTATTTAGAAAGTGTTTCCGCCTGTCGGCCATAGGAAACACAATCGACAAAGGTGACTTCTTCGCGCGGCTGACCGTCCTGGCCGTTCCAGCGGCGATTGACGGCCAGGCCCATTTCACAAACGGGCGTCTGGCTGGGGAGAAAGCTTAACTGCGGATCGCGCGTTAAATTACCCATCAGAAACACTTTGTTTAAGTTGGCCATACCTGCTCCTGCTTATGCACCCGCGCCCGGGCGAGTGATTTTAGGATCACGTTCATACCGCCGTAATACCGCCGTGCAGCATAAGATGTTACTTGCCATCCGCAATATCAACGACCGTGTCTTCGATCGCATCGACGACCGGTTCTGCCGCCTCAGCGTGAGGCGCACGATCCCGATCGGGCCGGCGCGGCGACGTGTGGCGTCCGAAGTGATCTTCGATAATCGGTTGCTGGGGCACCATGGCCTCAACGTCCTTCAACGCCAGGTGTTCAGCCTTGATCACCAGTACCCGGAGAATATTTTCCGATAACTGGGAATCACGTTCAATGCCGGCGATCTTCGGGCCTTCGGCCTTGAAAAATACCAGAACATACACGCCGCGCTTGTTGCCCTTTACGGGAAAAGCCAGCCGCCGTTCATCCCATTTTTTAAGGTGTAAAATTTCAGCATTGGCACGGTGAAGAATATGTTCCACCTCTGCTTTTGCCGCATCCCAATTCCCGCTGGCGTAGCCCGCGTTGAGAAGAAACATTGCCTCGTACTGCCGGATATGCGTAGCCATAAACGCTCCAAATCGCTCCAGACGGCGAGCAGCGCAACACGCGCCGCCATGGGTTTCACCGCCGGGCACAAAAATTCACTTCTCTCAGCCCTCGTTGCCGACGTTAAAGCGACGCATCGCTTTTTCCACGCCATGCAAAGCCCAATATTGTACCGCGTCCGCAGCCTGGCTCAAAGCGGTCTGCATCTCCGCCCATTGCCCGGGTGAAAATGCCGACAGCACATAGGCCTCCAGCGGCACGCGGCCCGGCTCACCAACGCCGATTCGCAGGCGGGCATATTGCGTCGGCGGCTGGGCTGCGGCATCCGCAAACTGCCCCATGTGTCGTTGCACATCCGACAGGCCGTTATGTCCGCCGCTTGAGCCGCCGGCCCGCATACGAATCTTGCCGCAGGGCAGATATATATCATCCACCACCACCAGCAGATCGGCCATGCTCAACGCATGAAATCGCATGGCCGCCGCCACCGATTGCCCACTGCGGTTCATAAACGTCGCGGGCTTCAGCAGCAGTATTTTCTCTTCGCCGACCATCTGGCAGCATAATCCGTCAAAGCCTGATTTCCAGCGCTGGCCGGCCTGCTGGGCCAGAATATCCAGCACCATAAAGCCCGCGTTATGCCGGGTGCGGGCATATTCCGCACCCGGATTCCCTAAACCGGCAACCAGTTTCATGCCGTCCTGCCTGTTGTTGTTTACCGGACTATTTCCGTATCTGGTATCCGCACCAGGTGCCGGCAAATCATGCGGCCAAGCCGGACACAATTAACCGGTACCTTGCGTATGTTCCAACACTTATTTTTTCGCCGGTGCGTCCTTTTTGGCGGCCGGTGCGGCCTTCCCGCCGGCGGCTGCAGGCGCGGCGCCTTCTTCCGCCGGTTTCTTGCCAATAACTTCCGGTTCCGCCACACCGGCAGCCACGGTGACTTCCGGTGTGACTTCCTTGACGGTCCGCACCTGACAGAGAATCTGGTCCGCCGGGTTCAGCAATCGGACGCCTGCGGGCAAGGGAATTTCTTTGGCATGGACCAAGCCGTGAATTTCCAGATGCTCCACATCAAAGCGAATCTTATCGGGAATTTCCAGCGGCAGAACTTCCACTTCCAGTTCGGAAATCTGCACTTCCAGGATGCCGCCTTCTTTGGCACCTTTGGGGGTGCCGCGGAATTCCACCGGCACTTTAACCCGGACCTTATGAGTAGGATCAATGCGCATGAAATCAACATGCTCAATAACCGACTGCAGATAATCATATTGCACATCCTGAATCAGGACGTGTTCAACCGATCCATTGAGTTTAATATCCACCAGATGCGCACCGGAGTGAATGGCGCGTTCGGCTTCCTTAGCGCCAAGTTCGATGGGCAGGTTCTCTTTGGCCAGTCCATAAACCACGCCGGGAATTTTTCCATTTTCCCGCAAGTGCACAGCACCCTTGCGCCCCGGGGCGCTGCGGATATTGACTTCCAGTGTATGACGTTTGTGTTCAGTTGCTGCCACCATGGCTGATTCTCCTGATAAATGAGTAGTTGTTAACAAAACTTTCCGTTACATTCATTGAGCTATTTTTACCGCTTCCCGCCGTTACCGCCGTTATCAAACAATATGGACACCGACTGATTCAGGTGAATGCGCTTAATCGCTTCACCCAGTAAATCCGCAACCGACAGCACCACCAGACGGTCACGTATGGGATCCAGTCGTGAATCCAGCGGAACCGTATCCGTGATAACAATTTTTTCGATGGAGCTTTTGGCCAGGCGTTCGATGGCGTTGCCCGCAAAGATGCCGTGCGTCGCGGCAATGTGCACGGCCCGGGCACCGTGATCCTTGAGTATTTTGCTGGCTTCCGATACGGTTCCACCGGTGGTGATCATGTCATCAAACATCAGCACGGTTTTATCTTTTACGTCGCCGACAATGGCGGACATCGTCACTTTGGTGCTCGAGTGCCGGCGCTTATCAATAAAGGCCAGATCGCCGCCGAGGACTTCCGCGTAATAACTGGCGGCTTTCAGATTTCCCGGATCAGGCGAGACAATCGCAATGCGCCCGAGCTCGGGCAGTTGTTTTCTATACCAGGCTACAAACACCGGCGAGGCCAGCAGATGATCCACCGGCAGATCAAAAAATCCCTGTACCTGCGCCGCATGAAGATCCATGGCAATCACCCGGTCTACTCCGGCGGCGGTGATAATGTTGGAGACCATCTTCGCGGTAATCGGTGTGCGCCCCTCACTTTTGCGATCCTGCCGGGCATAACCAAAATAAGGCACCACCGCGGTGATCCGCATGGCCGAGGCCCGCATCAGGCAGTCCACCCAGATCAGCAATTCAATAAGTGTGTCATTGACCGGCTGGCAGGTGGGCTGAACGATAAAACAATCGCGCCCGCGCACGTCTTCATCAAGTTTGACGATCAACTCGCCGTCGGGAAAACTTTCCGTGCGGGCTTTGCCCAGCGGAATGCCGATATGATCGCAAATGTTTTTCGTCAGGACCGGATTGGACCGGCCGGCGAAAATTTTCAGCCCATGTTGCAGATCACTCATTGACAAACACCCGGGCGAATTATTTTTCGCCGTTCTCAAAACAAAACTTCCCCGGTGGCGCGTCGCCGCGCCATACCGAGTTTTTCTTCCATGACGCAAGGGCCTGTCGCACAGACACTTGAAATCCTTCGCGAATTTATGCGCTCAAATCCGCCCGTTACTCCGCAGGAAATTTCCCGCCACGGCCAATTACCGTCGAGGCCGCCACATGGCTGGCGGGTTCAATTTCCGCCCCGGCGCCGACCCATGCAAACGCCTCGAGCACAGTATCTTGACCGATTTTCGCCCCAAATTCAATCCAAGTGTTGTCCGGACTGACAATTGTTACGCCCGACTCCATCACGGACGCCTGAATTCGCCTCTGCATGACCCGGCTTACCAGGGCCAATTCCAGCCGCGAATTGATGCTTAAAATGTCCTCCGCAGGCACCGCCGCCAAGGCTGTGACCGTTCGGCCCGCGTGGCGCAAAATGGCCAATGTATCCGTCAAATAATATTCGCCTTTCTGATTATTGGGCTTAATATCATCTAATGACCTGAAAAGCGCGGTCGAATCAAACAAATAATAGGACGGATTTACTTCATGGATTTCGCGTTGCTCAACAGATGCATCTTTTTCTTCCACAATGCCCAGAATTTCACCTGCACCATCACGGATAATCCGCCCATAACCCTGTGGGTTATCAATCACGCTGGTGGCCAACGTCATGGCAGCGTTTTTGGCACGATGCGCTTCCAGGATTTGCGTTAGAGTCTGGGCACGAATCAGCGGACCGTCACCGGCGAGCACAAATACTTCGCCAACAAAATCATGAAACGCCGCCCGGCACATTTGCACAGCGTGTCCCGTGCCTTTCTGTTCCGACTGATGAACCCACACAATATCGCTTTGCCCCGCAAATTCCCGCATGACCGATTCCCGATCATGGCCCACCACCACAACGATTCGCTGCACACCGGATTGCCGTGCGGCATCCAACACATACGCCAGCATGGGTCGCCCGCATATTTCATGCAGGACCTTGACCCGTTGACTTTTCATACGCGTAGATTTACCGGCAGCGAGGATAATAGCGGCTAAGGGCATTCAGCACCAACAAGTAGTCATGAACAGTACGGCTGTTTTACCGATTGGGATATCCAGTAATGTACGGTTAAAAGATCGCATGATTTAATTTGAAGTAGCACCCTTGTTTTCCGAGTGTCGCTCAAACAGGTTGGGCACCGGGGGTTCGATAGCAACGACGTATTCACCGAGGCTCTCTTCCCTCGGAGTTTCCAGGGAAAACCTTAGTTCGCCATGGGTGGCCAATACAAGATTTCCCAGATCCGCCACGATACGCGCCATGCGCTGCCCGGCGAAGCTAACCGATCCCGGCGATGACGCCAGAACAGCGCCATTCAATCGCACCGTTACATTCGCTGGAAAAGTATCCTCGTCGCCATTTCGCTTCTCAAGCACTGCCAGGACCATCAGACCCGGTAAAACCGCAGGCACACTGGCCAGTGTGAGCGAGTCTAATATCCCGATTGCAGAAGCGGCGTTGGAAAACGTATCCACAAGAACCTGTCGGCAAGCGACCAATAAGCGTACATCAGGCATTCGCCGCTCCCCAATGGCTGGCTGGCAATTGTGTTGCCACGATCTGCGGAGAGTGGAGCAATTCTTGAGGACTCCGCGTCTGTGATGACGGCACTATTCGGCTAAGCATGTAACCTTTGACAGCGCCAACCCAATGTAGGTCATCCGGTCCGCAGCGCCGGAGGGCACGGACGGCATCGGGGGTCTGCTTAATCCATAACGCAGCCATGATCAGGTAGAGCTTCGCGAGGTCGATTGGCTGGTCGGTGGTGCGGATAGCCTCAAATTGGCCAATCAATGCCTCTACCGATTGCTCGTGCGCAAGCCTTTGAACCAATGCCAACGGTCGCAGGTACCGTGCAATGTAGCCCGGCGTATTGGCATGAAGCACAATACTTCGCGCGTGCCCTAATTCCTCGGATTCATCAAGTACTTTCATCTTTCACCCTGAAGAATTTCACCTTCGATTGGTTGTATGGGCAGTCGTAAACACGGTGCAAAGCCTCCGAACCGGCTCCCCATTTACTGAATATCCATATTTCCGCCAAACGGCCCTGGCCATTCGCGGGTTTCACGTCAGCAACGACGCCGGAATGTTCCGCCTCGCCTTCAGCCGTTAAGTATAGTATGACATCACCGGGAAGTATATCCGGAAAAGGTATTTCGTGGAATCCATCATCTTTCAATATCGTTGTTATCGACGCCGAATCACTCACGTTCGTGCGCCGCCCCGCAAATGTAAGGCCATGGCAATTATAAACCGGCGATCCCTGGGTGGTCCGCCATCGCACGTTGACCCATTTTTTATCGGCAATTACTTGACGGTTTTGACTCGCGATAAAAGGGGATAGATGCCAATCCTGCTGGTTTGGAATATCCGTACCCTTCCGCGTGTGCAGCGTAATTCTCGAGCATGGCGGATTTCCAGATTGGTTAAGGATTATTGACACAGCCCGGTATTTCTCCCAAAATTCTCTTTGTTGAGCCACCGCAAAGGCACGGCTCCCGCCGGTATCTCGGATGTCTGATCAACTGGAATCGAGTAGGCTCCGCTCCCGTCAACGCCAGAAAAATCCGATGGGACGACAGGTAACGCAGAGCAGTAGACCGCAGGAGGAATTTTCCCGCTTCGGCGACAGCCACGCTTATGTCCCGGCCTTATGTGCTCTACTCTCTACTTTCTCCTGTCTCCTGCTCTATCGGGCCGCCGCCCGATTCTCCTGCTCTGTTTTGGCCTTCGGCCAAAACTGCGTTGAACAGGTGATCAGGTGAACAGGTGACCGCAGGTGGGATTTTCACGCTCCGGCGACAGCCACTCTTACGACCCAACCTTATGTGCTCTACTTCTCACCTGCTCTAAATTCACCTGCTCTGTTCTGGCTTTTAGCCAAAACTGGGGGATCTGGATTCGAACCAGAACAAGCAGAACCAAAATCTGCTGTGCTACCGTTACACCATCCCCCAAAAAGGGCTTTGCCACCTGTGATTCGCCCGTGCTCTTCGGCGTAGGCAATCGACCGCGACAAGTCCATTAGTTTATCCGACACGCCCGCTTGGGGTCAAACCGCAACTTCCGCCGACGAACCCAGGTCGTGCTAAGGCAGAAGCCGCCAGAGTGAGGACCAGAATCCGTGAGCAGCTTCGTAACGTTCGGCCAGTACGGTTTTTGCGTCCGCATTTCCTTCCGCCGCTGCTTTATGCCACCAAATAAAGGCAAGTCGTCGGCTCCGGTGGACGCCCTTGCCGTTATCATAAAGATACCCAAGCCCGTACATCGCCTCACTGTCTCCGGCGGCTGCGCCTCTTTTCCACCATGCTGCAGCCGTCTGATATTTCTTGGCAACGCCCCATCCATTCTGATAGAGCAATCCAATAGCGTACATCGCGGAGGGGCTCCCGGCTGCCGCGGCCTTCGTGTACCACTTCATTGCCTTCGCATAGCTTCGGGGTATACCCCGGCCGCTCCGGTACGAGGAGCCAACGGCGTACATTCCATCAGCGCTTCCCGCGTATGCAGCTTTTCGTGCCCAAGCCAGCGTTTTTCTTCGACTCTTCGGGACGCCCCAGCCGTGGTGGAAAAGGAACGAGATGGCATACATCGCGTCGCTGTTGCCGGATGAGGCTGCCATTCGATACCACGTCATCGCCTTCTGGTAACTCGTTTTTGCGCCCCATCCACGCAGATACAGGTTTCCCATAATGTACATTGCGGCGGCGTCGCCCGCCGCCGCCGCACGCCGGCATCGCTGCTTAGCCTTTCGATACCAGAACATTGCCTTGCTGCGGCTCTTCGCCACGCCCAATCCCTTCAGGTGGAGATACCCTACAACGACTGGAGCTTCGGGACTGCCCACGGCGCTCGCCTTCCGGCACCACGTCATTGCCTTCTGGTAATTTTTGGGGACACCCCAGCCACGCTGATAGCACACGCCAATCATGCACATTCCAGTCCCACTTCCCGCCTCCGCTGCCCGACGGTACCACCCCATCGCCTCGTGGGGATTCCGCGCCACGCCTAACCCTTTTTGATAAAGATGGCCGATGTAATTCAGCCCGTTGAGGCTGCCTCCCCTCGCCGCTTTTTTATACCAGAACATCGCCACGTGATAGTTGCGGGCAACGCCCCACCCCCGCTGGTAAAGAAATCCTACCGCGCACATCGCGTTAGCACTTCCCGCGTCAGCCGCATGCCGAAAGTACACCATTGCTTTTTTGTAATCCCGCGGCACACCCCATCCCATCGCGTAAACGGTACCCTTTGCCATTCCATCTCCCGCCGCCGATGATTTCTGCCACCACGCCCTCATTTTCCGATAGCTTAGCGGCACGCCCCAGCCGCGACGGTAAAGTGCGCCGAGGTGCCACATCGCCGCAGCATTTCCAGCCGTAGCGGCTTTCCGTAAGAGCTTTGCCGCCCTACTGTAATTGTGGCCACGCAGGGCGGAAAGGGCCGCCATGTAGTCGCGCCTATCGACGGAATCGATGGGTTTTTCCAGGGTTGCGCCCGGGGCGATTCCCATAGCGGGCATCGCCCACAATGTGGCGATAAGAGAACAAGCTAAGGCCAGCACCAAAAGCGACCGGCTGTTACGGAAATATCCCAAAGGGGTATCCGTTTGTCGCGCGTGCCCGTTGTACACCGTGATGCGGCTAGTTGAGAAAGAGTCTGCCAATTTTTCAACCTCCATCGGAAGGGGGTACGAATGATTGAATGATCCACGTGCCTGCGCCTATCGGAAGAATTTTTCGGCGAGGCGAGATCTAATTTGCCCCTCGTTCTCGTGCGCGAAATTCGCCTCGCTTGAGGTGGCAGATCCCGCCCGCTTCGTCCGAAATCGCTTGTACTGGGATGAGTATAAGCGGTTGCCCGCACCATAGCAAAAGGTTTTGCTGGATCGCTGCTGTGCTTAAACGCTGCCGCATTGAGCTATTTACGTGTGCGCGGTATGTGCGTCACACGCCGGCGGCCCGTTGCCGCACGGTGTGCCAAAGCGCCAGAAGCTCTGTATTATAAAACCATATAGATAAAGCTGTGTAAATCAGTAAGAACGAAACGGTCCCGCATACGATATTCTCCCATACGGGAAGCGTAATGGGGGCCGCCAGAAGCCTTACACCGATCCACGGTGCGGCCGCGGCCATCGCCATGGCCGCCGGACGCAGAAATAATGCCGCCACATCGCCCCAAGTTCCGCCGCCCGGCCCAATGGCTTGTCGCACCAGCAGGGGGGCGGCAACGGCCCAGAAAATACTCACCGCAAGGGCGAGAATCACGGCACCCCCGGCCCACGCGGCAAACAACGCCAGCGGTAGATACACCAGGGCACTGCCTGTGGCCCAGGCGAGTTGGAATCTGAAGCGGCCTTGCGCCAAAATGAAATTCAACGATGGCTCCACCAGTAGCATAAACGCTGCGCCTAACGACAGGACTTCCAGCGGCAGAATCGCCGCGTGCCATTTGTTGCCATAAACCAATGTCAGCAGAGGCCGGGCCAGCAGTGATTCCAGCACGCACAGCGGCATACCGGCCAATGCCACAAGGTTGGCAGCCCGGAGAAACGCGGCGGTCTGCCGATTGATCTGATTCTCCATGGACGTAAGAGCCGGATACAGCACTCCGGCAACATTGGTCGAAAATACCTGACTGATCTGCGTGGATAAATTGGACGCGAAAAAATAATCGCCGACGATTGTCACGGAAGCAAAGGCCCGCAGACACGACATTTCGGCAATTCGGCTTACAGTTTGAAATACTACCGCGCCCATCAGCAGGCCCGACTTTTCAATCAGGTAAGGCCAGCGGCGAAAGTGTGCATGGAGCTTAATGCGCGTAGGAGCCGCCATCCACAGGGCAATCGCCCGCAGCGCTCCCACCACGGGCAGGGGAATGACAAAACTGTAGACTCCCCAGCCCAGCGCCGCCAGCACAATGCTAAGTACCATGGCGATGATGTTATAACCCAGGCCAATCATGGCCAATTCGCGGAATCGCATATCCTGCATGAGCCGTGCGGTGGGCACCGCGAATAACGCGGTGATGGCGACGCCGGGCGCAATGATGTCCATAATGGGAATTAACTGCGGCGCGTGAAAGGCCGCCGCTGCGTAGGGTGCCGCCAGCAGCATCAGCAAGCCGGCGGCCATTCCCAGCGCGATTTCCATCCAGAATGCTGGTGTAGCCCAACGTTTGAAACTTCGCCGCTTTTGCACCAGGATTTGCGGCATGCCGGATTGCCGAAGAATATTAGGAATCGCTGCGGCCGCATACGCCAGCCCGACCAGCCCGAAATCGTGCGGCACCAGCAGACGCGCCAGAATAATCTGGCCGATGAAACCAAAGCTTTTGGATGCCAGCGTCTGAAAAATCATCCATGCCACGCCGCCGAGGCTGCGTCGCGCAATGGGCGAAGCCGTTGCCGGACCGTCGCCAGCGGGGGACTGTGCCTTGTTTTCAGGTGTGTGCATCACATTTCAGACCCATCGCAATCCCGGCCATCACTCGGACAGGCTTTTAGTGCTCGCATCGGATAGTATCATAAACCAGTCCGGTTGGCTTGGGGAATTTCCGTGGTATCCTGCCGATGAAATCATGGAGTGTTTTGGTGTGAAAGCGGCGACGTATTTCTTTCGGCAGATGACAGGCTGGCTTTTGGCCCTGGCGCTGATCGTTGCGCCCTGGGCGTGGGGAACCGTAAAGCCTGCCGGATTATTCATCGCGGAGGTGATTCTCTCGCTGGCGTGCGGTTGCTGGTTGTTGGCCATGTTGACTCCCGCGTTTCGTCCCAAGTTGCCGCGATTGTTGGTGGTGTGTGTCGTGCTGTTGCTGGTGCAAGGGTGGTTCATGACGATCAATGCCCATCGCACGTACAACACCGTTACGCATCGTTTTTCCCCAGTGCATCCGCCAATGCCGCTGTTGCCCGGTGCGACAGACCAAATCATGGCCGCCGGGGCTATGGTGCATGTGACAGCGGTTTTGCTGGCGTTATTAATGATGTGTGATTTTGCCCAATTTCCCCCATGGCGCATGGGGCTGTGGAAGGCCCTGGCCATCACCGGTGCATCCATTGCGGGCTATGGTTTGGGAGCCAAGGCAGGAATATTTTCTCCGATGTTCACTGTGCCTGGAGACCAGGCGAGCGTGTTTGGTTCGTTTGTCTACCACGGCGTTGCCGGCGCGTATTTAAATTTAGCGATTCCCGCGCAAATTGGTTTGGCGCTGCTGTATTTTGGCCAATCGCGACGCAAGGCTGGCGGGCTGTTTTGGGCGGCCACAGCGATCATCACAATCATTGGCGTGATGGTGAACATTTCGCGCGGGGCGGCCCTGATTTTCGTCGGGGAGCTGACCGTGCTGACGGTTCTGGTGATCTGGAATTTTCGGCATGATGCGCGATTCCGCGCCGCATTAACGGGGTGGAAATGGGTGCTATTAACGGCGGCATGTTTGCTGCTTCTGGGCGTGGAATATGCGGTGTGGCATAATTTGCCGCGCTGGGAGAAATTTCATGGAGATTTCGCTCTGCATGGCAATTCGCGGCTTCTGGCGTGGCGGGTGGGCTGGGGCATGGTCACCACGCACCCTCTTTTCGGCTCCGGTCCGGGGAGTTTTAAGATTCGTTTTCCGCTGTCGCATCACATGATTCAAGCGTTATACAGCCATTGGATTGTGTCATTTTACAATCCCGGCCACCGCATCAGTCGCTGGAGTTACATTTCCAATGATTACCTGCAAACGCTGATTCAATGGGGCACTGCGGGCTTCATTCTGTGGGGAGTTCTGGTGCTGGGAGCGTTGCGGCCCATGCGGCGGTTAGCGAATCCCGATGCAACCGCATCCCTTTATTCCGCCGATAATCTGTTGATCTGCTGTGCACGCGTGGCGCTTCTGGGAGTTTTTATCCACGCCCTATTTGATTATCCGCTGGAGATTACCGCCCTGGAATTGGACACCGCCTTTTTTTTAGCCCTGAACTGGGCCCAGCAAGTCCCCGACTATCGCTGGACGGGCTGATTCAGCACTGGTGCGTTTTCCATTTTTATTGTTATAATCCACGACGTATCGCGGGTGTAACTCAATGGCAGAGTGCCAGCCTTCCAAGCTGGCTGTTGTGGGTTCGAGTCCCATCGCCCGCTGTAAATTGCAAGTATTGTGCAGGAACCGATTAGAATGGCCACGGAACGATGATCAATGATCAAAGTGGTTGGAAGAACACATGGTCGCATTGAACGAAAAACCTCACCACAAAGGCACGCCGCCGAGGCCGCCGAGGTTACAGGGGACAGGAGATGGGCGAGCAACCAGGATTCAGGAGTTAGGAGTTAGAATACTTTGGAAGCGCTGGGCCGCTGAATGCGAGATGCCGGACGCAGGCCAGGGGTTACAGTTTCTCGATGATCTGCCCATTGATCAGTGCTCATCGGTCATTGAGCGCAACGCCCGCAACAGAAATTACGACCCTACCCTTGGCCGCTGGATCAACCAAGACCCCGCTGGTTATATCAATGGTGCCAATACGTATCAGTTCGTGGTGAGCAATCCAGTGAACGCGGTGGATCCTTGGGAGCTCCATTGGTGGGACAGTAATTGGTGGTGGCTCGTTCCTCCGGTAAAAATTGGAGGTATGGTTGCGGATTATTTTATCAACGGCGAAAAGACGCGAGCGGAGGCGAAACAACTGCCGAGGGTAAAGCAAGATTGGATGGATCGTGCGGTTTATGGGCGGGTAAACCAGTGCCCTGGCACGGCCGAACCGGCAGCGGAACTGCGGGCCGTCAGCGACGCGCAGAAGACTGCTGCCAGTGGCGGCGTGTTGCCCGGCACAACACCGGGCGGCCCCTTACCCGTGCCGGGCGTCAGCGTCGAGATAAACGTCGCAAAGGGCCTGACGATTGGAATTAACAAAGGCGTTAGTGCAGTGGCAGGTGGCGGCGCACCAACCACGAACAAATAACCGTAGTCTGGTTGCGCCAGGTTCTTGAGGTACGGCTGCGATGGCGAACCTATTTAATCCTTTCTGCGGAGGGCTGACAGCAAGAGTTGGCGTCATCGGCGGAATTGGTATATATCTTAGCGCAGCGGCTTTGGCGGTGATCGCGTCGGGACAAGCCGTTCCATTGCAAGTGGTTGCGGGTCTGCCGGTCACCTACGCCTTCTTGGATTTGATTGGTTATGTAAACGAAACCCGTGTGCATAGTGGTAGGCGTAGACGACGCGGGCGTGTGGTTTTGGCAATATTTGCGGTGCTGCTAGCCGTGTGTATCCTGTTCCTTCTCGTATCGCCGCTCCTACCAACCCTCTGAGCCGGCTGTGACGGCCCAGCGAATTGTGAAGGGACTAAATTTTATGATAACGGGTGATTACGCGGTTGCCCAATGGCCGTATGTAATGGAATCATGGCGGCGGCTTCGCCGAGAACAGGTGAATTTAGAGAGTTGAAGCCCGGTCATGGCAAATCGCAGCGGTGACTTTTCGCAGCTCAAGACGACCAGTACCACGGCGATTCCGAACTGACAGCACCGGCGGCCAAGGATACGCTATTGTCTGATGTTGACATATAAGT
>JAKBCC010000167.1 GCA_021808105.1 Planctomycetota bacterium
TTCAGTTCATGAGACACAGACGGTTTCACTGACGCACCGGATCTCGCAGACTCATTATTAAGAGTCGGCTCGATCCTCCGCCGCGCATACGGGACATTTCAGGCCCATCGCAATCCCGGCCATTACTCGGACAGGCTCCTAGTGATTAGCTACCGGGTGGGTTACGCGGCGCTTCGTGAAGTACGCGTTCAATCCGGCGGTCCGGAATAAGCCAAAGGACGGCCACGATTACGTAAAGACCGCCGGCGATCCATGGTGCCACAAACGCGCAGGGCATAGCGCAGAGATAAAGTACCGGCGAAAGCCGGCCTTTGGTATCCGATTTAAGGGCCTTGGCTAATAGAGAGTCGGGGCCTTGCGCGTGAAGAAGCACACGTTGCAAAATCAGGTACGCCACAGCTGCCATCAGCAGAATCAAGCCGTACAATGCGGTCGGTGCGGATGCAAAACGGTTTTCTCCCATCCACGCGGTAGTAAACGGAATCAGCGAGAGCCAAAAAAGCAGATGCAGATTGGCCCAGAGCACTGCGCCATTAATAACGTTTGTGGCATGGAGCATGTGGTGGTGATTATTCCAGTAGATGCCTACATATATAAAACTCAGGATATAACACATAAACACTGGTGCGACCGGCAATAGCGCTCCCGGGCTGCCGTGAAGAGGCACCTTGAGGCCTAACACCATAATGGTGATGATAATGGCCAATACGCCGTCACTGAACGCTTCCAGCCGTGATTTGCCCATTCCATTGCCCATCCTTAGTTTCAGATTTCCCCGAAATGTATCCGTTTAACTCTATTATCAGACGCCAGAGAGTGCAGCGCGGCGATCACCCTGGAATCGCATAAGGCATCTAATTCCATGCGGCGCTGCGCGGTCAATCGCGTGCTGCCGATTGGCAGATCAGCGGCATATCCGGGATGCACCATCACTTCTCCCGTGCCGGCGGGAAGTTGCTCCAGCAGGTTAAGCCAAATCTCCGCAGAAAATTTGCCGGTGGCCGCCAGACCAAAAAACCAGTCCGTGGTGCGTAATTGCGGCCTGACGCACCGGTTTTTTAATTTCCGGGCGAGGAAGCGCAACGCCCGGTATCCCGATGAAAGCTTCGGCGCGGAATGAATGGTAATTTCATCGGCGCAGCGGATTGCGGGAATGCGATATTCCTTCGCCAGATCCAGAGCAACTTGCGCTAACGCCGGCCAATGATGTATATGTTTATGGGAATCCAGATGCGTGGGATGCAGGGAACGGCTTAATACATATTCAATTTGGGCGGCCCATTCCGCCTTGGCTTCCGCCAAGGCTCTGCGATTAAAACTGATGCGTTGCAGCAGTTGCGGGACTTTTCGCGGGAATTCGTTATTACCGTTGGTAATAGCCCGTAATTTTCCGGATCGGGGGGTTCCCTGCGTCAGACACAGATGAATTCCAATACCCAGGTCCGGGTTGCTTTGCGCCAAGTCCATCGCACGATCACAATCCGGCATGGTGGCCATCAGCGTGGTGCTGGTGAGAATACCTGCCTGATGGGCGTGAAGAATCCCATCTGTTACTGATCGGGAAAATCCGAAATCATCCGCATTGATAATCAGCCGTTTGATCACATCGCCACTATGCCGGGAAAGTCACCATCTGGCAACCGGGCGATAGATTTTTACACGCAGGAGCTTTACGCCCCAATGTTGCGCGCTCCAAAAGGTGGGCGCCAGCACGTCCAGACGATAGCCGTGAATCGCTCCGCCTCGATCCAGCACCGGAACCGGATGGTCATAGTCATACCCCGGCACGCGCACCATGCAATGAAAGGGAATCAGGTGCGTATCGGCTGCTACCAGATGACCATGATTCGTCCATACGCTTGCTCCGGAAGCTGTGGTTGTACCGCGGTACGGCCAGCAGCACCTGCGGTCCGGCGCGTAGCTGGTAACCCGTAAAATTAATGTTTTCATGTACACATACCGCTGCCCGTGGAACCAGTAAGAATCCACGTGCCGGATTACCGGGCGGGCAACTGGGCGCAATCGAACGATCGCCTTGCGTTGAACCAGGGGCCGAGCTTGCTGGGGTATAACCGATCGCATAACAACGGGAGCCGCCGGCGATGAGGCTTGCACCACCGTCTGGTTGGCGGTGGGAGCGGTATCAGGGGTATTGCTGATGGCCATGGCCACACGCGGGGGTACCATCGCCCAAAGGTGCGGTACGCGGCTTAACCGCCATGCCAGTGTAGCCATCAGCAGTACGGCAACCATAATAGAAAGCAGAACTGCAAGTTCCCAATTCTCGCCCTTGGTTAAAGTTCTTGAACGACGCATGCAATATCTCCACAAGAGGGTCTCCACTGCATCCTTGCGGGATAACGCTTAAAGTTATCCCTGGTTCAACCACCTGTTGGGCCAAACTCTCACCTGCGCACGCCATCCTGACGAAACGCGACGATCTCCAAAATCAGGCCGAAGAAAAATTGCCATGCCCGTAAAACACACCGCGCCGGCAAACTTCGACAACACCAAATCCTTCGTGCAATATCAGTACCCTTAACGGGTGCACAACAAACTGCCCAGAACAACCAGGCTAAAAAGGCCTTAAGAACGCCCCACGTTTACAACTTCCTCACGCGCATCGACACGAATCAGAATAGAATTCTAAAGCCCATCCGTCGCGTGGCTTCTCTCTAACCTAGTTCAAGCATTTTATCCCACAAACCGTCAAAAAACTAATAAAAAATAGGAAATTCGCGGTTATAAGACTTCATATATCGTAAAAGAGAATAAATATAATATCTGGGTAAAATATAAGCACGTGAAAGTCGAAAACTATGAAAAATCGGGTTTTTTATTGACTTAATTATTTCCGAAGCGTAAACTATCTCTTAGACGGAAATAAACGCGGTTATCGCAACCGAATGCTCTGATCCGCGTTATATCTCCTGAGAACGCCCCTATCGGCATGGTTAAGGAGTGCTGCCTTATGTTTACTGATGTGCTTCATAACAATTCATCTCGCATGATCAAGACTGCCAAAATTTTGGCAATCGCGGCTGCGGCCGCATTAACGCTCGCGGTGACGCGGCCCGCGCAGGCACGCGTTGGTATCAGTTTTGGCGTCGGCATTGCGTTGCCGGTATTCTGCCCACGGCCCATTTTTGTCCCGCCGCCAGTCTATTGCCCGCCGCCGGCCGTTTATGTTCCACCGCCGGTGGTCTATAGCCCGCCACCGGTCTATAGCTCACCGCCGGTTGCTTATGCTCAGGCTCCGAATATGGCCAATGTGCAGGCACCCAATATGGCTGGGGCTCAAGCTCCTAATTTAGCCGGTGCGCAGCCCCCAGTATTCAATGCCGCACCGCCGGTAGCCTACACCCCACCGTATTATGTGCCGCCGCCGGTCGTTTACAGCCCGCCGCCGGTCTATTACGCGCCACCAACCTATTATCCTCCGGCGTATTACGCCCCGCAGTACAATTACGGGCCATCACTTTATTTTTCGGCTGGATGTTTTCGTCCCTGGGCGTTCTACCACCCCTATTACCATCCCTTCTATCATCCGTTTTTCCGGCCCTATGTCGGATTTCGAATCGGGGGTTTTGATCACGATGGCTGGGAACATCACGATGACAGGCGGTAAATTCACCAACCGTTAATTAAGCAACGCAGGCGTGGCTCGGGGTTAAGGATCACCCCGGGCCTTTTTTTTGATCCCACGGTTACCGCATTGCATTGATTATTTGCGCTGGGGTTGAATGGGGAACGGATCACGGAAAATAAATGCACTATCACGCGGCACGCGGTGGGCTGCTGGCGACGGGACATGGAGCGTCGCGTCATCAAACGCCATTCCGCATTGAACTCAACGTTGCCGCATTGAGCTATGGGGCGCAAAATGAATTCGGTGCCCGGGGCTTGCTGCGGAGCTACGCGGCCGCTGGGCGGATGATGGCGATCATTCGGCCAGTGATTCCCTGGTCGCGGCGATGGGAGTAAAAATCGGTGGCATTGGCATAGGTGCACAGGCTTCCGCCATCCATGCGGGTAACGCCGCATCGCTGCAACTGCAGCTTGATCGCGGCGGCGAGATCAACATGCGGCTTGGTGTAGCCTGCGGTAGTGACGGCTGCGGACAGGCCGGCGGCATGGAATTCCCCGGCAACCTCGGATCCAACTTCAAAATATTTCACACTGATCATCGGGCCGATGGAGGCGAGGATTCGGTCGGATGTTATTCCCAGCGTGTTGATTTCACTGATGCTGCGTGCAATAACGCCGCTGACTACCCCGCGCCACCCGGCATGGATTGCCGCGACGGTGCGGCCATCCTCCGAAGCCAACAGAACCGGAGCACAATCGGCCATTCGGATCGCCAGCGCCGCGGATGCGACGTCCGAAATGATGGCATCCGCTCGAGTTTGGCCTTGAAAGCGATCCCGTAGTTCAGCCGCAACGGATTCACTGTATTCCCCCTCCCCTTCCGCCCGAAGCAACGCCGCTTCGCATCCATGAACCTGCTGCACCGTTGCCATCGGCACATCGGTCAAGCCTAAGGCGGAAAGCAGAATCGCAAAATTGCGCTGCAGGTTGTCAACCGAATCCTGCACGGCACCCTGCGGATTGCCCAGATTCAAGGAATCAAATGGCACCGAAGAAACGCCACCGATGCGCGTGGAAAAGGCATGTGGCACCCCAACGGCAGTCAGGAGCCGCGACTGGTAAACCACAACGCCGTTCGGCAATGTTACACGGGCAAGCATCGCAAAATTCTATCCGCCAAAGTGCGGATATACCAACAAGACCAGATACCATGGCGGTTGAATTTGGAATCATGCGAGGTGGACAGCCCGCATCTTTGTCTGATATGCCGCTTTATGCATCCTTCCACGCTGAGGCAACTTCACGCACGGCCAGTGATGTGATGGCCGCTTTGCCGCCTTGGCAGTAACAGGCTAATGAGGATTTTCCCGCCGGCGGCAAATAGCAGGAACTCATTGAAACCGCATGATCCGGCGCAAAGACTTCGACGGACGTGCGGTCAACAATTATTCTTAACCGCAAGGGGCTGGTCGGTGTGAAACCGACGATGGATGCTTTGGCACCCAGGGCCTTGATTTGCTGCGTGGTAAAATTAACTTCAATGGTTTGTCCCGCAACTTCCAGTGCCAGCACTTTGGCTGTACCCGCGTGGATCTGCGCCTCAATATCCAGCTGATGGCCCGTCACCTCATGAAAATTACGCCGTCGATTGTCGAGTGTGAATGGGCCGAAATGATGCGACTGCTGCCAGAGGTGCTCAATCTCATGCACCGGTTCCCGGCAGACGCGCAGACCGTCGGGCGTGTCGCGCAGGGTCAGTGTGCAGGGAAAGCTCAACTGCTGATTAAACGGCATACCGGGATATGAGCCACCGCGCATCCATCCGATTTGGACGGTTCGGTCCTGCCTGGCGGGAATATTGTTGTAGACCTGCGCGGCATAAAAACTATTTCCCGTGTCCATGGCAAAGGGTCCCGATTGCGGTGTAAAACGTCGGCCATCAAACCGACCGATCAGATATTGGCTGTCGGCTCCGGTAAATATCCACCGAACTTCACCCGGCCTGCCATGCAGGGGCAGCGGGAAAAAGTTTGGACATTCCTGGCTCTGGGGGAAGTGTAATTCCTGAAGTTTGGTCCAGTGTTTTAAATCCGGCGAATTGAAAAGTGCAAAACCCCGGGAGCCATTAAGAAACAACGGCATAATCCACCGGTGCGAGGGCGCATGCCAGATAATTTTGGGGTCACGATTACCTGATATTATCTGCCCCAACACCGGGTTATGCGCATACTTGGTGAACGTAAAGCCACCGTCATTGCTGTAAGCCAGACATTGCGTAAAAGGCTCTCCCTGAGAGATTTTGGATGAACCACCTCCGGCGGTGTACATCGCCACGACTGGAGGTTTGTTGCCCTTCTGAAAACCAGCCGTGTTGAGCGTATCTACGGCGGCCGACCCGCTCCAGATGCCCCCATATTTGTCAGGACTGATAGCTACTGGCACTTGGTGCCAGCGCACAAGATCCCGGCTGATGGCATGTCCCCAATATTTGTTGCCGGAACTTCCTTGCAGGGTATGGGGCAGAAATTGAAAATACAGATGGTATACGCCATCGACATAAACCAGCCCATTGGGATCATTAATCCATCCGGCAAGTGCAGTGAAATGAAACTGGGGACGCAATTTCTGATCATAGCCGATCGTGGCGTCAGATGGTCCCACCGGCGCGGCCTGCGTAGCTCGCACGGGTGAACCCTGCGCCATGCTCACAAGTGCCGCAGAGCCAATTGTCTGCAATAATCTTCGGCGGGAAACCGCTTTGGATAACTTTTCCGGGATTATGGAAGGATGAATTTTAAGTGATGCGGTCATGGTGCAGTACCCCTTTCAATGTTGTATGGCGTGAATGCCCGCGTAACGCCTTCATGGGGCCGGTGACGCGGGATTTTACGGTTCGGCGGTCGATGCCGAGGCTCCGCGCGGCGGATTCATAGGTGCCAGCTTTCTGGTATACCAGAGTGGTGTAAAAGTTCAACAGTTCCTGCTCGGTCATCACGCCGTCACGAATCCGGGTTAAATCGGGAGATTGGTTATCGCCGGGCGATAATTCCGGCGGCTGATAGTTGCGCCGCACCAGAATATTTTTTACGCACTGCTCCAGCTCCCGGAAATTTCCCGGCCACGCATAATCGGGATGACGGGTGATCCATAATTTGACGTCGGCGTTGAGCTTGCGGCGGTCGTGTTCGCCGGGGATGAATCGCTGCGTAATAAAGTCGATCAGATTGTCCACATCTTCC
>JAKBCC010000168.1 GCA_021808105.1 Planctomycetota bacterium
TCGGCGGCAAAAGCTGCAGCGCGGCCTTTGCCATAATGCTGCACTGCCAGAACAATGGCCGGTTGGCCGCTGACTTGCGCCTCCGGATCGGTTAATAATACGGTGGCTCCGGGTTTTGCACCGGCGAACGCCACGCATCCGGCGAGCTTGGGGAGTTGATTTTTGGGCGGCGCACCGGTGGGCGTAGTAAACCATGTCGTAATACCCTGGAAGATCGGGCTTTGTGCGCCAAACGCCGTAAGCTGGGGAACAAACGAGGAATCAAGCTGCGGCGGTTGCACCGGTTGGAGATCAATGGGAAAGGCCGAGGCTAAATTGGATTGGCCCCAATCACCGCCGGCGAAATTCTGCTGGCCGCCAATCATAATTAATCCGGCCCCGTTGCGAATGACATTTTTAAGCTGATCCTGCTGGGCTCGCGTTAAAAAACTTGAACGCACATCGCCCAGGATAATGACCTTAAATTGTTTCCATTGGGGTAACGTGTCCGGCAGAGCGGTAAGATGTTTGTTGGCCCCGCGCACCATAAAATAGCCGGGGCGGGTCTGAATCAAGCTGACCAGATCCACATTGGGATCCGTCGATAAGTCCTGCTCCAGCGGTCCGACTTCCGGACGAATGCGTCCCTCCAGATACAGCACCGCAATTTTAGGATTGGTTATCAGCATGGGAAACTGCTGTTTATTACCCGCAGTGGTACGCTCGGCGGGGTCCACGGGAATGCGGGCGGTTAAGACCAGGCGGCCCACTTTTTGCGGTGTGAATTTAAACTGTACGCTTTGCGGCACCGGGCCGGAATGCAGGACCAGCCGATGCTGGGCAAGCGTTTTGTTTTTCTGCATGAGATACACATGAATAGTACGGTCATTAAAGGCACTGGAGCGAACTAATGCGGTCAGTGTCACCTGGGTATCAACCGGTGCCGTCTGCGGGCCGTTGACGCGCACAATTTCAATTTGCGGTACACCTCTGGCGTGGGTAGATGTTGAACCAACGCCCACGGGATAAACTCTCAGCGGCAGATGGGCCAGGGTACGAAGTTTGGTTGGGCCGTTCTGAATGCCGTCGCTGAAAAGTACCAACCGATGCACGCCGGAATTCACCGCCATTTTAATCGCGGCGGGCAGATCGGTCTGTTTGCCATCCGGGGCGATGGCGGTCCATTGCGCGGGGCTGGTCAGTGCAGCATTATGAATACCGTCATAAGCAAAACATTTAATGGCAAAACGACCTTTAAGACTGTGTATGAGCATGTGGGCCGCCTGCACACTAAGCAGATAGCGGCTGGGTTCATTGGGTTGATCATTGACACTCATGGAGCCGGAGGCGTCAATCATAATGCCCAGGGCAGGCATCACATGCGGAACGGTGATCCAGGCCAGCACGGGCTGAAACATCAGAAGTAAAATAAAGGCCATACCCATCAGACGCAGGGCGAAAAGTGATGCTATTCTACGCTTGCCCAGCACCTGATAAACACGTTTATAAAATAACCAGACCGCCAGACCGGCGATGGCAAAGGTAAACAGCGCTGCGACAACAATTTCGCGTGTGGCGGGGAAAATTATCACGGTCAGGCCGTAAATAATGGCTGCCCCGGCACCGATGATGGCTGTCCATGGTATAGGTTCCCGGGCCGCAACGGAGGAGTCCGATGTTGTTGGCCGCACATTCAGCCAACTGTAAATGCCCAGCGCGATTCCCGCCGCCAACGCCACCACGCCCCACCAGGCAAAACCCTGCTGGCCTAAAAAGTGCAGTGCGACCGTGGCGATTACCGGCATTTCGTCAACCTGTACTAGGACCCAAGTTGTCTTGGCATTGGCGGCTGCGCTTTTTAATTTTTCCGCAGCCCGGATGCTTCCACAGGCCTAACGCAGCTTGAGGCAGTTTGTTGTCCCGGGCGATGGCGGTACCCGCAATTTTCCGGAATCGTCCGGGCGACACAGATATCCATTATGACAGAGAATTTATGACCATCCCGGTGGCCAGTTTGGGATAGAAAAACGTACTCTTCTGCGGCATAAGTTCATTGGCATTGCACAACTGCCGCACCGATTCCAGGGGGGTAGGCTGTAAAACAAAGCCGGCCTGATACTGTCCCGACCGGCACATTTCCCGGACTTCATGCGCTACATGCGGAAAGGCCCATTGCATGGCCTGGCCTGGGGCGAATGCCGGAGCCACGATGCGGTCGAATATCAGATGCTGCAAGATCGCGACATCCAGTTGCCGCCACGCTTCGGACTTACCCGCCAGGGCCGGATCGCCAGTGATTTTCCCCAAGGGATCTTTTTCTATAGGCCGCACCACAACTACCCGATCAGACTTGGGATCATAAATGCCCATGGCGTGCAGGCCGAACTCCGGTAATCGCTTTTCAAGTTGATCCATATCATCGCCGGCAAGTTCTTCGGACACGCGCTGGAGTTGACTTGAGCCGGCCTGAAGAAATGCGTCAATGGAAAATCCGGTGAGATTGGCCGCGACACGGTGGGTAGGCAGAACAATCAGGCCGGGATCCTGCATGGCGATCAGCACGAACAAGGCAAAATTGGCACCGTGATCCGTGGGTAAAGCAGCTCCATTTTTCGCTGTAATTTCCGCCCGATAATTCAGGCAGGTGCCATAGCGATGGTGCCCATCGGCAATGTAAAGATGTTTTTCCCGCATCAAGCTCTGCACCAGCGCAATTACGTGCGGATCGCTTACCTGCCAGAGTTTGGATGTGACATGCGACTGGCCATCCTGAGATGGAAGTTTTGCGGTGGCCAGTGGGGCGTGGTTGGCGATGGCGGCAAATAATTTATCCGTCACGACATTGGAGGCGTCATCATATAAGCCGAACACGGGAGACAGATTCGCGTGTGTGGCCCGCATGAGCATCAGACGATCTTCCTTGGGGCCGCTGAAGGTTTGTTCATGGGGATGAATGGTGCCCTGCGGGCCGAACTCTTCGAGCCGCACGCGGCAGAATAATCCGCGGCGATGATACGCTTTGCCATCATAGGTATAGGTTTGCTCATAAGGGTACAGGGCGGGGGTAACATCGCGCTGCAGCACGCCCTGCTGGATCCAGTCTGTGAGGGTTTTTGCGGCCAGTTCATACGCCTGGGCGGGGCCGGCATTTTTGGGGGGCACGTGCGGCAAATCAATAGAGACAACATTGTGCGGATTTTTCGCCAGCAGATGCTCTTTATCCGAACTGGAAAGCACATCGTAAGGGGGAGAAATAAGAGCGGTTTGTTCGCTCTGCGGATAACGAATCGCCGCAAGGGGTTGAATATCAGCCATTTGAATTTCCTGTCATGGAGTTTAATAAACACACATCCAAGGCGGTGATTGTAATGCGGAGAACGGGTTGCTGGCCAGCGGGCGGGGTTTTAAATGCTCGTGATGCCCAAACGGGTCCCGGCGGGTGGCGCTGGACCCTACCCCCGCGCTTGAGGAGTAATACCAAAGCAACTTGCCGATTTGCGCGGCGCTCTCTTTGAACATTACCGGCAATGCCGCCGGCTATGCGGGGGTTTTCTGCAAGGTCGTGCGGGGGAAAAATTATCACAGTTACAAGTCCTGGCTATAGCTTGTCCGACTACGTTTCTTGAGGCCAAGGGTTCCCAAAATGCCCAAGGCAAGCAGGGCTAAAGATGCCGGGGCGGGCACCGATGCCGCACTATTGGCAAGCATCGCTGCAGTGGCTGTCGGGCTACCGGTGTTGAGGTTACTGAGAACGATCGCTAAATCGGCGTTGGTAACTGTTCCAGTGCCCGTAAAGTCCCCTTTACTCCACAATCCCCCCGAGGGTTGATTCAGATTGGCTAGCACTGTGGCAAGATCAACATTATTTACCACACCGTCGCCGTTGGCATCTCCGGGAATTGGTAATACCGGGGAAATGCCAAGAAGGCCATTGGGTTGATCCAGGGTAAACCATTGAAACCCGTTATTAAAATTGTTGGTTAAGCCGCCGCTTTCAAAAAAGTTCATGCCCAGGTCGCCGGCGAGGGTGAGGGGTTGGCCCGTGGTGGGATTTGTTACGGTAATATTAAGCACCGCAACGGGAGCATTGACAAATTTAATAGCCTGGCCGGTGGTCGTCTGCAGGGTCAATGAATCCAGATAGAATCCGGCGGGGCTGGCAGAACTTCCACCGGCACCGGCGATGGGGGGAGAAAACTGATTGGGGACAGCCTTGCCGGTATCGGTGTAAATCAAGGTTGTTGTACCGTTGCTGTTGACCGTTTCTGAGATTCCAAGATTTGCCGCCTCCGCTGTGGAAATGAAGGATACCTGTGCGCCGGTATCAAACAGAAAACTTCCCGTGCTGGTGCGCGTAACAGCTCCGCCGGCAGTTGGCTCGCTTAGCGCCAGTTGCACGGGCGGAATGCCTGCGGTGGAACCCTGGGGATCAAGCGGGTTGGGGCCGATGAAAGGATTGGCATCTTCAACGGGTCCGGGCGCACCGGTGGGCTGAATTAACGAGGAATTGGAAAACGACGCGAAACTCAACTGCACCTTATAGGGCGTTGGAACAATACCCGGATCGGTGTTAAGAGAACTCGGATTATAGGGCGTTCCAGGATTGTATATATAACTGGTTGTGGGTATGGGGTTGGTTAAGTCGTTGAAGTTTCCCGGATGGAAGACTGTCACCTTTCCCTGCATCACGGGCATTCCAAGAATGTTATATCCGCCGCTGGTTGAGGTTTCCATTTGGACCGAGCCAATGTCATTGGTGTAGGCAGTAGTGGGAGGCTGCTGATCATAATTGCCGGAGCTTGCTTGGGCTGTTGCCAGATCATACGGCGTTGAAACATTGTATGATGCCGCCCCACCCAGGCCGGTATCGGTGTAGGTCACCGGTGTTCCGTTATAAGTGGCGAGCTTTACACCAAGCCCCTGCTGCGCTCCCTGGCTAAGTAATATTCCGCTGGTTCCGGTGTCCAAATAGCCTTGAATGTCGTAATACGGCCCGGAGCCACTAAGTGAGGAACTGTAGCTGCCGTAACCACCGTAGGTACCGTTACCCTGCAAAACGGCCCCGGTCGAGGGGTCTTTTAGAATGGCGTGGATTTGCGGAGAATAAGCCACATCCTGGGCGACATTTTGAATCGCGAGTGTCGTAGTGGTTTGCGCACCAGCGCTGTGGCAAACAAATGGAGACATTGAAAGAGCTATTCCACATCCGAAATATACTGACTGTTTTGTGAAACACTGCATAAAATAATTCCTCTGCCCCGCCAAGGGCACGTTTGCCCGAATTCAACGATACACGTTGCCGGGGTGCAAAGTCAATGTTTTTCCGCTGGCTTTTCAGATGCCGCGTTGTATCGAACCGTGACGGGATGTTACGGCGGTAAATCTGTCCTGTTAACGCGTCTGTGCACACGCTTGCAAAAGGGCTTGCGGGGCACCAATGTCACCAATGGAAATCTGGCCCAGATAGCTGATGGCCTCCGCTGATTCAAATCCGATTTTCATGCCGCAAAAGCTTATGGTGTGGGCAGCCTGCACCGCAACGCCCATGGGCCGGCCCATATCGCAATCCAACCCTGAGGGAATATCCACGCTTATTACCCGGCGATTTGACTGATTTACCTGGGCGATCAGATCTTGTGTTACTTCATCCAAGGGGCGATTTAGCCCCGTACCGAATATGGCATCCACCACGGCGTCGCCAACGTCGCTGTTCTCCAACCATTGTGTGAATGCGTCTTGTTGCGGCGTAAGAATGGCCAGGGGGATCCCCATTTTTCGGATGATCTGAAGTTGCGTTAATGCTGCGCCGGTGAACTTATGTTCATCAACCGTCAGCAGAATTGTCACCCGATGCCCGTGATTGGCCAAATGCCGCGCCGCCACAAGCCCATCGCCGCCATTATTTCCCGCCCCGGCCAGAATCAGCACCGATGACCCTTCCATCATATAAGAGCGTGCAACTTGAGCTACCTCCCGCCCGGCATTTTCCATCAGCACCAGCACCGGGATTCCGAAATCCTCCACGGCCCGCTGATCTATCTGCATTAACTGCGCACGGGAAAACCATAACATTGGGCGATTCGGAATTTCAGGATGTGTGCTGCTCATAAGTTTCTTGCCAGTAAAACCGTTGCCGAAGTATATCCGCGCATCTCATCTTATCCGCGACGGCTTAACCGGCAACATGCAGGCGACGATATTCATTTTAACGCAGAGTCTGTATATTTCATTTGCAGCCATGCGTGTGACCGGACGTTATATTAAGGTATGGCCGCTTTGCACGATCACAAGCGGCAATCTTGAGGAAATGGAGTTATGAGCAATCGGGTAATGTCTGAATTACCTGGTGACACGGACCGTACCACGGTTAATCGCCGGAAATTTCTACAGGGCGCAGTCGCCGGCATTGCGGCCCTCGGTTCTGTTACAGCAACTGCCGCGGCTAACACAGAGGAAAAATACACGACTGCGCTGCGCGGCAGCGGAGACTCCGCGGCTACGCGGTCGCTTCCCTATGGGGCGATCTATATACCGGCTCAAGCGTGGAATGCTTATCAAATGTGGCAACATTACGATCCAAAAATGACGCTACGGGATCTTGGATTTGCCCGCAGTCTGCGGCTCAATGCGTTGCGGGTCTGGCTTAGTTATGAATTCTGGCTGACGGATCAGGCTGGGGAAACAAAGCGCTGACTGGAAAACAATGGGAACCGGATTACGCCTCAATGGCACCCTTGATGCGTGCCGCACCGGTGGGAAGCTTTTTCTGGAGCCTGATGCTCAAGCCCGCATGGCTTCTGGCGCAGCGCCGCAAAGGCAC
>JAKBCC010000038.1 GCA_021808105.1 Planctomycetota bacterium
TTAATTTAGTACCTGTACCGGGGGACGTCGTTCAATGGGAGGACGGCGCGTTCGCAATGCGCAGATGGGGGTTCGATTCCCCTCGTCTCCAGTCGGTATAAAAGCACTCATTATCGCGTTACTCTCCCCGAGTAGCCTGCCGCCGCTGCATGTAAAAAGAAATATCGAAGTAGGCGTACTGATGCGACACAAATCCCTTGCCAAACGTCTCTGTGCACACTTCGATTTTCTCAAACAACAAAAAATCGTCCAACGCATCACATAGCCCGCCAGCCGCCAACCGGCCCATCCCCGAAAGACCGTCCCCTGCAACTGTACCCTGTCCCCGTAACCTAGGCCCGCCCATCGGTTAAGTCCGCCGGATATCCAGCAGAAATGCTACGACAAAACCAAACAAGGCCAAAATTATCAGCGGTCCGCGGATGGCATTAAATCGGACGATGTTGATAATCCAGGGGACGGGGGGTACGGGCTTGGGTTCGATGGGTTTCAGGGCCTCATCAATCAGGCTTTGAACATCGCGCGGGCGGGTGTCGTTGGCCAGGGGGAGCACTTGTTCATTGGGGTTCACGATGTTTAACTGCCGGTCCGCCAGGCGTTGCATGAGCCGCTGATCGGTATCCGCCAGCTTGATAAAATGATTTTGCAGGGCAATTTTTTCATTGATTAGCGACAGCGTAGCGCGGAGATTGTTGCGCGTCACCTGCGCCTGATGCATATCGTGAATCGCCGGGGAAAGAACAATCAGCGCCACCGCCAGCAGCGACGCCAGCAAAACCGCCCAGCTTATGACACCCACACTTAAAATGAAGGGCATAACCAGAAATTTGTTCGTATGTTTAATGCGACGCATGGATAACCATCCAACTTCAGTACCGTCCGTGGCCGGTATCTATTGTGCACCAGCCGGGGACTTATGTACAGTGCGCTGCGTCGGCCCTGCGTCACGCTTCACCATTCAGGCGCATTAACCGCGGGCTGGTTTGCAGCATCAGTTGGACCCGCTCGAAATGCGTTAACCATTCCGCGATGTTGGCTTGCAGCAAATCCGCGGGCGGACCAAATAGCCCCGTGGAACACGTAGCCCCCTGCATGGCAGCCACCTTGGAGCGATACGTGGCCAGCGTGCGTTCCCCAAAACGCTCACATTCAAAGCCGTCCTGCGAAAGAAATACCAGCACCGGCACACGAGGTCCGCCGCAGATGGACAATTCATTGGCCAACTGCGTTCCGGGATCGGAGGCGGCAGGATCAAATTTCTGATCACGGTTTACAAAGCGCAGATCAATGGTGTTCGTAAGCTCGGCGAATCGCTGAAAAATGGGACAGGCGTTTACGCAGTCACCGCACCAGACACCCACCAGACACAACACGTCCATTTTCCTGCGAAAACCCTGCAGCAGAGATTTCTGCTGCGGCGTCAGCACCACACTGTCATAAAGATTCTGCCAGCGCAGGCGCTGCTCGGAATTCGCACACTGCTGCAGCACTTGATCATAGGGTAACGCATCAGTAAAAAAGGATTTGAAATTAAAGGACATACCTAATGCCTCCTGTCAGTTTGATTGGTTAAGTTTCAGCGCCGCTGCGGCAACAAACGCATTAAACAACTCCCCGTGCGGCGATTCGGTGAGCGTTTCGGCGTGCCATTGCACACCAATCCAGAATTTCAAGCTGTCATCTTCTATTGCCTCTATTACGCCATCGGGACTGGTAGCACACATTGCCAGTCCGGTGCCCAAGCGGTCAACCGCCTGCCGATGGCGGCTGTTGACGACTACGTCATCAGACTTAAGTATAGCGCGCATCCTTGACTGGCGCACCAGCGATACATTGTGCCAGACATTTTTGTCAGTTGAATCCGCCGGATTAGCGGCGTGAGCGAGCGGGTTGGCACGTTGCAGTTCGGGCAGGTACTGATGCAGCGAACCGCCGCGCTGCACATTCATCGCCTGACACCCCAAACATATTCCCAACGTCGGCATATTCCGCTCCTGCGCCAGAGCCAGCATCGCCAGATCAAATTTCTGGCGCAGCAAATCCAAGGGGCGCAGGGTCAGGTGCGGAGCCTGACCATAAAGCGCCGGATCAAGGTCGTTACCCCCGGGGATCAGCAGGCCGTCGATCATGTCCATGTAAGCGGCCTGCATCGCCGGATTCGCCGTGTGCGGCAGCAAGACGGGAATTCCCCCCGCTTTTTCCACCGCCCCGGCATAGAACGCGGGGAGTTCGTAAACAGGTTCAGGTTGGTTGGCGGCTTGATTGTCGGGGGATATACCAATAACAGGGCGAACGGGCATGGGGACTATCTCCAGGGATCCATCTATTGTTTATTGCGGTACCGCAGTAAAAGCGCCACGACCATCACCTGCAGGATCAAGCCTGCGGCCATCCATTCCAGCGCCGTAAGCTGATATAAAATGCGATAATTCCACCAGTAAGGATTGTGTGCGGTGGCGACACTGTGGATTGCCGTCAGTGCATCCCAGGCACCCAGCACCAGACACAGCACAACCACAGCCTGAATAACGGTGGCCAGAAGCAGCGAAAGGGAAAATTCAGCGATCTCACTATTTCTATGCGCACTGCGCAGTTGCTGAAGAATATCCTCCAGCACCGGTTTGATGGGTTCGGCGGCGTGAGGCGTTAATTTTGCAGCGACAGCCGCAGCCAGCGCTTCGGTATCCGCGGGCAGGCTTCCGCCAGGCGAGCTGCCGGAGCGTGCCGGCGTATCTTCCGCAGTTGCGGCGGCATCCAATGGTAATAACGGCACCGGGGCCGGATCACGATTGGGACTGTTGCCTTCGCGCAGAATAATCCGCGCCGCATCCGCCAGTGATCGCACAATAAAATTCGGTGTAATAGCCGGCACATTGTCATGGCCTTCCATCAGTTTTTCCGGATCCGAAAGCAGGATCGTCCGGCACCCCACAAAGGCCCCGGCCGCCACATCCCGCGGCTGATCGCCAATCATCCAGGACTGCCCAAGATCCAGATTAAAATCCGCACAGGCGGCTTTCAGCATGCCGGGCTTGGGCTTGCGCCATTCATGGTCCAATTTATATTCCGGCACCACCGCATCGGGATGATAGGGGCAGTAATAGCTGGCATCCACATGGGCACCGGCCTGTTCTTTGAGTTGGCGAATCATCTCCTGATTAACCGCTTCCACCGCCGCTTCATCAAACATTCCCCGGGCTACCCCGCTTTGATTGCTTACGATAATGATGCGAAATCCCAACCGCCGTAGCGAAGCAATTGCCGCTGCGGCACCGGGCAGCAGTTTAACCCCGGTAGCATCACCAAGATACCCGTCATTGGCGATGATGGTATTGTCCCGATCCAGAAAAACGGCACGTTCAGACATCATAACACCTTCTCTGGAACATCTTGCCGCAGGTATCATCCCGACAGCCCATTAACGCCTGTTTCACCGCCGGCTAATCAGCGACTGACCGTGATTTTTCCACAACCCGCGTTGTGGAGCGGCCTTCTAAAAACGGTGCCAGCACCACCTTGCCCCCCGCCGCTTCAACCCATTCCCGCCCTACCACCGGCTTATCCTGATAATCGGCACCTTTAACCAATATCGCCGGGGTTATCCCGGATATCAATTCCAGCGGCGTGTCTTGCTCAAACGCGGTAACAAAATTCACCGCCTCCAGGCCCGCCAAAACCGCCATGCGATCCTCCAGCGGATTAACAGGCCGGCTCGGGCCTTTGAGCCGCCGGACGGATTCATCCGAGTTTACCCCCACCACCAGCACATCACCCTGGCTGCGGGCAAAGTTCAAATATTGAACATGCCCCGCGTGGAGAATATCAAATACGCCGTTGGTAAATACAATACGCTGGGCGCTGTGGCGGGAAGGCAGGCGCTCCAGCAGCCGGGGTAATGATAATATTTTTCGCCGGGGTGCTGAATCCATTTGCAGTAATTCATCCACAATTTCCGTACGGGATAAAGGCACACAGCCAAATTTTTCCACCTCCAGGCCGCCGGCAATATTTCCTAAATCCATCGCCACGCTCCATGACGCACCATTGGCTCGGGCCATGGCCAGCATCGCCAGCACCATATCACCGGCTCCGGTTACGTCATAGACATTACGCGGCCGCGTGGGGTGCAACACGCCCGGTTTTCCCCGCTCCAGGCGATACATGCCGTGCCGGTCCAGCGTTAAAACGCACACATCCAGATTTAACTGCTCCAGAAGCGTTGCCGCCAGGCGCGGGGCCTCCTCCTGAAAATTTTCCAATCGCCATCCGGCGGCCAGTTCCGCTTCCGTGCGATTGGGTGTGATGGCCGTAGCACCATGGTAGCGACGATAATCTTTTATGGCCGCCGGATCGACCAGCACTTCCCGCCCCGCGGCGCGGGCCATGGAAATAATTTTTTGGCACACGGCATCGGAAAGCAGGCCCTTGTTGTAATCTTCAATGCACACCAGATGGCACGACGGAATTTCCGCTTCCAAAGCCGCCAGCAGTCGCTGCTCCACACCTGCATCAACAGGCTCCAGCGTTTCATGATCCAGGCGAAGCATCTGCTGCTGATGCCGATGTTGGGCCAAACCGATAAAGCGCGTTTTGGTTGATGTGGGGCGATCCGCTGCGGCGATCACGGCCTTGGCATCGACGTGCGCCGCCGCCAGAAGCTCCTTCAAAGCGACACCAGACGCGTCGTTTCCAATGACGCCGGCCAGCACCGGCACAGCGCCCAACGCCGCAAGAAAAACCGCGACATTGGCTGCACCGCCGACACGCATTTGCCGATATCGTTCCCGCACCACCGGCACCGGCGCTTCGGGGCTTAAGCGTTCCGCGTCGCCATACACATATTGATCCAAAATGAGATCGCCGACCACCAAAATACGCGGCCGGCCGAAGGCCTCAACGGATGCAAGTAATTCACTGGATGGATGAATCATCATATCACTTTACTTTTTGTCAGCTAAATCAGCCAGCGACTGCCGCCATAATTCGCCGGCTACTCCGGTAATTCGGGCGGCAATACGCACATGCCAAAGCGGCACCGGGGGAGTAAAAGCCCGCAGTTTAACCCAGTCTTTGGAGGTTGTTACCCAGGCGGCGGGCCGCCGGTCGGCGGTAAGTTTTAACATTTCCGGAAAATCCAGTTCCGGTGCATAGTGGTGATGATCATCAAACCAGCACCCCGCGGAAACGTGCAGTCCCAGATCAGAAAGTGTCCGGACAAATCCATCGGGGTTGGCGATTCCGGCAAACGCCAGAACGTTCTGGTCGGCCACCTCAACCGGATTGCCGTTCTGATCAAATACACCCAGGACTTCCGTTACCTGTTTATAAATCCGGCGCGGATTTACCCATTGCGTTAATAATCCGGCAGCCAAATCCGTAAGTTCTCCGGAAACCTGCTCGCAGCGTGTCAGGATAATATGATGTGCCCGCACCAGCGACGCGGGGCCTTCCCGCCAGGTGCCGCGTGGAAACATCCCCGGAACTCCCAACGGACTTGTGGCATCAAGAAGAACAATATCCAGATCACGCCCCAGACGGCGATGCTGAAATCCATCATCTAAAATCAGCACATTAGCCTGATGCCGGGCGATGGCTTCCTGGCCGCCGGCAATCCGATCCGGATTAATGACCACCGGCACAGACGGACATTCCTGCTCCATGACCATCACTTCATCCGAGCGCCGGCCCTTGGCGGCACCATAGCCGCGGGTCAAAATTGCCGGCTTTAATCCGGCTTCGCTTAAGCACCGGGCAATCATAATGACCGTCGGCGTCTTCCCCGTGCCGCCCGTGGTGATATTACCAACAGAAATCACCGGTACCGGCAGACGCGTGACCTGTTTCCATCCCCGGTCATACGCGATATTGCGCCATTCCACGACGCGGGCGTAGATAACGGAAACCACCCGCAATACGGCGCGCAGCAACGCCGCAAGTACACCCACCGCCTCGCCGGTAATTACGCGGTTGTACCATTGCTGCATATACGTGTCCTGACGTTCCCTTATACCACGAGATTAATCATGCGGCCTTTGATATAGATTTTCTTCTTTATTGCACGCTGCGCCAAACGATTGACCACCTGCGGATCAGCCAACGCGATGTTGAACACCTGTTGTTCATCACTGGTCACCGCAATACGAATACGCCCCGCCAGCTTACCGTTAATCTGTACAGGAATATCCAATTCTTCATCCACGCACAGGCTTTCATCAAATCCCGGCCAGGGCAATAATGCGATGGATACAGCCGCGTCCGGGCCGGATAGTTCATGATACAACTCATCTGCGATATGCGGCGCGAACGGCTCCAGCACGCGCAGAAGATTCAACGCCGCGTCCAGCGGTACAAATGTCAGCTTCGCCAGTGCATTGTTGAATTCCATCATCGCGCTGATCGCGGTATTAAAGGCCAATCGTTCAATATCTGCCGTGACTTTGCGAATCAGTCGGTGCATCGGCCGGAGAATGGCCGCCGCGTCACGCAGGGCTATTTCCACTTCCGCCGCCGACAACTCGCGGCCCTGGCAGGTCCACTTCCCATCGCCATGCGGCTGTACCACGCGAAACACGCCATCGTCGCCGCCCAGAAGATTTCTCCACACGCGCTGTAAAAAGCGATAAACGCCTTCAACGCCGGCGGTGCTCCAGGGCTTGACCTGTTCCAGCGGTCCCATGAACATTTCAAAAAGCCTTAGAGAGTCGGCTCCATATTCCGCGATGACATCATCAGGATTGACCACATTGCCGCGCGATTTACTCATTTTAAAGGATCGGGCATCCACCTGAATATTGTTATCCGCTTTCAGGACAAATACGTCGCCGCGTTTCTCCACCATGGCCGGATCACATGCCTGCCCCACCGCCAAGGCTCCGGTTGATTTATGCCGGCTGATAATCTCCGCTTTGCCGTTTTCCCCAACGCGTGTGGAAAACTCCGGATCAATATCTGTCACCGATACCCGTTGGCCGCTCTCCAATGCAAAGACCGTATACTCCGCCTCACCGAGAATTAGCCCCTGATTGACCAATTTACGAAATGGTTCGTCCGAACTTACCAGGCCGCGATCAAAGAGCACTTTGTGCCAGAATCGGGAGTAGAGCAAATGCAGAACGGCGTGTTCCACACCGCCGACGTATAAATCCACCCCGCCGGCCATCCAATATTTTTCTTTTTCCGGATCGCAGAATTGCCTGGTATTCGCAGGGTCCATATAACGCAGATAATACCAGCACGATCCCGCCCATTGCGGCATGGTATTGAGTTCACGCCGCGCCGGTACCGCACCGGGCGTTCCGGCCGATACTACGCGCGCCTGTAAATTTTCGGGCGGACCATCCAGTACCACATGCACCTGATGCCAGGCGGTGGCTTTAAATAAGGGCGGCTCCATGGTGCCGGTGGGTTTAAAATCCTTAACTTCCGGCAGCGTCAGCGGCAGTTCGGATTCCGCCAATGGCACCGTCGTACCCTCTTGCAAGTGTATTAACGGGAACGGCTCACCCCAATAGCGCTGTCGGGAAAAAAGCCAGTCCCGGATTTTATAATGGATCTGCCGGGTTCCCAGCGACTCCTGCTCCAGATGTTCGCAGATTCTGTTTTTGGCCTCGGCGGTGCTTAAACCGTCAAGCTGTGCGGAATTCACCGCAAAGCCCGGCGATTCCAGCGGTAGTTTTCCGGCATCGGCTTGATCCGCAGCGGCGCTGACAACCCGGCGAATGGGAAGCTCCATGGCGTTGGCAAAATCGAAATCGCGCTGATCATGCGCCGGAACGGCCATGATCGCACCGGTGCCATAACCCATTAACACATAATCAGAAATAAATATGGGTATACGTTGATTGTTTACCGGATTAACGGCATAGGCACCGGTAAATGTTCCGGTTTTTGTGTTGTCTTCCTGGCGCTGCCGCTCGGAGCGCGACGCCGCATTTTTCTGATACGCCGCCGCCGCCTCGCGCGGAGAGCCGGCACCAGATCGCCAGCGCTCCGGAATTTCCGTCGGCCACGCCGCCGATATGATGTTCATTTCCGTGTTTAAATCTACCAGCGGATGTTCCGGTGCCAGAACCAGATACGAGGCCCCGAAGAGTGTATCAGGACGGGTGGTAAAAACGGTGACTTCCGAGGCAGAGTCTGCAATGGCAAACCGCACCAAGGCCCCTCCCGAGCGGCCAATCCAGTTCCGTTGCATCATTTTTAACGATTCAGACCAGTCCAGTGCCTCCAGACCGTCCAACAGGCGTTGCGCGTAGGCGGTGATGCGCAACATCCACTGCCGCATGGGGCGGCGCTCCACCGGGAAGCCCCCTACTTCGCTTTTGCCGTCGATAACTTCCTCATTGGCCAGAACCGTGCCCAGAGCCTGGCACCAGTTGACGGGAGCCTCAATTTCATACGCCAGACGGTATTCTTCCAGCACGCGTCGCTGCTGGTGCGCATCTAACTGTGACCAGCTTTTATTTCCAGCGGATGGCGGCAGCGCCCGGCGGCCGGTTGCAAATTCAGCCGCGAGTTGGGCAATCGGCCGACCCTTTTGCTGCCGGGGGTCATACCAAGTGTCATACAGTTGCAGAAAAATCCACTGGGTCCAGCGGTAATATTGCGGGTCGGTGGTATTGACTTCGCGGTGCCAATCATAAGAAAAACCGATGGCTTGCAGCTGGGCGCGGAAGCGCTCTATATTTTTTCGGGTTATTACCGCCGGGTGGGTATCGGTTTTAATGGCGTACTGTTCAGCCGGTAGACCAAAGGCGTCCCAGCCCATGGGGTGCATGACATTAAATCCGGCCGCCCGCTTATAGCGCGTGACAATATCCGTCGCCGTATAACCTTCAGGATGCCCGACATGCAAACCTTCCCCGGACGGATACGGAAACATATCCAATACATAATACTTGGGTTTGGCCGGCTGCATCTCCGCGGAGAATATCCGATTTTCCTGCCAAATCCGCTGCCATTTCTTTTCAATACTACTGGGATTATAACCCGCCATGCGTTCTTTTCTCCAATCTCGATGTGGACAAAGGATACGAAAGGCAGTGCCGGGCCACAAGTAGCAGCAGGTGTTACGAGAAAAAAACAACCGCCGCGCCGCAACGCAGACGCGACTCTATGGTATGATTCATTTGTCTGGACTCATGGGCGGCAATGGCTTGGTTAGGGCTTCTGAAAAGGGTTAATGGACATGGAACAAACGCAGCGAATAGGCATCATCGGCGGGTCGGGTTTGGGCCAGCACCTGCTTATGCCCGGCGATGGGCAGGCCGTGGAAATTCAAACGCCTTTCGGGCCGCCGGCGGCCCCGCCGATTCTGGCCAACTGGAAAGGGATTCCTGTAGCGATTCTGGCTCGTCATGGCGCGGGCCATGTGTTCAATCCGACACAGATTCCGTATCGTGCCAATATCTACGCGCTGAAAATGCTGGGCTGTCGGTGGATTCTGGCATCGGGAGCTGTGGGCAGCCTGAATGAAAATCTGCATCCGCGGCAACTGGTGCTGGTGGATCAGGCGATTGACCGCACCGTGCATCGGGCGGGAAGCTTTTTTGACCACGCGGCTGTGCATGTTGATTTTGCCGAGCCGGTCTGTGAGAAATTGCGAAATATTATTTACGAAAGCCGCTCTGAACTTGCCGCCGATGCCGTGGTGCATCCCCGTGGCACCTATGTGTGCATGGAAGGACCGGCGTTTTCCACCCGTGCCGAATCCCGGCTGCACCGGAGTTGGGGTGGAGATGTCATTGGAATGACGCTTTTGCCGGAAGCGAAACTCGCCCGCGAGGCGGAAATCAGTTATGCCTCCATCGCCCTGATCACCGATTACGACGCCTGGAAACCCCACGCCCCCGGGCACGTTCCGATGGAGCTTATGCGGGAAATTATCAGCCATCTGCAAGTTGCATCCGAAAACGCACTGCATTTAATTCGGGCGGCCCTGGGACGCATCTGGGAATCCCGCGGCGAGGATTTTCCCTCGCACCGGGCACTGGAGTTGGCGATTTTTTCTGATAAAGCGAAAATACCTTTCGAAGCCCGACAGCGGCTTGAAGCGCTATGGGGGAAATATTTTCCCCGTTCGGGCCAAGAGTAAACCCTTAAACTTTTGACTACGCTATTCTCCTTGGAGCCTCACCGATATGAAATCCGCCCCGGCAGGCAAAACATCGCAGTTCATGACACGGCTTGGCGGATGGGCCGTGGCCGTGTGCTGTTGTATTTTCCTGCCATTCGCCGGGTCTGCGCCGGCCGCAGTTGTCAACCCAGCTATGCCGGCTTTGCAACTTGGCGTGATTCATTCTCAATCGACCGACGGCACGCCGGGAAGTTTTTCCCATATTCAAGTCAATGATTCCTTTGGCGCCCGAGACCTGCTGCGCACGGCCCGGCGGCTCATCGCCAGCGGACACCTGACCCAGGCTGTGCGAAGGTATCAGCACATTGCCCGCAAATATGGAAGCAGTGTCATAGAAAAGCCGGATGGCACGTATGAATCCGTGCGGAAGTTTGTCTGGAAGGCACTGTTGGCCATGCCGGCCGTGCAGCACGGTTTGTATAATCAGATATACGGCTTAAAAGCCCGACAGGTTATTGAACACGCCCGGCAAGCGGGTTCGCTGTTTTCATTGACCAAGGCCTGTGAACGCTATTTTGCCGCCGATGCTGCAGCCGGTGGACTGCAATTTGTGGCGGAGAGGCAGTTTGAGCGGGGGCGATTTGCCGTGGCAGCGCGAATCTGGATACAGTTGCTTAAACATCCCGGTCCGGCAACCGGGCATCCGATGTTGTTGCATAACGCTGCGGTTGCGGCTGCTCTGGCGGGGGATACAGATCTGGCGCAAACGTTGTTGGCGGAATTGTCAAAAACTGCGCCGCACGCAGCAGGTTTGATCGCCGGGAAGCGCGTCAATCTCCTGACTGATGCACGAAGGGCGTTAAAACGTTCAACACTGTATCAGCGTACTTCTACACCCGGAGTGTGGCCGACCTTTGAAGGTAATTTCCAGCGCAACGGCGTGGCCGCCCGCGGAACGCTGCCGGCGGCGGTCATGTGGACCAGGCGTTTGAACACCTTTGCGCAAAGCCACCCGGCGAATGCCGCTTCCATCCAATATCAAAATCAACTGCGGCAATTTTTGCCCGCATTCGGCCTGACCGTCGATCCGGCGACCGGAAAAAGTTCCGGGGATATATTGTTTTCGTTTCCCACCTGCCGCAAGGGTACCCTGTATCTGAACTTGCAGGATCGCATTCAGGCGGTGGACATTAATTCCGGCTATACGCTGTGGCAATATCCCCATGGCCCGCTGCCCGCCAACAGTGCTACGGCCGATCTTGCAACGCTGATGAATGAACTGGATCATTACTCCTGCACGCTGGCCAATGGGAAGCTTTATACCGTTCTAACGCGGCCCGGCGGTCCAACCCGGATTCTAACGCAATTTGGAATAAGCGCGGCCAGACTTGACGTGGTGTGTCTCAACGCAGACGGCGGCCTGCAATGGAAAACTTCGGCGTCCGATTTGGTATCCGGCGAAGCAGGGCGGAATATCTGGCCGGCGTGTATTCCAATGGCCAACCGGCACGCGGTATTTCTCGTGGTAGCCGCCACGCAGCCGGGCACAGGAATGAATGAGCTAAGCCTGGTACGGTTACGCGCCTCTACCGGCACGGTCCAATGGAGCCACTATTTGTGCACCATTACAGGGCCGGCGTATGGGGCATCGCCGTTTAACACCATTAATATTATTCCCACCATGGCGGACAATACCATTTATATCTCCACCGGATTGGGCGCGGATATGGCCGTGAACGCCGACTCCGGGCAGGTACGATGGCTGCACGTGAATAAAGTGGCGTATACGCCGTTTAGCAGTATGCAATATGGCATTGTCCGACGGCCCTTGCCGTGGCATCTCAATGCACCGGTTATTTCCGGATCGCGACTGATCGCCATGGACACCGACTTCGGAAGTGCATCGCATATTCATATATACAATCGTTGGACGGGAGCCAAACTTCTGTCGCTGCCCTGTAAATCGCTGCACCATGCCGGGATGCTGCTGGGGGTGATCCATGGTGAAATGATTCTGGCCGGCAGCAGACTCTGTGCGGTCAATATTCGCACCGGCAGGCAGGTGTGGGCCGCCCAACCGATTCATTCCTTCGGGACGATTTCCGGACGGCCATTTTTAACCCAAAGAGATATCTACATACCGTTGAATACCGGCCTGCTGCTGGTGAACACCCGTACGGGAGCCGTTGATACCATGGCCAGGTGGCCCGCCGGAAACACTAATTCCGCCGGCAATCTGCTGGTTACCCCCCATGAGATTGTGGCGGTTAATGATCATCTCACGGCCGGTTACGCCCGCTGGAAAGATGCTTTGGCCTATCTGACCGCGCGGATTAAAGCCCATCCCGGCAAGCCCGAAGCGTACCTGACACTTTCTGAAGTTGCCTTCCGGTCCAGCCACAACAGGCTGGCGCAGCAGATGCTCACCCGGGCGGTGGCGTTAGCGGTGCCGAAGGTAGGGGCATTTCCGGCGACAGCCGATCGGATATTCCACGTGTGCATGACATTCGCCGCCGATGTGGCAAATAAGTCCGGCGCCAACGCGACGGAACTTTTTTATCTGCACAAGGCCAGCGCCATTGCCCGCGTGCCGCAACAGCAGGTGACATGGCGCATGGCGATGGCGCACTGTTATCTCGCCGGCAACCACCCGGCCAAAGCCATGGTGTTGCTGGAGGAGATACTCTCACAGGATTCGTTGCGCGCCGCGGGGGTGGATTATCGCGGCGTTACGCTGGCGGCATCAACCGCCGCACGATCCATGATTCAGTTGGATGTCATACGTAAGTTCGGAGCAAAAGTTTATGCCCCGTGGGAAAGTCGCGCCGAGAAACTTCTGGCCCAGGCGCAAAGCGTCACGACATCGCGGCCCTTGCGACAGGTGGTCCTGCAGTACCCCAACAGTGCGGCGGCGTTGCAGGCAGCCCGATTGCTTTCCAGCCATTTCGCCGCGAAACGGCAGTGGGCCAAGGCTTATGACATGCTGTTGTGGACGCAATTTGGGGCGGCGTCCAAATCCGATAAGGCTTGGCGGCTTTCGCGGTTGTGCGCGGCGCTAGCGCATTTGCGGCATTGGAATCAGGCTTTGGTTCTGGCCATGCGCGGTGCCGATGATTTCGCCGCTTACCATTGGACGCACGGGCGCGTGTGGACCTTTGCCCAATATGCCAACTATATAAAACAGACTGCAGCGCATGGTGCGTTGATACATCGGGCAATCCTGAATGCCAAAATTGGATCCCAACTCGCGGTCTCCGGCGCTTTGCGCGGTGATCTGCTGCAACCCCTGGAGCATTCACAACAGTATCGTCACTACAGTATGTTTCTGCTGGGAAACAAGGCCGCGGGTGGATATCAGATTTCCGCCCGGCGTGTCCGGGGCTTAAAGCCGATGTGGCAATATCTCATTGCTCATGCCAATCGGGCGATGCTGGTGGGCTATTGGAGACACCTTGCTATTCTTGCTACGGACAATCAAATCGTGGCGATCAATACCGATTCCGGCCGTGCGCAATGGCAGCGTCCATTATCAACAGGCAGGCAACCCGGATTGCTGGTGCCCGCAGCCAACGGCCCGCTGCCGGGAATGCCGCGAATGATGATGATACAAAACGGAATCATGATTAATGGAGGAGTTCCAGGATATAACGTTTTATCACCCAAATTTTCGGCGCAGTGGCGCGAAGCGTCCATTCAACGCGATCTCGGCGCCGCCACATACCGCCTGATCAAGATGCTGCCGGCCGGTATTCTGGTGGCGGGACAACACGACCTGACGCTCTACAATCCGCTTAGTGGAAAGCCGGACTGGAAAAAGCCGGCGGCGCTGGGAAAATATGGAACCATTTCCTGTATCCGGCAAACACGACGTTATTTTGCGGTGGCCATGAATCTTCCCTTTGATCAGGTGGTGTTACTTAGCCCCCACAGCGGACGCGTCGCGGGAGTTTTATCTGCGGATGCCGGGGATCACTTTTATTGGATTAAGGCTGATCCGGCCGGAAGGCTGGTGCTGTGCGGCCAAAAGGGTGTGGCGATGTTTGATCCTGCGGTGAGCTTGTCGGCTCCAATATGGAGTCGACAAAATCTGCATGACCCCTTTCCGACCGCCGCAAGTCTGACCGTGGATGGGCTTATTATGCCCACGGCTACCGGCATGACCTGTCTGGACGTTACCAGCGGTGCCCGACAATGGGATCAGCCGGGACTTAATGCGGGCCTCACTTCCAGCGGCGTCATCTGGATGCAGACGGCCCTGAACCATAACACGCTGGTCATGTTGACACCGCGGAACTTAATGGCTATCGCCACGCGCACCGGACGGATCGCGTGGAAAGCGGAATTTGTGATGCAATCGCGCCCGCCGCTGACGGCAGCACAAATCGGCACGCCGGATATTGTCGTGTTGGCGCACGGCCCGGTGGGACCGGCGGCCAATGTCATGCACCTGTATCTGATCAACCAGAAAGATCGCCAGGGGCGGCTGGACAACGGATCCATTGTTCTGGATCAGCAGTTAACACGTTCCGGATCGGATGCGGCGGCTCCGGATATCCATTCCTGGCTGGTGGTCAACGGCGGAATTTTGTTTGAAATCAATGGCGTCGTATTCTATTGCCATACATAATAGATACGTCATGAACCGTGCGGGCATGTCCGCGGGAAATGCAAGAAGGAGTTGAATTGTGACAGGTGCTACTACCGATAACTTGCCAAGCCATCCGATGGAAAATTCCATCTCGCAACATCATGCGCTTCTGGGATTCCTGCGGCAACTGCGGTATGTCGTGGCGTGCATTGTGGCGGGAATATTTTTCATCTATGTGGCGGGAAAGGTTATTCCCTCACCCAACATGGATGGCATGAAATCTCTGGCGGCCGGCCCGGCGATATCGCTGACAGCGGAGTTGATCATGATTGGGGGCTTGGTAGTCGCGGTTGTGATCGGTACACTGCTGACCTGGCCTGATGCACCGCACGCGGGATTATTTATTGCATCGGTGGGATTGATTTTTCTGGCCTGCCATTGGGGACCCATCACGCTGCTGCTGGCGCTGCACCACACCGATCTGGCGGGAGCTTATCGCACGCTGGCACTGCAGAATATTTTCTGGATATTTTATATTCTGATCGGCGAGGCTGTTTCGCGGGGAATCTATGAACTTATTGGATCGCGAAGCTGGCCGCTTTACCTCGGACTGCCCTGGCCGTATGGGGCCAATGCGGCATTAGCCACAGCGGCGTATCCGTCGTTTGCCAATATTTTAATCAGCGGCTCAACCGACCGCCCTGTGGGCCGACGGGTGGCACAAAACCTGCTCGCATTTATTTCCACGATGATTGTGGCGGGAATTTTTCTGTTTCTCCTGTTGAAATCCCAGCAGCCGGGGCAGGCTGTTTTCGCTTGCTTAGTGGCTTTCGCCGCGGCGGCGTTTGTCAGTTCCACGCTTGCACCGCAAGCGGATTCCTGGGTTATCTGGATTACGCCCCCGGTGATTGCGGCCATCGGGGGATTCCTGGCACCTCATGTGGCACAACCCTATCCGGCGCATACCGGTTTGTTTCTGATCCGCACATTACCTATTTATTACTGTTCCGCCGGATTGGCCGGCGCTATTTTCGGCTATTATGCCGCCGTGCGAATGCACTACCGCCGGGTTATGGAACCAAGCGATTCAAGCGCCCCAGCCTGACCCCTGGCGGCGCAATGTCATGACGGCCACGGTTGCATGGATGCGGCCTTACGGTCTGTTAATTGAAAAGAATGATGGGCATGGCACGAAAAGAGCTTACGATTTCCCTGGCCGCCAAGTGCCAGTTGCTCTTCGGCTTCGCCGTTCTGATTATCATCGCGGGAACATTGGCCGTTCCGTGGCAACGCATGGAACAGCTTACCGGCCGGGAGCCGGTGTACGAAGCCCGCATCGCGACGGACATGATGCTGCGGCAGGTGCATGTTACCGGCGCGTTCTCCGGCAATAATTCTACATCGGCGGCGCTCTGGCAGGCGGCCCACTTACGCCACTTGCATTATCCTCAACCCACCATAACCTTGCTGGCTGATCCCGGCGTGCCTTCGGCTCATGCCACCATTTTCCAAGCTGCGGCCATTAAATATTTTCTCAAGCATAACCGGCAGAATCAGTTCGGAGAATTATCACAAACGGTTGCCCGCCACCCGGTTTATAAATATGCCGCCGCAGTTCGCGCTTCTGTCAGTTGCCTGCGCTGTCATAGCCAATGGCAGACGTGGCTGCATCCGCACAGCGCCACGCACCCCCGTACCACAGGCCTGCACCCCCTCGCGACTGCACCGGCTGCACGTGCGATTTCCTCCGTTGCGCCGCTGGTAGCGATTGTGCAGGTGGCCATGCCGGTCACACCGGATCTGGATCAATTGCTGCTCAATCGTGTGGTCATTGTGGTTTCCGGCCTCATTGGCGGGTCGTTTGCCATTATCGTATTTTATCTTATTACCACCCGGCTGATTCTCCAGCCGGTGCGGGTGCTGCGAAACACCGCTGAAAAAGTGGCCAAAGGAGATATGGATATTCGTTCAGCTATTTCCACCGGCGATGAATTTGAGCAACTCTCCGATACATTTAATACCATGCTGGCCACACTCAAGGCATCCCAGGATCAATTGGAAGCGACCAACCGCAGTTTGGATACGCGCGTCGGTGAATTGGCGCAATCCAATACGGACTTGTTTCAAGCCAGTAAGATGAAATCGGAATTTCTTACCAACGTCAGCCACGAATTGCGCACGCCGCTTAATGCGATCATCGGCTTTGCCGAACTGCTCACCACCGCCAAACCTGCCCCGGACGATCCGCGCTCCAACCGTTACATTGATAACATTCTCACCAGCGCCCGACAACTTCTGGATCTGATTAACGATTTACTGGATTTAGCCAAAATTGAGGCCGGCAAAATTGTTCTCCGCACGGAACGCATCAATGTGCCGGATGTCTGCGACTCCCTGGTGAATTTCATGCGCCCGCTGGCCCAGAAAAAAAATATCGAATTATCGCTTGTCGTTCAAGCTCCGATCCCGCTGGTAAGCACCGATCCGGCAAGATTTCAGCAGATTCTCTATAACTTCCTTTCCAATGCCATTAAATTTACGCCCGCGGACGGTCGCGTAACAATCACTATTTCAACGCCGGATGCGGCGCACGTAAAAACAGCAGTTACCGATACGGGCCCGGGCATTGCGCCGCAGCAGCACGCCAGTATTTTTGAAAAATTCAATCAATTGGATGCCTCGGTAACCCGGCGGCACGGAGGCACAGGCCTGGGGCTGACCATCAGTCAGGAACTCGCCGACATGCTCCATGCGAACATTGAACTGATCAGTGATCTGGGCAAGGGTGCTACATTCAGCCTGATTATCCCAATCATGTCGCCTTCCGAGCACCCCACCATTGATTTACCGCGCGTGTGCCAATAGCATACTGCGTTGTCGCCATGGCGGCGATTTGAACGGTTGCGAGATACGAAAACAGTACGCTTGGGAGCTTTTGCATGGATCATCGTCTGGAATTGGAATTTGAAAAACATTTTGGTAAATCGTCCGGTCCCTTTATTCACAGCCGGGCGCCGGGACGCGTTAACCTGATCGGTGAACACACCGATTATAATGATGGCTTTGTATTTCCCATTGCCATTGACCGCTTTACAACAGTTCTGGCCAAGGCCCGTGCGGACCACAAAGTTCGTCTTTTCAGTGCCACCCAAAATGAACTGGCGGAATTTTCCGTGGCGGGTGTGGTCGCCAAAGATGCCCCCAAATGGTCGCTTTATGCCAAAGGAGTCGCCGAAGCACTGCGGCAACGCGGTCTGGTAAAAAACGGCATTGATGCTCTGGTCACAACCACTGTGCCCATCGGCGGCGGCCTGTCATCCAGCGCGTCCTTTGAAGTGGCTACCGGGCTGGCTCTGTTGGCCGCTAATGGAAAAACGCTGGATAAAGTTGAACTGGCCCTGGCAGCCCAATGGGCGGAACACAATTATGCGGGTATGCCGTGCGGAATTATGGATCAATTTATTTCCGCACTGGGCGAGAAGGACCACGCGATGCTGCTGGATTGTCGCGATTTATCCCGGCGGCAGGTACCCATGAAAGATACCAAGATGCGCATCTTTATCGCCAATACCAATGTCAAACATGAGCTGGTGCAGGGGGAATATCAGGCCCGCCGCAATCAGTGTGAACGCGCGGTAGCCACGCTGAAAAAGGCGTATCCAAAAGTGAAGGCCCTGCGCGATGCCGACATATCCATGCTTGAAGCGTCCCGCATGGAAATGGATCCTGCGGTGTTTCGCCGGGGACGACATGTGATTACCGAAAATAGCCGCACACTCCAATTCGCCGACGCTCTGGCGGCCGGAAATTGGGCCGTCTGCGGACAACTGATGTATCAATCGCATGAAAGTCTGCGCGATGATTATGGCGTAAGTTGCCCGGAACTCGATGTACTGGTGGAAATCGCCGCTACGGTTCCCGGTGTGTATGGAGCACGAATGACCGGGGGCGGTTTTGGCGGATCAATTGTTGCGATGGTGCAGCAGCAGGCCATTGAAGCCCTGACCACCGAGATTGACACGCACTATCCCCTGCGTTGTGGTAAGCAAGCCTCCATGTTTGCCACCACGGCTGGCGCTGGAGCTGAACTAAGGAGCGATCCGGAAGCACCTTCCCAAAAACCAGATTTACCGGCCGTCACATAGCCGCCGGCTTGGCCGGTGGTGGCGTATTCGATTGCAGCACAATTCGGGAAGTTATTGTGGTACCATTCCTTTCTTAAATGCCGTTCCTGAAAGAATCGGGCAAAAAAAGCATGAAAGATATTTTCACAACATTACTATCCGGTAAGACGCTTACGCAGGACCAGACCCGCAGTGCGTTTGAAGCCATCATGTCCGGTGCCGCGCCGCAAGCGCAAGTAGGAGCATTCCTGGCTCTGTTGGCCCTGCGCGATCCCACGGTTGATGAACTTGCCGGTGCCGCCACGGTTATGCGGCAGTTTGTCGTGCCGGTGGCTGCCCCGGAGGATGTCATCGACACCTGCGGCACAGGCGGTGCCGGATCACGGATTTTTAATGTCTCCACCACCGCAGCCATGGTGGCCGCGGCCTGTGGCATTCCGGTGGCGAAACACGGCAACAGTGCCGTAACCAGTCGTAGCGGCAGTGCGGATGTGTTAAAAAAGCTGGGCGTGCGCGTGGACATTGACCCCGATTTGCAGGCCCGATGCCTTAAGCAAATCGGCATCTGCTTTTGTTTCGCCCCCCGCCATCATCCGGCAATGCGGCATGTGGCGGAAATCCGGAATTCCCTGGGCTTTGCCACGATATTTAATCTCATAGGCCCCCTGACGAATCCGGCCGGGGCACGGCGGCAACTGGTTGGCGTCCCGCGCCCAAGCCTGGTGCGGCCCATCCTGGAAGTGCTGGTGCGTTTAGGCGCGGCACGGGCCATGGTGGTCTGCGGCACAGACCCGGTGGAGGGAATGCTGTGTGAATTATCCATTGGCGGATCAACACGAGTGGCACTATTTGACGGAGAGGAAGTTAAGACGCTGGAACTTTCCCCCAAAGATGTCGGCCTGCAAACTTCTCCCGCCGATGACCTGCGAATCGACTCGCCCGAAGCGTCCGCCGCAAAAATCCGTGAAATCCTATCCGGCAAACCCGGCCCCGCACGGGATATCGTGCTGCTTAACAGCGCCGCTGCCTTGTGGGTAGGCGGCAAAGTGGAATCCTTGCGTGAAGGCGTCAAATTATCCGTCGCCGCCATCGATTCCGGCAAAGCATTAAAAACCCTGGAGAACCTCGCCGCTATGACCCATGGGTAGGAGCCTGTCCGAGCAACCGTTCACGGCTATACCGATCAAGACGTCCGGCAACAGCACAGCGCATCGAAATTTGCGCATCTGGGAACGGCCCAAATTGTTGTGCCGGCTTCCCTGCCATTCGGAAAGCCTTCGGTAAACATTGACTTTAGCGGTGCCGCGGCCAGCGGGCCGGCCGGCTAACCATTTAATCCTGTAACCTGTCCCCTGTCCCCTACAGCGCGGTCATCGGGGCAACTGTATCGGTGGTACGGCGTGTTCAATTTCCGCGCGGTGCTTTTCCAGCCAGGGTGGCAGCATTAATTTTCTACCCAGTTCCTCTATTGGCTGATCGGCGGTGAAGCCGGGATGTACCGTGGCAATTTCAAACAGCACGCCGCCGGGTTCGCGGAAATAGATTGAGTGAAAATAGCACCGATCCATTATGGGTGACACATGCGGAAAATGAGGCGCAATCGTATCACGCCAAGCCGCCTGCTGGGCATCGTCGGGGGTGCGAAACGCGACATGATGCACCACCCCGGCACCCAGCGTGCCGCGGGGCATTTCCGGTTCATGCACGATATCAATGATGGTTCCCGGTCCCTGGTCATGGGTTCCGGCCTGATATCGCAAGCGCCTGCCTTCAACACCGGTACTTTGGTATTTCATGACATCGGTAAGCAGTTGACTGGTAGCGGCGGTTTTGCGCTGGGACAGCGTCACGCTGTGAAATCCACGAATGGCCATCGGTTCGGGAATGGATGCGGCAATCCACGGTGTGGCCGCGGAATCAGCGGATGGATTTGCGCCGATAAGTTCCAGTTGCATACCATCGGGATCAAGAAATGACAGTACCGGCTCACCGAATCGCTGGCCACCAAGCTGGTTTTCAACGCCATGGGCGGCCAGACGTTGCACCCAATAGTCAATGGCGTCGGCCGGAACGGAAAAAGCGGTGGCCGCGACCTGTGGCGGCCCCGCGCGACCGCGTGCAGCGCCAGGCCACGCAAAAAATGTCAGAACCGTTCCGGGCCGGCCTGATTCATCGCCGTAGTAAAGATGATAGCTGGTCGGGTCATCAAAGTTCACGGTAAGTTTCACCAGGCGTAGGGCCAGCACATCACAGTAAAAATTGATATTGTTCTGCGCATCCGCTGTGATTGCGGTAACGTGATGGAGTCCCGGTAGCGTAGGGTTAATGGTGCTCATGAGCATGTATCTACCTTAAAATTGTATCCTGCCTGACTTCAGCAAAACCTTTCTTCGCCGGCTTACGCCATAATTTTAGCCCATGCGAGGCCATCTGGCATTAGCATTCTGCGGAAGCGATTTGCCACAATTTCCCCTGCTTCGGCAGGACCACGGCCAGCAGGCTGACCGGCTAACCATCTGGCCTGCAACTAAGGCCATCCTTGCCGCGCGCTTTTCCTGACGCAAATTCCGAAGTTCATGTTCAAATTTTGTACGTTTGTTACACTGGTGGAATGGGCCGACGGGCATTACCATTACCCCTGTCCCGATTTCATTGCGGAGAAAAACGGTGAAACGAAAACGCTTATTATTCCCCTCCCACATTCTGCCGGTTGCGGTGTATTTATGGGTCAGCGGATTGCTGCTGCTGTCCGGGAACTCGGCGCGGCCCAACACGGATATGTTTAAGCCCATCGGCAGCGCCGCCCGGGTCATGCACATTAATGGCCGCGGATTTACCATTCATGGCAAACATGTATTTATCTGTTCGGGAAGCTTTCATTACGCACGAGTTCCGCGGGCCTTGTGGAAAAATCGCCTGCTTAAAATGAAACGTGCGGGCTTTAATACCGTGCAAACCTATGTCTTTTGGAATTTCCAGGAACCCAAGCCAGGCGTCTATGATTTTCACGGCCGGGCCAATTTGGATGCGTTTCTCAAATTAATTCACAAAATGGGCATGTACGCCCTGGTTCGCTGCGGACCGTATGACTGCGCGGAATGGGATGACGGCGGTTACCCATTATGGCTGGCCTTTGAAAAAGGCGTGCAGGTGAGGGAGGATGATCCGGCGTTTATGAACCCGCTGCGGCAATTCTGGAATCGGCTCCTGCCGATTGTGGCGCGTAATCAGATTAATCATGGCGGATCGGTGATCCTGGTGCAGTTGGAAAATGAGGACTCGCAGGGATGGGGTACCGCCATGCCTAACCAGTATTTCCGGGACTTATATAACATGGCCCGGGAGCACGGCATCCAGGTGCCGATGTTTTTCAGCGGCATGCATCATGGCTTTGACCCCGCCGGCCATAACCCGTGGAATGATGCCACACGCACCAGCCCATGGTACACCACGGAATTCTGGTCTTCGCGTACCTGGTATCACGGTTATGGTGCCATGCCCCGGCCCCAGCAGGTGCAATTAAACCGCGGCATCTGGAAGATTATTGCCTTCGGCGGATCGGGCTATAACTTTTACATGCTGGTGGGCAGCACCAACTTCTGGCTGTGGAATGACAATGAATTGGCCGCCTGTTACGACTATTCCGCCGCCATCGGCCAGGGCGGCGATTTGCGGCCGATTTATTACAACATGAAACGGGCCAATTACTTTGCCCGCAGCTTTGCCAATATTCTTGAAAACAGCGTCAATGCGGATAATAAATATCTGGGATTTTCCCCCGGCGTGCGCGAACTGGCGCGCACCGGCCCGGCGGGAACGATTGTGTTTCTGGATAATAATGCTCATTATCCGATAACCACAAAATTGAAAGATGGCACTTCGTTGCATGTTGCGGCACGGGCCATCCGCCCCATTGTGCTCAATGCGCTACTGGGCAATACCTGGTCCATCGTTCGCTCGGACTCCCGCATTCTTGGTGTGCAACATGAAAAACACGTTACCACGGTGGTGGTGTATGGCCATCCGGGAAACCAAGTGCATATTTCGTTTAGCAGTCGGAAAAAGCCGCGGCTTGGCGGAGATATGCAGCCGATGTCGCACAGTGCGGGAGATGGCTTTGCGGTCCATGCGAGTTTTCCATCCGGGAAACAACCCTCTATCGCCACAGCGCAAGTCAGCCAACACATTCTGCGCGTGCTGATAGAAAATCGACGTATGGAAAAGCACACATGGTTCATTCCATCAAAAGCCGGTTCAGTCGTGGTGGTTGGCCCGGCTTACGCGGGACAAATTAAGGCGGTGGGCAATCACTGGACTTTAGCCACTGCGACACCGTTGAGAAAATCAATAAACGGCGCATGGGTATATTCGGCTGCCGCTGCCCCTCTAATGCTTACCGTTCCGCAAACGCTATCCATTTCCATGCCCATGGCACCGCAATTACATGCCTGGAAAATGCTCAATATCACGCGACCGGCACAGAATAATTTCATCGCGGGCAATTGGCTAAGCACAGTCACCCCGGAACCCATGGGAGCCGACGATATTCTCAGCCCATGGTGCTGGTACCGCACGGTGGTAACGGTGCCCGCCGCAGGCACGCTTTGGCTGAAGTTCAGTCACGTTTCCGACTTGGCTTCGGTGTTTATCAACGGATACTTTGTTCGTACCCTTACCAGTGCCAGGGAAAGCGTTGATTTGGATTTGCATCCGGGACGCAATGTCGTTGCGGTTTTCACGGCAGAACATGGTCGCACCAAATTGTATAATTACCTGGGGCCTATCAACAAAGTCCTGGCCAAGGGAATATGGGGACCCGTGCAGTCTTATTTTACATCCCGGCAATCCGACCTCATGTCCCGCCAACCGCGGCCGGGTCAATCGCCTCCGATACCGCCAAATTCGACGGGTGGAACCCCGGGAAGTGTGCAAGCCCATAGCACGATTGAAATTAGTCGAATTCCACCGCATTCGATTCTTTACCTTAACGGGCAGCCGATCAATATGCCGCAGGGCGGGACTTACCGCGCCACGGTTAATGGACCCGGTTCGCAAGTGGTACAATTTCGCATTGTCAACAGCGCCGGAAAAACCACTTCCAGCGGCGTCCTGAGAAGCACCGCCGAGGCTAAATTTTCCCGTGGACAGGTAAATCAACCGCAGCAAAATAATAACGCCAACCCACTGCGTCCGGGGACAAATCGACAGCCCATGGCGCTGGGCGTATGGCAAATGCACGATGGCGCCGGTGCCCTGGATAGAATCGGCCCGTGGCGCAATATCAGTGCCATGGATAACTTGCGGCCCGGACCGCCGCGGCTGTTTATGAACTGGTTTAACCTTCCGGCACCTTTGCCGTCGGGCGTTCACGTCGTTCTGCGCGTTTCGTATACTGGTTTGTCCAGCGGACATATTATTGTGAACGGCCATGACTTAGGCCTATATCCGGATAAAACCATGCCGATGGGGCTTTATATTCCATCCGTCTGGCTGAAGTCCGGCCGCAACACCGTGGAAATTCTCGATGAACGCGGACATTCGCCGAAGCGAGTTCGCATTATCATCGAGCCAGCCGCCAGCCGGGTACGAGCGACCTTGGAGCAGAATTAAGCCGGCCGGGCGCAAGGCCCCGCGTCGCTGCGGCCTGCTAAAACGCCACGATTCGGCGAACTTCGTGGCTACACCAGAAAGATTCGCGGCGACAGGTCTCCAATTTGCCAACACCACATTGCGAAACCTGTATCCCGCTTGGCATGCTGACGAGACGGAGATATTCTTATGGTACGTTTCCGGATTGCAGCGGTGGTGAGTCTGATGCGGGAATGCTGAATTTAGATTTGAGGGAAAGTTATGAGTGAGATTAAGCTTGTTATTCGTGAAGGCAAATGTGACATTTCCGGTATTTGTCATGCGGCTTTTGCAGATCGGGTGGTTGCGGCGCTATGCGATGAACCGGAAACGATAGGGGAACTTGAAGCGGCGATGGAACGCTTCGAGTTTCCAAGTGAAGCAGGAGGTTTCAGGTTCTTTAAGTCCTCTCTGGATGATCAGCCACACGATGCGGGGATAGTGATTATTGATCTACCGGCAAGACTGGTAGCCAGTGAATCCACTTATTCTTCATTATCCCACTGCGGGTATGTTGCTTATCATGATGGCCACTGTGCTACAGGATTATCTGTCAGCTACCACATTTCGGATAACTGGAAATTTACTCATCACGTGGAGGGATGGGAGTTTCTAGCGGCGAAACGCCGGAGTATGCGATCCGCCAATCCGCCGATGGACGTGCGGACTGTTGTCTATGGCACGCCGCTGCTCGAGTTTATTGCGCGGCAGTCTTATGACGCCTTGGCAGAATTTACGGCGGCCAACGCGACGGATGATCCAGATGGCACGTCCATGAAACGCGATGATCTGATTCGCCAAATTCACATTCGATGGATGCTTACCAAACGTGATGACCTGCGTGGCCTTTCACCACGGGAAGCCATGCTGGTGCAGCACGACTACGTGAGATCCTGCATTCATGATCGGCAGGAACAGTGGTCGCAATCGTTAAAATGCCCGCAGGGGCTGCATGTCCAATCCGCTGCGTTTCGCTATGCCGGATTTGGCCTTAGCGAACTGGTGATGTATTACGAGATGGTACGAGAGTTGTTGGCATCGTGCTTCGAGCCACCCGAAGATGGCGCGAAAATTACTGAAAGGCCATCGACCGCCCAGGAATTTGTCAGCACGATAGTTCCCCAACTGGCTGAGATACAAAAAGAGTGGATGGATGCACCCGACCCTGAATTTTACAACCGCACGCCCCGTGAGATTATTCACAAAGAGCGGGCACGGTTGCCCGAGGGAGTCAGTGGCCGGGACGCGATGATCGACTGCGATTGCCCATTATGTCAAATGCAGGCGGAACAGCCGGGGCCGGTGTTCTGGTGGATCGACGGGTGCAACATGGATGAGGACTTTGCCTTTTCATTCCACCGCACGTTTGAGCAATGGGAAGAGGAACAGCGACAATTCGCGGAGTTTTCAAAGCAACCAACATCTGCTGGAACGCGCAAAGAGAGCGAGCCGGAAAAAATGGATCGTCTCCCGGGGGAGTTCCTGTATGACGACGATCCGGGAAACACATCCGAGCTGTTTGCGCCCGTTGATCCGGCGGAGCTTTCCACGACTATAAAGCTTTTCAAAATCGGCGCGCCGCTTGCGGAGCTTATCGCGGCGCTAAAACAGTCGCCTGAGAACAGGACCATGATCGACCGATTAAACCGCAATTTTGGAAATCTGCGGGAGGTGGCCGCGTCTGCCGCCGACGATCAGGCCGCGGCGCTGCTGGAACCGGTGCTCAATGGCTTCCTTGAATCCCTCGCGGATCTGCGCGCCGCTCAACCTGCTTTAGAGCGGCGCGTTGCCGCGCTGCAGGGCCATATCACGCAGCTCTTTCCAGCGCAATCGGATTAGCATGGTGCGTTGCCACCGGGCGGGGCAGGAGGTGAGCTCGAGCCTGAAACTTAGCCCGTTATGTCAGTTGCCGACTTACTACCGCAGCGGCCAGTGATCGGTGCGGAACGGCAATACCGGCATCTTGGCTTGATCCATCAGGTTCGGCACCGCTTTACAACTCCATGCGAAACGGACGGCTATGGGATGGGGCACGGTGGCAGCGGAGACCGCTACACTGTCGCCTTTAATTTTCGCCGTAGCCGCTACAAATTTGTGGTTCGCACCTGCTATTTCAAACCAGTCCAACGGTTTGCGATTGCGACTGGCTAATCCGCCGATGACATCCTGAAACCGAATGATAATTTTTGGCCCATCCACGCGCATGGCTTTGTACATCGGGCCAACCGTGCGCACCGCCCCGTGTCCATACACCATGTTCAAAGCCAGCCAGGTCAGTCGCTTGCCGACATCCTGCTTATCTCGGAAGTGGATATTGTGCAGGTTGCCAATGTCCATCGTGCCCACCATGCCGACATCGGGCAAGGTTCGCACGGCATTTTCATCCCCCTGCCAGACCAGCGGCACGCCTACCGTGGGCTTGGGATAATGGAAGTACGGTGCAATCTGCACGATCAAAAATGGTGCCGTCGGCGTTGCCCAGTCACGCCGCCAGGCTTTGATCATCGCCGCTAAACGCGTGCCGTAAATCGGGTCATTGACCCACGCATTATTTTCGCCCTGATCCCACACCATCCCGCGAATGGCATAAGGAATCAGCGGATGAATCATCGCATTAAATATGGACACCGGTGCCATATCCGGGGACGGCCGGCTTAACGTGAATGGATTTTGCGGCCGCTTGATATGCGGCCGTGCCGGGGTCGCCTGTCCGGCCCCACGCGCACGGCGCACCGCCGCGGACCATGCGGCCATTTTCCGCTGATACTGCTGCAACTGCTGATGATATTGCTGAGCCGCGGACGTAAACCATTGCAGTTCACCGTGCAGAGCCGGCGTGCGCACCAGTGCGGACATGGGCGTCCAGGATTGGATAATGGTTCCACCATAGGAGGAATCAATAATTCCAATGGGGATATGCAGATGTTTAAATAAATCACGCCCGAAGAAATATCCCACCGCACTGAATCGTTTAACCGTCGCGGAAGAGCAGACCATCCATGCCGCCTTAAAATTATCCTGTGGTCGCGGCGTATTATCCCGCGGGATTTTCAACAGATGAATCAGCGGAAAATCAGCGGATGCAACTTCCGTGCGGGCGTGCAGCGCCCGTGCCCATGAGCCATCCACCGGAAACTGCATATTGGATTGGCCCGAGCAGAGCCACAGATCTCCCACCAGCACATCATGAATCTCCAGGCGATTGCCGCCGGAAATGACCATGGTGCGGCCCTGCGAATCCGCGTGCAGCGGTGCCAGGCGCACCATCCATTTACCCTTCGCATTGGCCGTGCCCGTGCGCTGTTGCCCGGCGAAACGAACCGTAACACTTTCCCCAGGCTTAGCCCAACCCCAAACCGGAATGACCGCGTTACGCTGCAGAACGGCATGATTGGTAAATAAATTGGAAACGGTAACCTTTGCCGAAGCGGTAGCCGCCGACAAAAAACCGACCATCGCCGCAACGCTGATAAATCTTGCCACCTTTGACCGCATATCCGCAACTCCATGAACACAAATCCAAAACACCGCCTCATGGGCCAATCCGGAATATATAGGGATCAAAAAATTTAGCAACAGCCGCCCGGGACGCTACGCGGCATTTGGCATTCCGCGGCGCGCATCAAGCCGTCCGCGGGTATATCGCGCAGAAGCAAGGATTGATGTGTAGGCGTACGCCATCGTCATCACGACTTTGAGAGCACCGGATGATGAATCCGGTGGTTGATCCAGTACCGCCAACCAACCACCGGGTTATCCCCACGGCGCTCTCTATCCACAACGCGCCCGCCGAGCACCGGATGATGAATCCGGTGGTTGATCCAGTACCGCCAACCAACCACCGGGTTATCCCCACGGCGCTCTCTATCCACAACGCGCCCGCCGAGCACCGGATGATGAATCCGGTGGTTGATCCAGTGCCGCCAACCAACCACCGGGTTATCACCACGGTGCTCTTACGCGATTTGCCCGTAGCTCAATGCGGCAGCGTTGAGTTGGAATCGAGATGTAATTGGATGACCCGGGATCGCCTGCCCCGGTGTGATCGGCTCGCAATGTTAATACTTGCGATGCCCGGCGAATATTCGGGCAGGCTCGTGGGGCCGATAATTTTTATTTTACGAATAAATATTTGCTTTTATCGTTGTAATTCGATATTCTCCCTGCTTCGCTGCCGCCCGGTACTGGTGTACTTTTGGGGTTTTAGATGTTGGCAGCATAAGCGGTGGTCGCCTGCATTAGAAGGAGAGAGTTCGCATGAATCTCTTATCATTTCACAACAGGAAAAAAAAGCGGAATTTTGGAACAATTGGTTGCAGCCTCATGGCCGCCAGCGCCTTGTACGCAGTTGCGGGGCTTGGTAATGGCCTGGTAAGCGCCAGTTCGGTTTTTCCAATGCAGCAATTCAATGTAATCGTGCTCGGTACGCCGGACGCGAATAATCCCAGCGCCCCGCGTACTTCGGTGGGAACCTTTAATGATGGCAGCGACATACAGGGAAACGCTTTTATCAATGGAGATGTCAGTGGTACAACTTTCGCCGGCAATGGTTTGCCCAGTGGTGCTACCACCGGATTAGAGGCTACCGGCGGGATTACATCATCAAGCGTTATTGTAGACCATGGCGATGTGGTACTGGGAGGCACTGCGGCCACTGGATTTAGGCCCAACAGCGGCGGGACAATAGCACAGAACGCATTACAGCCGGCAACCGACTTGGCAAATTTCACCAGCGCCTTGACGAACGCATCAAACCAATGGGCGGGCCTTGCCACCACTGCGGGCACGTCCGTTACCACCGGCAATAGCAGTATGAATTTCACGATCCCCACGGGCGCGGGGAACTTTATTGTGTTTAATATCAGCTCCTCAAACTTTGGACAAAATGACAGCATTGAGTTCACGAATCTGGGGGCCAACCAGCAGGTGCTGATCAATGTATCAGATACCACCTTCGCCGAGCCGGGCGGGGTTAATTTCAACGGAAATTCCACCACTGCGGATAACGTGATCTGGAATTTCAATAACGCCACATCCATCAGTCTCTCATCAGGGTTTTATGGATCCATCCTGGCACCCAATGCGACATTGACGGACAGCAGCACGATTACCGGTAATGTTGCGGTGGCCAAAATCAATTCCGCAGGTGAAATTGATCTTGCGAGCATGAATTCCACTCCGCCGCTGAACCCTGTTCCCGCAGGCGGCCCGTTGCCCGTGCCCGCATCTTTTGGTCTGGTGGCCATGGGATCAATCGCCCTACTGGCCGGCACCGGCCTGCGCAAGCGCGTCCGAATGTAAAAGCCGCCGCCCGCGTGACGCGGGGGTCCCGGGTTGTTGAATACCGGTAAGCCGGACACGCTCCTGGCCGCCGCTTGGCGCGGCCACGCAAAATAGCAGCGCCAGCGCCTCCAAAATATTTCAAATCTCAAATCTCAAATTTTAAATTCCAAATTCCAAATTCCAGGTTCCCTCACGCGTGCCCCCAAAAGAACACGGGCCGGTTTTTCAACCGGCCCGTTTGCCTGTGGTTCTTTAGCGTAATCCGCCACATTACATGGCAGGATCATGCGCTCATCGTTGGCGAAAACACTTCGCCGTTAAATTAAGGCCATACAACAATTAAGTCATACAGCCACCAAGCGCCCAAATAAAGCAGCGCTCGGGAAGAGTAGTCGTTTAGCGACTGCTCTTCTGCGCTTGGAAACAGTCACGGCAATATACCGGACGATTCCCAGATGGTTTGAAAGGAACTTCCGTCGGCTGTCCGCAGGACGCGCAGGTCGCTGGGAACATCTGACGGGGACCGGAGGAAAAGCCGCCGCGGGCGCCACCGGCACCACCGCCGCCGCCACCGCTACCGGATCGGGAAGAGAAACTACGACTTCCACCACGACCGCCCGAATCGCCCTGTTGGGCTTTCCGTGCATCGCGGCAGGTTTTGCAGCGTTTGGGTTCATTTGTAAATCCACGTTCGGCGAACCGCTGTTGTTCATCCGCAGTGAACGTGAATTCCGCGCCACAATCGACGCATGCGATAACTTTGTCTTCATAGGACATACGAGTGCTCCCTGGGTATA
>JAKBCC010000169.1 GCA_021808105.1 Planctomycetota bacterium
TACAATGGTCACGGAGCACTGATCACTAATCAAAACATGTAGGAAGAATGCATGGTAGCATCGGCAGAACAACTTCACCACAAAGACACAAAGACACGAAGCAATTGGTGCCCCATCGGAAAATCTGTGTCATCCTGGAAATCTGTGGATGTTTACAATCTCCACGGATCAGTGGCCACTGATCAAAGGTATCGAAATTCCGGCGATTTATTCATTAATCATTATTCGTTGATTACTGAGCGCCGCGTTGTGTCTTGGTGCCTTCGTGGTGAAAATCGGGTTCTGTCCATTGATCATTGGTCATTGGTCATGGAGCGAAGCGCCGATGCCTTCGGTATCAGGATTGCCGGAGCCGGCACCACCCCGAACCAGATTTTATACTCCGGCGAGTATCTTGACCCCGGCACAGGGAATTATGATCTTCGCGCCCGTGTCTACAATGAAAATACCGGCACATTCCTGACGCGCGACACCTACGCCGGCCAAAATGGCGACCCAATCACGCTGCACCAGTATCTCTATGCCGGTGCCGATCCGATAATGAACTTCGATCCGACGGGCGACTACACCCAGAATTTCGGCTATGCTGCTGAGGCCGCAATTCGCGGTGTCTATGTCGCAAACCACCTCGGCGACCGGATTGGCACGGGAGGCTGGACACGGTTCGGCACCGAGGGCGGGTCCTCGCACAGGCTGAAGCCCGATATTTTGAACCGGACCACGCTGAAGTTTGCCGAAATTAAGCCGTTTAATCTGTCGGGAATTATAGACGGCATCGCGCAGCTCGCGAAATATACGCTCAGTCTCGGACCGTTCGGATACACGCCTGACGTGAACTGGATTCCGATCCCGCCTATCACTACCGTGTCAGGAAAGCCATTGTTTTTTGCCAACTTCGGAGGCTTAGTACTGTACACAAACGCAGATGAGGCGCTGAGATTGATGCTGACAATAAGTGTCTTGGGTGCCAGCGGACAATTTTTGTCCGACAACGCGCAATTTCTGCGGAATTTGCTGGGCCAGGCGGGAGGGTCTCCGGAGTTGGTCAACGCAGCGGAAGTGGCCCCCACACTTTCTCTCGAGACCGACGTGATGACCGCCACGTTGACTGAGGAGATATGACGCGGTGAAAACTTCCCAACGAGTGATCTTGGCCCAGTTCTGGACGTTGGACGAGGCCCCCGATCTCGCTTGCATGCTTGCGTTTCCGCATGGACCGATGCGCCCCAAGGCGGCGGGTGCCAGGCTGTCGTTATTTTCGGAACACCGGCAGATTCAAAAATGCGGGAAAGATGTCGGTCGAGCCATCGCCGAGCTAGCCAAGCGTAAGCTTAATGGTGTCAGAGTAGATTGGCAGTTTGAGCCATTCTTCGTGCCCAGTCTGCGTGCCAGGCTTGAAAAGATTGTTTCCCTTCTCAAGGTGTCCCCACGGTCGGTTCATTGGAGCCCTGCGGGTGGCCCACCGGCCGCAAACAGCACCTTCGCAGAGTTCCAGTCCGTTGAGAGTATGGTCGGTTTCCATAGCGTTGCACACTACCCAACGCTGGTCGAGGTTTATCTGACCTTTGGGGACGCCGCCGCTGGCTGGGCGGATGACCTTCTTTCCACCTTCGCCGAGTCAATTCCGCCGGCGCTCCTACCGATGCCCGTTCTTGGTGGGGTGGATGTCCTCGACGCATTGCCGGAGGTCGTAATTCCACTGGATTGCGACGTTGCGCCATGGCCGATGGATTTTCAGCTTCTCGGCACACGTTTCGATCGCCTTCACGAGTTGATGCTTGGCCCGCCATCGACCTGTCTTCCCATGTGCGCCATATTAGGGGAAAGCGCGTCGCATAAAATCTTGAGGCGAGACGAAGGACAAGGCAGTTTGAAAGCTCTTGTTCAGGTGAAGAGATCGCTGCTTGGTGACCAATGCCGCCACGAGACCACGAAAATACTCATGTACAACCGTAGCTTGCAGGCCAAGCTGCAACCCTTCTTGCTTGAGCGTAATTGGGAGAGGAGCCTCGCCCGCAGGCCCATCCACGACGAGGAGTTTCTCGCCGTCGTTGCCAAGCGTACGAGCGCCTCCGCGAATGTCATCCTGGCGGTTCGGACGGCCTTGGCGAAAATGTGGGGCTACTCTCGGGACATCATCTCGCCTTGGGAGGGTTACCTGACGCTTTGGCCTTGGGAATCTGATGCCGTGAGGAGATTTTCGATGTATTTCTGCGAACAGTTAGGCGGTGGGGTGGATGCGGAGGAATTGGCCCGCCACCTGCGACCGCCGCGTGCGGCCGATGTTGCTGATCTGATAAACTGTGTTCAGTTGGCCCTTGATGGCCTGCAGCGGCCCAGCTAATTGCGGAGGAACCGATTACAAAGATCACGGAGTACTGATCAATGATCAAAGCGGTTGGAAGAACACATGGTCAAATTGAGTGAACAATTCCACCAGCACGGCTTGCTGCCGAGGTTACAGGGGACAGGGGCTGGACGAGCATTCAGGAGTTGGGAGCGGATTTAGGTTACAGGTTACGGGTTACGGGTTACAGGGGACAGCATCAAATGGATAATGAATAAAGTGGGGGAGTAATTGGGAAGCGCCGGCGCTGCTGTTCTGCTAAATGCGGGGCGCTAAGCGGCGGGTCGGAAAAATTGTGTGATCCCTGCAATCGGTGGATTCACAGAATCCTCAAGGGCCAATGATCACGGGGCGGCAATTTGGAGGTCGATATGTTCTGGAAGTTGTTGCTTGTCCTCCTTATTGTCCTGGTCGCGGTCGGCTACCTGCTTAGCGCGGGCCAACTGGCTGTGCCGCAAATCCGATATTTTACCGACGCTGCGCTAGGCCATCATGTGATGCGCAAAATTCGGATCGTCAGCCTCAAAGAAAAATCGAGCATGGGCGTCGGAGATTCAGGAGTTACATATTCATGTGAAGCGGTATTCACGGGTGGACCATTGGGGCACACGCGCGAGCGTCTAACAATTGATGCGGCACCAATTGAAGCAATCAAGGCGTCGGGCGGATTGACGACGGGAGCGTGGATTCCAGCGGTACGCTACTTTGGAAAGTGGTTGCCCGTTCCGGCCGTGAAGTGGTACGCAGTGGGGGCGGGGGGCGGATCCCTATTGGCGCTCGGCGCGATTGGCCTCCTTCTGCGTTGCGTTGTCGGCCCTCGAGCGTTCCCAAACCATTACGAGCCGGCAACGCATGATTATAGCGCGGATGTTACGGGCGTGCCGACATTACGGCCGGCGCTGATTGCAGCCGTAGGATTACTTGGCTTCCTGGCTCTGGGTACCGTAATTCTGGGCAAATCGTTGGTATCCCCGGGCAACCATTTCTGCTATTGGATCGCGATCTTCTGTTTGTCGCTTTTTCTGATTTCGGGGCCAGTTGTAATCTGGTGCGTGCTACCGCACTTCCACCGCGTTAAGCTGCCGGATCAATAAGGCTGTCGCGTATTGCCGCCAGGGGTGATTGCCGGGAGACGGAATCGGGATGGTATTGGTGTTGTCTATGTCAGGTCCGATTACGGTTTGGGCGGTGCTGCCTCGGCTTGGCCGAGTTCAGCCGGGGTGGCGACTGGGAGATGCAGTAAATTGTTTTGTTTTTTATGGCGGAGGTTACCTATGCGTTACATCGTAATTGCCGTGGTTGCGGTCGGGCAGAAGACGCGCACCGTGCCGTTTGATTTCCGGAATATCAGATTGCCGTGAAAATGGGCCACGCGCGCTGCGGCTCGACGTATTGGGCGTGCCGCATTAAACTTTTACAGAACGTAACATGGAAAATGTGAAAAGGAGTTTCAACGATGGCTGTTCCCACCTTGTTAAGCACGCAGGTGCGTGATGAGAATTACGCAGGCCTTATCTATCACATCGACGGTGAGCTTGTGCCGGTGCTGCAAATTGAAATGCAGAACATGGGGATTTATTTTGAGCACCATGTATTACTGTGGAAAGACCCGGCGGTGAATATCGGGGTTAAGGCGATGAAGGGGGCGTTCAAACGCATGGTCGCCGGCATGCCGATTTTTATGACCGAGGCCGCCGGGCCGGGCCGCATCGCCTTCAGCCGGGATGGGCCGGGGCATGTGTTTGCCCTGCACTTGAAGGCGGGGCAGGCGGTGGATGTGCGGGAGCATCAATTTCTGGCGGCCAGCAGCAACATTGATTACTCCTTCCGGCGTGTGCAGGGCGTGGCGAGCATGCTCTTCAGCGGGACGGGCTTTTTTATTGACACATTTTCCACCCAGCACCAGGAAGGTGTGGTGTGGCTGCAGGGCTACGGCAACGTGTTTGAGATAGAACTTGGTGCCGCGGAGCAGATCGACATAGAGCCTGGCGGTTGGATCTACAAGGATCCCGGCGTCACCATGGAAACCAAGGTGCAAAAACTCTCCTCCGGCTTTTTCGCCAGCGCGGGCCAACTGGTGTGGAACCGCTTTACCGGCCCGGGCCGAATTGGGCTTCAATCGTGGTACATGTCCATGATGGAGGAAGCGGGCGGATGAGGCGGCGGCGCGCAGGTTACAGGTTACAGGGGACAGGGGCGGGACGAGTATTCAGGAGTTGGGAGTTAGGAGTTAGAAGTTAGAAGGGTTTGGAAGCTGCGCGGAGCTGCTGCGCAGCAATGAACAGTGAATAAAATGGGGGGCTGGGAGTTAGAAGGGGTAACGCAGGCGTCCCGCCTGCCTGTCCCGCGTTAGCGCGCTGGCGCTGCTAAATGCTAAATGCGCAATGCGAGATGCCGGCCTGCGGCCCGTGCAAATTTGTGGCAATCCGGGAAATCTGTGGACGGTTTCAATGATCACGGATCACGGATCAAATATTTGGATTCCTGTGTTTTGCTCATTGCTCAGTGCTCATTGTCCAGTGTTCATTGGTCATGGACTACTGCTCCAAAGTTTTTTGGACTAGCGCCCGTCCCGCTACTCGCGGCAGGCGCTGGGGCATTTGGGGTTCCAGTCCGTTTATGATTCTTACGGCATGTGATTGGATGTGGATCACGGCGGATTTCAGGCCCCGACATGAGGCGGTTAATGTGATTGTGCCCGGCTGCAGGGTGGAGCGGACGGCCACGCGGTTCACGCCGCACTCGGCGATCAGGTGCAGTTTGTCCACCGAATTAACCACGCCGCTGTCATAACCTCCACGCCAGACCGCGGGACCGGTTATTTGAAAATTGACCCGTTGATAGACGGTGGGACACCGCTGGCCTCGTGCGTCCACCACCTGGAAGTCGATAAATGCGACATCGGAGCCGTCGGCCTGCAAACCTTTAGGGCCGGTGAATGCTGTGAGCTTGAGGCGTGCTGGTGCACCGGCGGTTTGGAGGGAATTATGTACCACGACTTTGCCATGGATCAGGCCCTGGGCCAGAATTGTGCCGGGAGTAAATGTTACATGGGGGAACGCATATACATATCCTGTATTTCCCCAGTTATCATTCCGATGATGAAAGGTATCGATGAAATTACAGGGATGATCCGCCTTTCCAATTAACTTTCCATTGATGAACAACGCCACGGTCCGGCAATGATTGGCCGCCACGTAAATGGTCTTGACCGTCCCGGCCGGATAGGTCCAATGGCCGATGATATGAATGTCCGGTTGGGGATTCTGCATGACGCGGTAAACATAGTAGGCCTGTTTGGGCAGGCGCACCGCATCCACTTTGCCACTGACGCGGCAGACTTCACTGGAGTCCTGGCGGCCATCGGCGTTGCAGTCGGACCAGTAAATGGAGGCGTAGCCGGACCATTTTGAATGTTTCGGATTCGTATTGGAAATACGGTTGATGTAATAATCATGATAACGAACTGCGGCGGCCAGGCAGAATGTTTCTGAGTTCCAGTGGTAGGTGTCATGAGGCCCGGGCTTGAAACCGAAAAACGGCGGCGAGGAATTATCCCAGAATCGCCGGGCGGCTTCATCGCGAAAATCTTCGCATTCGATCAGCGGGGCACGGTTGCGCCGGCCAACGCTATACGCGCGAAACATCTGTCCCGGTTTGGTAACCTTGTCGGTCCGGGGGTCCTGGCCGATCATGACGCCGTAATATTCGGCGATGTGCGTCAGGGCCTGGTTGGCGGCATTGTCGCTGTTGCCGCGATAACCCATGGCGCGGTAGCCGTGGGGATCCCATTTTTTGCGTAGCGCCACCATTTGCCGCATGTGGGCCGGCGTAAGTACTGAATTGCCAGCCTCCCAGAACAGGATGCTGGGATCGTTGCGATACAAAATAATGGAATCCCGCATCACCGCCACGCGCTGTTGCCATTGTGCCACCGCTACCTTATGCGGCAAGCCCTTCCGCAGGGCGGGGTCATATTCCTTATCACCGGCGGGGCAGATTTCAATAATACCGAAGCGATCACAGGCCCGCACATCCACGGGCTGGGGCGATATGTGCATCCAGCGGATGTAATTGGCGTGCGTGCTGCGGATAAGTGCCGCGTTGTAATCATGCATCCAGTCAGGATATGCTTCACCGAGGCCGGCCCAATCATTCACAGCGCGCTGGGCGTAGCCGGTGAGATAAATAAATTTTCCATTCAGATACACGCCACCCGTACCGGCACCACCCTTGAACTGGGCCTGACGAAAGCCGGTGGTAATTTTCTGTACATCAACAAC
>JAKBCC010000170.1 GCA_021808105.1 Planctomycetota bacterium
GTCCGAGATACCTGTGGGGTGGGTCCCACCGCCGGCACAGCCGGCGGCTTTGTGGGGAGGGCTGCAGGCGGTGGTGCCGGGCGGTTGGATTGGCACGCCTCTGAATAGCTTTAATGCACGGGGAACAGTGGCTATTTTTGCGATTTAAGCAGAATCTGCACTGCGGACACCAGACTGGATTTTGGCTGGAATATCCAGGCGGGATTCGTTTGTGCGTGGCCGGCCTGCACAAGCTCCGCGCGCCATTGGGTTTTTGCGGTTGGATGGGTGGTTGCGGCATCTGCTTTACCGGTGGCGGCTTTCGTGGGGATGTTGATATCCCAAAGTGTCAGGACATCATGTTGTGGGATCGCTTGCGCCTTGGCTGGTGTCGCCGACTTTTTTGTTGCGGGCACAGCTTTACTGGAATCCACCAATGTTACGTCCAGCGTAATGGGGGGAACGGAGGAGACCATACGAGAGTTGATAAACCAGTTTTTGGCCTGCAGCGGTTTCCAGGCTGCCAGGAGATTATTTACCGCAGAAGCGGCGACGGGCGCTTTGGTTCCCAGCATCCATTTACCGTGGAGATTTCGCAGCGAAACAGTCTGGCCGGCGTGCTGCAGCGTGATACGCTGAATTTTAACTCCGGCAAGATTGGCGACGGTTTTACTGCGTAAAGCGGTGAGTTTTGGCAGCAACTCTTCGGTGGCCGCAGAGCTGATGAGATAAACGCTGGGCCACTGTGCAAGTTTTACCGGAACCAATCCGGATTTTTGCGGCGTGCCAAATGCGAGGTCAATGGGGTGGATATGCCCGGCCCGCGTGATCTTCACACGTGCTACGGGATTACTTAGGCCCAAGGCAGCCAAATTCTGCGGCATATCGAGAAAACGTTTGGCCGTCGCAGAATGCAGATCAGTAAGGAGCATGCTGACGGCGGCGCTATTGGCAATTTCATGCTGCGTTGGCGACGTGTTTAATACCCATTTTCCACCCATTTTACTAAGTGTAAGTACAGCGGGAGTATTGCCGGTAACGCCTGTGCGGCGCGTCATGGTAATCTTTGAAGCTTGCGTGGCGACATCGGCTGCCACCAGGTGATGGTCCCGCAGTTTATTAAAGCTTTGATTCATCTGCGTAAAGGATGTGTTACGCACTACGCACACACCGGGGTTGTAACTGCTTTGGGCGTAATAGAATTTACCGGTCAAATCGGTTTTTATGCCGAAGTTGATAACCAACGGAGCCGGAGCGGGAAGGGCATGGGCCATCGCTGTCGGCTTTTTGGCACCGGCGGTTGGCAGAGGATGCGGGGGCTTAAATGCTACGGTAATGGTGAGCGGGCTGTTTTTAAAACCCGCGCGGCCGGCGGAAACACTGGAAAAGCGATGGGCGGTAAGCAGTTGCAAATTGCTGATCCAACTGGTAACTGCAGCGGTGGCGGCCGGTGCCAGCAATGGCTTGGTCAGCAGCCAGCCTTTGCCGTGTGGAACGATCTGGATGATCCGGCCGGCGGATTTCAAGGTGATTTTGGCGATATTTCGCGTGTGGAAGGACGTCAGGGAGCGATTGCGGAATTTACGCACCGGACGATTCAGCCGGGAAAGCCAGTCTGCCTTCACCACATCAATATAGGGATTATGCGATCCGGAGACATGTACATACAATCGCCCGGTGGCATTTTGTGAGCCGATATTCAACGTATTTTTTTTGCCGGCCTGATTCACAACTGTCAGAACCGCTTTGGGCTTTTCCAGGCCGGTCTGAGCCAGACTGTGTGATCCGCTGGAAGATATTTTATTGCGGTATTGCCATTTCAAATCCGCCAGGGTGCCGGCCAGATCACCAATGGCGTAATCCCGTCCACGGGCCTTGATCGGGCTGATAATAAACCAATGCGTACCAACATGCTTAAACGCCAATTCCGGACCGGATGTCGGCTTGTATGAAAAGCGTTGCAGCGATGTCGGGTGTGGAGAAAAGACGTATTGATTTTTGGTCGGGTGTGCCGCCGGCTTGGGCTGGCGGCTCACGTACGCCACGATCCCCACAAGAATAATGAGAATTAAAAGTACGGCTATGGTTAATCGCGAATTCATCGTAAGCGTCCTTCCTGGATATTTATTGGTAACTGCATATCTAAATGCCAATCGGCAGTCTGGGCTTATATTCGTCGCCGCGCCACAAACACCATTAACCCGACGGCAATGGCCAGAATCGCCGGCATGGCAAAACTGCTCAATCGGACAAATGCCTCTTCCGTGCCGCTCATGCGTTTAATACGCAGCGCGACGGTCGCCCGCGGACTGGCGGCAATCAGGTGTGATTGGTGGGCCAGCCAATAGATGCTGTTCATAAACAGTTCCGCGTTACCGGGGAAATTGGAAATCATGGCCAGTTGGCCATTGGAAATGGCGGGCGTCGAGGCATTAATTAATCCATCAGTAATAAACATCACGTTACCGATGGCCACCACGCGATTCGTGGCGTTATCAGCCATAACACCTAAGGGCACCGGCGCTTTGAGATCCGTTGAAGGATTAAACGGGGCGTTAGGAGCAGCGGGCTGAGTCTGGCCGAAAACATTGGAGCTGGCGGAGGTTTGCAGGAATATTTTCGCTGTGACGCCCTTGGGCTGCGGTGCCATAGCACCGACATAGGTCGGGGAAAGGATAAATGAGCCATCCTGCCCCTGCGTACCGGCGAGCATAGCCGCCAGTGATTCAATGGGTTTGGTGATGAGGGTGGGAGGATAGTTTGCAATTTGAATTTGCGGAGCATCCAGATGATGGCCGCCCTGCACCGCCACCCGTTGCACCACCTGATAGGTGCTGCGCAGGCGAATGCCGTAGCCGGCGAGTATACTCTTATAGGGTATCTGGCCCTGGGTCATCATCATGAGCTGCGGCGGCATGGCGCTAAGCAGAAACAGGGCGTTACCGCCTTGTGCTAACTGCTGGCTGATTTTCTGCTCCAGCATCGTATACATCATGCCCCCCATCTGGGCCATTTGACCCGAGGGGGGCAAATCCAGCACCACCCAGATAACGCCTTTGCCGATGGCCGGCGGATTTTCGCCGGCGGTGGGCGCTTGCGGGTTGCCGCCCGGTCCGGGTGACCATTGATAGACTTTGAAATTGTTTTGCCGCAGCATTTTTGCGACAGCGGTAAATGGCCCACCGGCGGAAATAAGATTCATGGAATTAACGCTGACAAACACGACTTTGGTGCGATGTTTTTCCGTCATGGCCAAAAGCGCGGAATTTACCGCCTGTTCACCCTGAAACGTATATTGCAACTGGCCCTGGCCGGGATTTCCCTGCGGGAGAAATAACTGATTGCGCCGAAGTACTTTGACAATTTTCGGCCCGATGACGATCAACGAATCTGCGTGCAATTCGCTAAGCACATTGCCGGCTTTCACCGGCTTAAGAGCGGCCAACAGTGCGGTGTAGGATTTCAATTTCGCCGCCTGCTTTTGAAATTCGGCGGAATTTTTCTTCAGCAGCGTTTGAACCACCGGACTGAAGGCCGCAATGACGTTTTTCTTACTTAGTGCCTCAAACTGCTGCTGAATATTTTCCAGATTGGAAGCCAGAGAGGTTGTCAGCGTGGGCCAATCCGGCAGAGCATTCTTACGAACAGCAGTAATTTTCCGTTGCAAACGGGCAACAATCCGCGGTACGCCGGCGCTGTGGCTGAAGCTCACTTGCAACGTAGCGAAATTTTGCGATTGATCATTGGTTGCCGCCACCGCAGGGTTGCTTTCCAAGGCATCAATTTGCCTGGCTTGTGCCGCCGAGAATTTAATAAGATCCGCCGCCAGGGGCTGAAATTGATCCACCGCTTTACGATAGGCGGCGAACTGGCCGCCGAAGCGCGAATGAATTTTACGCTTCAGGGCGTTGAGGGTGGCGGGTTTATATTGCACTACCTGTGAGGAGGCGTTGGTGTATTCACGGATCAGGCGTTGGATTTTTAATCCTTGTGTTTGTTCGCCGGGGTCAGCATCCAGGGAGGTTGGAAATTCATTGACCAGATAAAACTTTTTGCCGGTTTTATCAACCAGCTTCAGCAGATCCAGCGTTTTGGGAGACAGAGAATAAATACCGCCGGTGGTGCAATCTTTGGAATAGTTAAAACGCAGCGACAGCCAATCCACAAATACCACCACGAGCACCGCAGCAATGACCAATATCGCGGTGTTGGAACCATAGATTGACCGGCGCTTGCCCGCGTTCCACACGGGCTTTCCCGCCGTGGACGCCGCCGTCGTTTTATCATTATTTTCCGCTTCAACCATAGTAATTTAAATCTCCGATCACGCCAATTCCCCCATCACCTGACAACTTGTTACTCATTATTCACTGGCTAGCCGCTATCTCCACTTGCGGCTTTCCAGCACCACGTAGGTTAAAAACAAAAACAGTCCCGCTCCGCTAAGGAAAAAGATGAGATTCTGGGTGTCCAAAATGCCCCGGGAAAAATTCACCATGTGCGGCTCAATGGCCAGATACCGCAACACGTGCCGCAACGTGCGCAACCACGCCCATGAAACGCCCAAAGCCGAACCGAGAAAATACGATATCGCCTGAAACAGAATTCCTAAAGCCACAAGTGTCACGCAACTGCTCATGGCGGCGAGAATCTGATGCTGAGTGCAGGCGGAAAAAAACAGGCCGATGGAGACCATGAGCATCCCCATGAGCAACAAGCCCAGATAACTGGTCAGCACTGTCATGTAGTCCGGCCGGCCAAAGAGGGAAAGAATGAGGATAAATATCAGGCTTGATGCGATGACCACACAATAAAATCCCATCGCTCCGAGAAATTTCCCCATCAGCAGTTGGAAATCGGTGATCGGGCTGGTGCGCAGGGTTTCAATGCGGCCGGAACGGTATTCCTCGGAAAACAGAGACATGGTCATAAATGGAACCACAAATATCAGAATCAGGTGATTCCATTGAAACATCGGGCCGGGATCGGCAATGGCCCCCGGCTGCATGACCAGCAATGAAAACAGAAGTCCGACAAACAACAGGTAAATCGCCAGCACGATATAACCAATGGGCGAATAAAACAGGCCGGTGATTTCTCGCCTGGCCAGGGCCAAAGTTGTTGACATATCCAATTCTCCATAATTTTGCGGCTGCCGAAACAACGGTACGCTTTCGGCTGGGGATCATAAACGTGTATCAGGCCGCCGCCGCTGCGCCTGGATCGGTAATTTGCACAAAAAATTCTTCCAGGCTTGCGCCCGCGGAACGCATTTCCCGCAAGGCCCACCCCCGCTGCTGCACCAGAGCTGCAATCTGTTCGCGCATCGCTCCATCCAGTTTTCCGGAAAGTTCCACCGTGCATACGGCGTTATCTGAAAGCGTTCGAGCCTGTTCTACCCCCGGCAAAGCCGCCAGGGCGGAGCGTATCTGATCCGCCGGTCCGCGTACCTCCAGCACCAGACGGGCACCGGAGCCTCGCTGCGCACACTGCTGTTTCAATTCCTCCGGCGACCCCTGGGCCAGAATTTTGCCGCGACCGATGATAATCACTTTCTGGCATACCAATTCCACTTCGGAAAGGATATGGGTGGAAAGCAGTACCGTATGCAGCCCGGCGAGATTGGCGATAAGTTTGCGCGTTTCACGGATTTGCGAGGGATCCAGTCCGACGGTCGGCTCATCCAGCACCAGCACGGGTGGATTGTGCAACAACGCATCAGCAATGCCCAGACGTTGCCGATATCCTTTTGAGAGCTTGGAGATTGGCCAGCGTTTACGATCCGAAAGCCAGCAAAGTTCCGTTACTTCATCGATACGTTTTTTTATAGTGCCTCGATCCATCCCGCGCAAGCGGCCGCGAAATTGCAGATACTCCGCCACCCGCATTTCCAGATAAAGCGGTGCATTTTCCGGCAGATAACCCAGATTTTTCCGCACCTTCAGCGAATCATGAAATACGTCCAAGCCCCCCACGCGGGCGGTGCCGCTGGTAGGTGGCATAAAGCAAGTCAGCATCCGAATGGTGGTGGTTTTCCCCGCCCCATTGGGGCCTAAGAAACCAACCACCATTCCTTTGGGCACGGCAAAGCTGATATTATCCACAGCCAAAAATTTGCCGTAGGCTTTGGTCAATTGCTCAACGACAATTTCCGCAGGTTGCGACATTCAGTTCTCCTCGTGGGCAAATCCAAGCCCCATCAATCCGCCGGGGAAATTTACAGCCCCTTTTCCTACAGTGCACTGTACGAAAAGTCAACCGGGATGGTTTGGTGAAACTGGAAAACTGCTGCACCAGCACTGCGCTCTGCTGATCTGAGTATATACTTTATCACCGGCTCTTGAGGTCTTAGCTTGGCAAGATCTGCCGGATGAATTTCGTTCATCCGGTTCCTCGGCTTTGTTGATGATGTGGAGATTTATAAATGCGTTTTTATTTACCAGGTTTTTTGCTGGCGGCCGTGCTGCTGGGGGGGTGTACGAAAGTTCCGCCGATGGCGTCAGCGCCGGCGGAAAATCCAGCCAATGCCATGGCTCAGTCCGGGCCGGCGATTCCACAATCGGATTTTCTTAATGTCCGGGATGCGTCCGCCCAAATTGCTCCGCCTCACGTTACGGCGGGGAAAAATCTGCCGATGGCG
>JAKBCC010000171.1 GCA_021808105.1 Planctomycetota bacterium
GTTGATCCCACCGGTTATGTTAGCCGGCACATTTATGTGCCGAGGGATTTGGTGCAATTGTGAGTCTGTGGAAGAAGCCAGAGTTGGACGAGGACGCAGGAGTTAGAAGCTAGGAGTTAGAAGACGGCGAGCCGGTGGGTTGATCCCACCGGTTATGCTAGCCGGCACATTTATGTGCCGAGGGATTTGGTGCGAAGTATGAGAAAACGCGAAGAAATACCGATGATCATTGCGCCCCTGCGACGCGGTCCGTTATACCGCAGGCGTCTGGGTGCCTTGGAATGCAGGCAGGATGCCTGCGTTACAAACAATAGCAGCGCAGCGCTTCCCTATTCTTCTAACTCCTAACTTCTAACTCCTCGCCCCCGCACGGGGCGGAACAGTTTCTCTCCGGCGGTGCCGATGGTAGAATAAAATAATGTATCTGAAGGTTTTTCTTTACGTTTGAGGGTTGCTCATGTCAGGCGAATTTAACGGATCGGGTTCCCTATCTTCCGGAACCCCCGGCGACGATATTAATCAGGCGGTTTCCGAAGCCATGGGTGGCTTGTCCATGGAAGAACTGCTTAAATCTGTATCCCAGCCCGCGACGGGTGTGGAAGATAACCTTGATCCATCGCGTCCGATGCGCGGGGGGCGCCCCAAAGCCGCAGCCGAAGCGCCGGCAGCCGGCAGTCGAGATCGATCCGGCCGTGTGATCGCCATTCGTGATCGCAGCATCTTTGTTGATCTCGGTGGAAAATCACAAGGTGTGGTTCCCTTAGAACAATTCATGGAACATGATGAAGAACCGATCATCGGCCAGGAATATGAATTTACTTTCGCCGGGTATGACAATCGCGAAGGCCTGGTGATGTTGTCGCGTCGCGGGGCGGTCAACCATGGTTCATGGGATCAACTGCACGAGGGCGATGTCGTAGAAGGCGTGGTGGCCGCCGCCAATAAGGGCGGCCTTGAAGTTACGATTAACAACATCCGTGCCTTTATGCCCGCGGGGCAGGTGGATATTCGCTTTAATTCCGATCTCAACGCGCTGGTGGGGCAAAAAATAAAGTGCCGGATTATTGAAGTCAATCGGTCCGATCGCAAGCTGGTGGTCAGCCGCCGGGAAATTCTTGAACAGCAGGCGGTACTTGATCGCGCGAAAACCTGGGGCGAACTGGCCACCGGTCAGATCCGGGAAGGGGTCGTCAGCAGCGTGCAGGCGTATGGCGCATTTGTGGATATTGGCGGTGTTGACGGACTGCTGCATGTCTCGGCCATGAGCCACACCCGCGTGGCTGATCCCACCAAAATTGTTAAACCCGGTGATCGGGTGCAGGTAATGGTTCTGGCGGTGGATCAGGAAAAGCAGCGCGTCTCGCTGGGCCTGAAGCAGTTGCAGAAAGATCCCTGGTCCAGTGCGGTGGAAGATTTTCCAGTTGGCATGGTGACGGAATCCGCCATCACACGCTTGATGGATTTTGGCGCTTTTGCGGAACTTGCTCCCGGCGTTGAAGGGTTAATCCATATTTCAGAACTTGCCACCCACCGTGTCACCCATACCGGACAGGTGGTCAAGCCCGGCGACAAAATTAAAGTTAAGGTCCTGGCCGTGGACCTGGATAAAAAGCGTATCAGCCTGTCCGCAGCCCAGGTTCAGCGTGAAGCCGCCCAGCAGAACGCAGAACCAGCCGGCGGTTTCGCCGGCAGCGCCGCAGCTTCCTCACCCGCAACCTCGGCCGCAGCGCCGGCCAAACCCACCGGAAAGCCGGCAAAAAAAATCGTCCTGCGCGGCGGACTGTGACCGGTTTGAATCCGGTGATGGAACTGATGCGCGAAAAATATCGGCATGATTCCTTGACTCTAACGGCAATCAAACTACCATACACAATGTCTTAAATTTTTGGCAGGTGATGCATGGCTCGCAAACGTAAAGATGTGACGGAAATATTAGTGGAGATGGGCTCCATCAAGCCGCCCGCCGCCGCCAAAGCCCTGGAAGAAGCCCGCAAATCCTTTAAGCCCATTGAAGAAGTTCTCGTTGAATCCAAAGTCGCCACCGAAGAAGATGTCACCAAAGCCATGGCTATTCAGTATGATATGGAATATATCGACCTGGATAAAAACACCATGGCGGTCAGCGATTTTCGCCTCCTGCCGGCGGATCTCATCAAACGCCATCAGGTGCTGCCCCTGGGTGAAGAGGGGGGTAAACTCCGCATTGTCATTGGCGATCCCAATGATCTGGAAACACTGGAAGCCCTGCGCTTCCGCCTGAACAAACCGCTGGAAACGTGCCTGGCCGTAAAAAGCAAAATTAAAAAACATATTGAACGGCTTTTTTCCGAAGAACAGAAATCCATTGATGAGATGATCCGCAAAATCAGTATGGATCGCGGAACATCCATTGATATGTCCTTAAAAGAACAGACCAAAGACGGCGAAGAGGCCCCGATTATCCGCCTGGTTGCCGCCATTATCTCGGAAGCTGTTAAAGCCCGCGCCAGCGACGTTCATATTGAACCCATGAAAGACCGCATCCGTGTGCGCTATCGCATTGACGGCGTATGCGTGCAACGCGACAACCTGCGCAAACAGATGCAGAATTCCGTGATCGCCCGTATCAAAATCATGGCCGGTATGGACATTGCCGAACGTCGCCTGCCGCAGGACGGCCGCATTAAAATGGGGGTCGATGGTTCGGATATTGACTTCCGTGTCAGCACGCTGCCTGCGTATCACGGGGAATCCATCGTGCTGCGTATTCTCCGGCCGGATAATGTCAAAATCGGTATTCAACGCATGGGCTTTGAAGAAGAGGATTATAACCGCTTCAAGCGCATTATTTCCCGGCCTAACGGCATATTTCTGGTCACCGGCCCGACCGGTTCGGGAAAAACAACCACCTTATACGGTGCCCTGGCGGAACTTAATACGCCGGATCGCAAAATCATTACCGCCGAAGACCCCGTGGAATATAACTTTGCCGGAATTAATCAGTGCCAGGTGCGTGAAAGCATCGGCTTAAGTTTTGCCAAAATTCTGCGATCCATGCTGCGTCAGGCTCCCAATATTATTCTGATTGGTGAAATCCGTGACCGTGAAGTCGCGGATGTGGCCGTGCAGGCCGCCCTGACCGGGCACCTGGTCTTCAGCACCCTGCACACCAACGATGCTCCTTCCGCCATTACCCGATTAATTGATATGGGGGTTAAGCCCTTTCTGGTGGCGTCTTCCATTCAGGCCATCATGGCCCAGCGCCTCATTCGCACGCTGTGCGAACAGTGCAAACAGGTTGATCCCGACCCGGATCGCAAACTTATGGCCCTGCTGGCCATGACGGATAAAGATCTGGCCGGCAAGAAAATTTATAAATCCGTCGGCTGCAACGCCTGCAATAATACCGGCTACCGCGGACGCATCGGCATATTTGAAATGATGATGATGAACACCGAAGTGCGGGAACTGGCGTTTAAGCGGTCAAGTTCTTCGGCGATCCGTAAAGTGGCGATCGCCAACGGAATGAAATCTCTGCTGGAAGACGGCCGAATTAAAGTGCTCAATGGCGTCACCACGCCCAAGGAAATCGCCCGCGTGACGCAGACCGAAGGCCTGATTGCGGAATAACGGGCGCAGGAAACTAACGCCCTAACGGGTATAATCAGTAACCAGGCGTTGGCAATGTTTTGTATCGGCGAATCCGGAACCGCCGATTTTAGGGGATAAAAGCTCGATGTCACAAATTCTTATTGATCGTCTGCTGGAAACAGCCATTAAGAAAAATGCCTCCGACCTGCATTTGCATGTGGGCCGGCCGCCGGTCTTGCGCCTGCATGGGCACCTGCGCGATTTGGCTACCAAATCCCTGGAACCCGATGACACCATGGCGCTGATGAAATCCATCACGCCGGATCGCGGGCAGCAGGAATTGCAGGAAACCGGCAGCACCGACTTCGGCTTTGCGTTTTCCAGCTCTGACGGCCTGGCCAAAGCCCGTTTCCGTGTGGCGGTGTTTCGCCAAAAGGGACACGTTTCAATCGTGCTGCGAAAAATTCCCTACAAGCTCCTGACCTTTGATGAAATCGGCCTGCCGCCGATTTGTGCGGAACTTTGCCGCCGCCCGCGCGGATTATTTCTCGTCACAGGTCCCACCGGGTCCGGTAAAACTACCTCGCTGGCCACCATGGTGAATTATGTCAATGAAAATTTTGAGCGGCACATTCAAACCGTTGAAGACCCGCTGGAATATTACCATGAGCATAAAAAGAGCATGGTCACACAGCGTGAAGTCGGCCACGGCAGCGATGTGACAACCTTTTCCGAGGCCTTGCGTCGGGTGTTGCGGCAGGATCCGGATGTGATTCTCGTCGGCGAAATGCGCGACTTGGAAACCATCAGCTCCGCCATTACCGCCGCTGAAACCGGCCACTTGGTCTTTGCCACGTTGCACACGTCCGGTGCCGCCAGCACCATCAACCGCGTGGTTGATGCCTTTCCCGTCAGTCAGCAGGAACAGATTCGCGTCCAGCTATCGACCACGCTGCTGGCGATTATCAGCCAGGCACTGTTGCCGCGCTGCGATACCGACGGCGTGGTCGCAGCCTATGAATTTCTGGTTATTACGCCCGCTATCGCCAATATGATCCGTGAAAATAAAACCTTCCGAATTGACTCCGCGATTCAGACCGGAAAAAAATTCGGTATGCAGTTACTGGATGACCACCTGCTGGACCTTTACCGCTCCGGCAAAGTCAGCGCGGAAGACGCCGTGGATAAAGCCCGCCATCCTGCTGACCTTGCCGAACGCATGGGTGCCCGACTGGATCGGCCCGATACGGAAAAAGACGACGGCCCAACTAACGGCGGATCGCGCCGCGCCGCGGGGTGAGCGAGTGGGTTACAGGATATAGGTTACAGGGGACAGGTTACAGGTTATAGGTTACAGGGGACAGGAGCAGAGCGCAGGAGTTAGGAGATGGGAGCGCGAGCCGGTGGGTTTATCCCACCGGGTATGTTAGCCGGCACATTTAATGTGCCGCTGCGCTGTGCCGCGACCGTGTGTCGCGCCAACGAGTAAATGGTGATGTATGAGAAACGATGAAGTGAAATCGATGACCACGGATCACGGATCAGCATCAATGATCACGGATCACGGATCACGGATCAATAATAAAGGAACTTCAAAAAGATTGATCATTGATCCGCGCGCATTGCCCATTGGGCGGCTGCAGCCGCGCAGGCAAGATGCTTGCACCACAAATTGCGCCCGCGCAGCGGTTCCCTATTCTTCTAACTCCCAACTCCTAACTCCTAACTCCTCGCGGCCGCAGCCGCGCCGTCCTGTAACCTGTAACCCGTCACCTGTAACCTCGTCGCCGCGGCAACGCCGCGCTACTATGGAGTAATCATGGCTGAACAGCCCCCCGCACCAAAACCCGGTACCCCCAAGCCCGTGCCCAATCCGGCAGAGGCCAAACCCGGCTCCATGCCGCCGGTGGATCAACTGAAAGATCGTCCGCTGGGACGTGTCCTGATAAAAATGGGACGCCTCACCCGCGAACAGGTGCATCAGGCCCTGGCCGTGCAAACACAGCAAAAAGCCCGGCACCTCAATACCCCCATCGGACAGGTGCTGGTTGAACTGGGCATGATCTCACAAAAAGATCTCAACTTCGCCCTGGCCGCCCAGCGCGGCTTTGAAGTTGTGGACCTCGCCGGGCGCGATCTGGCAACGGATCTGGTCAAACAGATTCCCTCACAGATGGCCAGCGTTTACCGCGTTGTTCCCATCGCCTTTGATGAAAAAACCAAAACCCTCACCATCGCTCTGGATTCGCCGGACAATTTCCGCGTGGTCGATGATCTGCAAACCCTCATGGGCTTTAAGGTTGTTACCTGCATCGCCGATCCGGAGGAAGTTGCCAAAATCCTGGCCCGGTACTATGAAACCAAGCAGGATTCGCTCTCCGATTTAATGTCCGAAATCGGTTCGGATTCAACGCTGAAGGCCCTGGAAAATCGCGGCGACTCCATTGACCTTGACACCCTGAAGGAACTCGCTGAGGCCAACCCCGTCAAACGCCTGCTCAACACCGTGCTCATGCAGGCCATTAAGGAACGCGCTTCAGATATTCACTTTGAGCCTTTTGAAACTGAATTCAAAATGCGCTACCGCATCGACGGCGTACTGTATGAAATGGTCCCCCCGCCCAAATTCATCGCCATGGCGATCTCCAGTCGCATCAAGGTTATGGCCAATCTGGACATAGCCGAACGCCGCGTCCCGCAGGATGGCCGCATCCCTCTGATGGTGCAGGGCCACCCGGTGGATTTGCGCGTTGCGGTGTTGCCTACCATTTTCGGTGAAAGCATCGTGCTGCGTGTGCTGGACCGCTCCAACGTATCGCTGGATTTGGACAAGCTGGGCATGCGCGAAGATGACATGCGCGTGTTCCGCCAACTCATTGATAAGCCCAACGGCATTGTTCTGGTCACCGGCCCGACCGGGTCCGGTAAAACCACCACCCTGTATGCCGCACTCAATGAACTCAACAACATTGAAGATAAGCTCATCACCACTGAAGACCCGGTGGAATATGATATTGACGGCATTTTACAGGTGGAGATGCTTTCGGA
>JAKBCC010000039.1:0-9059 GCA_021808105.1 Planctomycetota bacterium
TCCAATGCCGGCCCCGGCCAGAACCACACTTTGCCCCGCCAGCAATCGCCAAGATTGCAGCATGATGACTACTTCAAAACCTTCGCGATAAACCGAGGTAAAGCCGATGGTCAACAAACCCCAGTAGACCGCGGATTTGCTGTTGGTGACGGACTCTACAATATTTCGTTTACGCCGATTGTGATGGGTAATCCAGCCCGTCCAATATATTTTATGGAAGAACCAGTTCATAATCACCATCAGTACCACCACGGCCAGCAGGCCCGTGCCGGCCTGTACATTAAGCATGCTGGAGCTATTGTTGGCGTTGAGGTCTGCAAGGATCGCGACCACCACGAAATAGGTTACGATCGTGGCGAGAAACGAAAGCCCTGATCCGATGGCAACCGGCTTCCAGTAATTGCGATCGGTGCGGGCCAAACTTGCGGTAAGCGCTGCCAGCACAAGAACTGCTTCCAGCCCCTCGCGAAAAACCAGAATTCCGGCGTTGACCAGTACTGATATGTGACTGATATTTTTAGAGGCAGGATCAGTAGGGTCCGGCGGATTTCCACTGGCCGCGATTCCCTGCCAGACCAGAACGGCGACCAGGATCAGCAAAATGGTGATAAGAGCAGACCGCCACAAGATACGGAGGCCGGGGATTCGCGGAAGTTCCAGGCCGGCGGTTAGCTTCTTTTCAATATCTAGGCTGTCAGATTGATTCATCGCCAACACCTGTTCATCTTTTGAGATTGTGTCTCAACCATTTAGTTGAGACTGAATCTCAATTAACATAAGAAATGGTATCTGGATTTTGTCGCGGTGTCAATAAAATTAAACCGCGCCCACTCTTTCGATTGCTCCGCCACACAAGATTTTAAGATGGGCTTTCCGCCTGACCAAACCGCCTCCTGCCATACGACCTCACTGCGTATATTAATTGCTTGCTGTGACGCGGTGCACTACTCCGTCGGCAAATAGAAGCGGTAGCCGACGCCGGTTTCGGTGTGAATATATTTCGGTAAGGACTGATCCGGCTCCAGCTTTTTGCGCAGTTGGTTCATGTACACCCGCACGTAATGCGTTTCAAAGGCGTACCCGGTGCCCCAGGTTTCCTTCAGGAGTTGTTTATGTGTCATAACTTTGCCGGCATTCCGTAGAAGCACGGATAACAGACGATATTCATGGGGGGTTAAATGCACAACCTTTCCGGCTACCGTCACTTCGCGTGAATCCAGATTGACGCTTATATCCCCCACCGCCAAGACGCCGCGATCCGGTTGTAAACTATTGGAGGCCCGGCGCAAGGCTACCCGCAGGCGCGCTAAAAGCTCGCCCACTCCGAATGGTTTGGTGAGATAATCGTCAGCGCCGGCATCCAACGCGTCAATTTTTCCGCGTTCCTGTCCACGTGCGGAAACGATAATGATGGGTAGTTGAGACAGTTGCCGAAAGTCTTTAATTAAGGACAAACCATCGCGGTCGGGCAGGCCTAAATCAAGAACAATGGCCTGCGGTACGTCTTGCCCAAACAGCCGCATGCCCTCCGCCGCTGTCGCCCCTTCCAGAACGCGATAGCCCTGGCCCTCCAGGGCAATACGCAGAAACCGCCGAATCGGCGGCTCATCTTCAATGACCAGAATTAATGCACCTGCGGACGCCATAATCTCTATCTCACCCGGCGTGCCAAGTTTCGTCAATGGTCTCCGGTCAATGGTCTCCAGTTTGAGAACTCCGGCTTTTTGGCTATGATACGTCGTTTTGATGGGTTGCCTTGGAGCCAACATGCTGGGCGTATTTATTGCACATCTGGTTTTCACACTGGCCATGGTCGGTTTCAGCACCGGTCTGATTGCGTATTTGATTCTTCTGGAGCGTAAAACCGCTTCCTGGATTCAGGACCGTATTGGCCCTAACCGCGTCGGGCCGCACGGATTGATGCAACCCCTGGCCGATGGCGTGAAGTTCATCCTGAAAGAGGAGTTCATGCCGGCCAACGCGGACCGGTTCCTCTTTATCCTGGCTCCTATGATTATTATCGCCCCGGCATTATGTGGATTTGCCATTATTCCGTGGGGCGGCGTGCTGGCCAAAGGGACGGCGCTGCCCAGTTGGATTCCGCTGATCGGTGGATGGGCGTTTCCAAAAAATTTCCATGTCATGGTGGCCAACCCGCAAATTGGTGTTTTGTTTGTTATTGCCGTGGCATCGCTTTCGGTTTATGGCGTGGTGCTGGCAGGCTGGGCGTCCGGCAGTAAATGGAGCTTTCTGGGTGGTTTGCGTGCTACAGCTCAGATGGTCAGTTATGAAATCCCATTGTTTTTGTCTTTGATTTCCGTGGCGGTGGTGGCGGGCACGTTGCGGCTGGATCCGATTATCGCCGATCAGGCCTCTTACTTTTCGGTTTTCAAATTCCTCCCCGCCTGGAATATTTTTATCCAGCCGGCGGCTTTTATCATGTTTGTGGCCTGTATTTTTGCGGAATCCAACCGCACGCCATTTGATTTAGCTGAATGCGAACAGGAACTTGTCGGCGGTTATCACACCGAATACTCTTCCATGAAATTCGCATTATTTTTCCTTGCCGAATACAGTGCCATGATCACCGGATCTGCCGTGGCAGTGGCCCTGTTCCTGGGCGGCTGGCACCTGCCATACGTGGATCTGATTCTGTATCACGGTGCCCAGCCCGTTGCCACGGGGTGGCTGGGGGCGTTGCTGAAGTTTGTGGTTTTCTGGGGCAAGGTAGTTGCGTTTTTATTCTTCTACATGTGGGTGCGCTGGACCTTGCCGCGGTTCCGCTTTGACCAGCTTATGAACTTGGCATGGCGCGGGATGATTCCGCTGTCTCTGGGAACATTTCTTGAATCCGCAGCATTTGTTTATTTCCGCCGGGCAGGAATTCTTGAAAACCGCTGGTGGCTGCTGCTGGGTAATATTTTCCTGCTGGTGGCTGTGGCATTTTTAAGTCAGGTACTGCCGGGTGAACCCACCAATCGGCGCGTGGCCGTGCCCAACAGCCGGTACAACCCGATCAAACGTCCGGCACCTGAAATAGCGATCGAATCGTAAGCATGTTGAACGGCACGGATTTGGTCAGGCACGAAGACTGTTCTGATGGAATTGTGGCGGCTCTACCGACGTGTAGATCTCGCCGGCAACGCTGTTTTGCAAAACAATTGAGGAATTATTATGGCTGATACATCTACCAGCAAAATGGAAAAAATTGTTGCGCTGTGCCGCCGGCGCGGCTTTGTATTTCAATCTTCTGAAATTTACGGCGGCATCAACGGCTTCTGGGATTACGGCCCGCTGGGTGTGGAACTCAAGCGCAATTTGAAAGAAGCCTGGTGGCACGATGTGGTGCGGTGCGCCCCGAAAGGGCCGGATAATCAGCTCATTGATATGGTCGGGCTGGATTGTTCAATTATCATGAATCGCCGGGTATGGGAAGCCTCCGGCCACGCCACGGGGTTTAATGACCCGATGGTGGATGACAAAGAAACCAAACAGCGGTTCCGGGCGGATCATCTTTGTGGCTTGTTTACCGGGCCGGTTGCGGAAACTGTGGAACTTTCGCGCCAGCAATTGGGAACCGCCATTGCGGCGGGGCAAATTCCGGTTGTTACCATGATCGGCGCATCCGCGGGCGAAGCGGCAGAGATATTCGATAAGCAGGGAAAAAAGCTGCTTAAAGACGCGGACTCCGGTCTGCGCATCCGCGAAAGCGGCAGCGATCTGGTGCTTCTGGAACAGCGCGGCCAGGAAATCGTGGGGATGATTGCACCGGTAAGTACGACGTTGCTGCGGCAAAATCCGGCGGCCATTCCTTCCCCCTTTTCGCAGAAGGCCGGTGCGCTGACGGAACCTCGGCAATTCAACCTGATGCTTGAGACTCATACGGGCGCGGTGAAGGATGACGCCGCCATGACGTATCTGCGTCCGGAAACCGCGCAGGGCATTTTTGTCAATTTCCGTAACGTCATCGATACGTCGCGCGTCAAGATTCCTTTCGGCATTGCGCAAATCGGCAAAGCCTTCCGCAATGAAGTTACGCCGCGAAACTTTACCTTCCGATCACGTGAATTTGAACAGATGGAAATTGAATTTTTTGTTCATCCATCCACTGCCAGGGAATGGTACACCTGGTGGAGAGACTGGAGATTTCAATGGTGGCAGGGTATTGGCTTAACCAGCGGCAATTTACAGCTTCGCGAGCATGATCGCGATGAGCTGGCGCATTATGCCAGGGATGGTGCCGGCACCAGCGATATTGAGTATCGCTTTCCATTTACCGATCCAGGCTTTGGTGAACTTGAGGGCGTAGCCCATCGCACAGATTTTGATCTGCGGCAACATGCGGAATTTTCCGGCCTGGGTGATAAACTCAAATACTTTGACCAGCAACGCAACGAGAGATACTTCCCGCACGTGATTGAGCCATCAGCGGGTGCGGACCGCGGCACGTTGGCGTTGTTATGCGAAGCGTATCACGATGATCCGGATCGGCCCAGCGGCGTGGTCATGAAATTTCACCCGCGCATGGCACCGATCAAGGCCGCAATATTCCCATTAGTGGATAAAGAAGGTATGCCTGAGATTGCGGAGAAGCTTTATATGGAATTGCGTCAAACGTGGAACATTCAGTTTGACGTAAAACAGAATATTGGAAAGCGCTACGCCCGGATGGACGAAGCCGGCACCCCTTTCTGCTTTACGGTCGATACGCAGACGCTTTCGGATCAAACCGTGACAGTTCGCGACCGGGATACGTTGCAACAGCAGCGACTTCCGATCGAAGGCGTAAAACAGTTTTTGGCGGACAAAATTGGCGGATAATAGGGCAAAAATGGCTTTTTTCAATTGTTTGTCATATTTTATAGGTCATTATTAACAGACAATTTATAAAAATTTGAAAAAAAATTGAAAAAGAGTTGAAGTTTTCCAAGAGGTTGCTACGATATATACTATGTAAAGTGAATATTGATCAGCGTAGCGGCTGATGTGATACCAATCTTGCTCTCTCTCTCCCTCCCCAGGCTGGCGTTCCTTCGGGCCGCCAGCCTGGTTTTTTTATTGCTGCGAATAAAACATGGCGAATTTACCTACGGCCCCCCAAAGTGCCATTGTTCCTCTGCGTCTGCAGAAAAATATAGCTCGATGCGTTGATTATTCGCTTTTATATGAAATATATTAACTTTTTAAGACGGGTTTGCACGGCACACGCACACTGCTTAAGCGGATTTTCCCAGTATCGTGCTGGTCGCACCGAATTGTAATGACATTATTGCCAGCGACAAGATTTAAATACACGGGCACATTCTCCCAATGGCTCCAGCTTTTCAGGGATGGTATGACCAATCGGCTGACAAAAATGCCGTTGACGTACACGCTCATGGTTTTTACGGTTCCAACATCGCCATTGGCCACGCAGAAGGCCACGCGATAGGAACCAGCGGCTTGGCGGCCCAAATAAAATGTCGCCGCGGTACCCGGCGCATCAAACCCATGAATATAATCCTCACCAGCAACTCCGTGGTTAGCCGTTACGACCACCGGGCGCTGAATTTTCCCCGCTCCGAACAAACGAGCATCCTTGTAATATCCCCATGTTGGCGGCAACCAGTTCGTGTGTGGCGCGGGGCCGGAAAGGGACGCTCCTGTCGCCTCGAGTATTTCAATTTCCCTGCTAATTTCCTGATGTCCCAGAATCGCAATTTCAACGCGTTGCTCGGACGGCACTTTGATCAGCGTTACATCGCCGCCAACATCTTTGTCGGTGTACCAGCCGGTCGCAATGTCGGATAACGCAGCACCCCGGACAACGTGCGGAGCAACTGCGCCGTTCACCTGTACGCGTGTGGCCGCCTGCCCATGCACCCGCATGATAAAATGTTTAATGCTGCTTCGGTAGGCACCGCTGTTTTCGCCGATCTCGACACGGGTGGTTGTTCCGCGCCGTATGAGGGAAATTTTCTGGCGATGAAATTGTCCTTTCTGATAACCAAAGGATTCACCGTCGTCATCGTAAAATTCGCCGACGGTTTTCTTCGTATGCGGGTACACGTCGATAAATATTTTCTTCGGATGCGCGGTGTGAATGGCCCGCACCGGATCGGCGGTGGGGATAATGGCCCCGGCCTTTATAAACAGCGGCCAATCCATCCAGGAATCAGCATTGAGTTTATAATCAATCCATTGGCCGCCCGAATACGAGTCGCCCCGGAAATAATCAAACCACTGCCCGGCGGGCAAATAGACGCGTTTGAGTCTGCTTTTCCCGCTTGAATCGAATTTTTCCAGCACGGGTGCGGCCATGATCCAATCGCCAAACATCCACTGATCCGTCATGTCCGCAACCTGCGGATCATCGGGATAATCAAAGGTCATCGGCCGCACAATGCCGACGCCGCTTTCAACACAGGCCGCGTGCTCCAGAGCATAAACGTAAAAGAACCAGCTGTAGCGCTGACGGATGGCCAGCTTCACGGTTTCACAGGCCTCATCACCAAATACCCACGGCTGCCGCGGATCGCCGGAGGAATGCGTGCGCAACGTCGGGCAGACGGCGGTGAATTGAAACCATCGCGTATAACACTCGGGGGAAGGATGTCCGTTAAACCCACCGGTATCTTGCGCCCAACGCATTTGGCCCAGTGAAATGGTGCTTAACATGTGTTTGGTTTGCAGCCGCATAACCTCAAAGCCGGAATTAATATCGCCTGACCATGTGGCGTAGGCAAACCGCTGCGAACCCAGGTAGAAATTGCGGTTCATGGACCACACGCGCTTTTCCGGCAACTTCTGGCGCTGTCCTTCATACAGCGACTGCTGCATGTGCATGAATTCGAAATTTCCCAGTGAACCCAAATCCGCCTCATCATTCCAGAAGCCCGCTATTCCGTGCTGCATGCAGCCATGCGTCCATGTGGCATGCCAATACCATTGCCGACATAGAGGTTTGTAGAAATCAAGATTATGCGACGCCAAATGTGCCATATAATCAACAAAGGGCTTTTCGCCGGGAAAAAATATTCCCAGTTTGCGCGCCGACGCCCCCTGCGTGGTCATGGGTTCCATTTTCCCTTTGATCGGGCAGAGGATAATCCGTGGTTTCATAATGCCGGTGATTTTGCATTCCAGTTGTCGTGTCCAGTTAATCAGCGCATCGGGATTGGCGGCCGTATAGAGGGCCTGTGAATACTTCACCGGATTCCAGCGGAATTCGCCGTAATGACTGGCACCCCAGTCTTTCCAGTCAAAATCCAGCGTGAAATTATCAATCGGAATATCCGTAGCACGGTACGTCTCAAGATAGCCGCGCAGCAATTCCTGATTGGTGCTTAATTGAGAGTTGGTAAAACCATAAGCCCACTTGGGAAACAGATCCATCATACCGGAGGTGCGGGCCAGGCTTTGGAAAATAGCCCGCGGTGGGCCGATAAATATAAATACCGTCAAACTGTTGGGCCGGAAATAATGGCGTCCGTAATTATCCGGATTGGGATTGCCGTAATAAAATCCAATCTCGTCGGGTTCAACGTTAAAATAGCCTCCATCGGAATCTACCAATATGCCGTAGCCGCCGGTAGTCCAGACAAATGGTGCCCCACCACCGCCCTCCACGGATGCTTCAACCTTGCAAGTGTTCGCTGATGCGCCGCTGGCTTTTTTGGCCCTGGGCATTGGGTTGAGCTTGTAATTGTAGGGATCTGAAGAAAAGCATCCCGAATTGCGAATGCCATAAAAATTATCCGCCTTGCTGTGGCGAAATGAAAACCCGGTGCGGCCCTGATTGTTCGGATCAACATGCAAACTCTGATGAATGGATTGTTCCAGCAGCACTTTACCGGCGGAATCAAAAATCTTGAACCGGCACGGATTTCGCTTTATTTCCGCGTGAAACTGCCCGGTTGTTATCCGAATTGGATCACCTGAAATGTCCATAACGGCGGAAGGATCACCCGGGGAGTGGGCGTCGGGTGCCAACACGGGCGTATGCGGATCACTTTTTCCGTTGGCCAATAAATCCAGGCGAAGTATTCCGGGTGAAGGAATCGCAACGCGTAAGACATCATCCCCCAAGCTCAACAACAACACGCCCGCCCGTACAACTGCGTGCGTTACAGCTCCCACGCCCCGCTGTGGTGCCGCAGCACGTATCTGATGGGATATGGATGCGGCCAATGCTGCGGAAGATACGGTTTTTAGAAAATTACGTCGATTTGCCATGATAGATGCTCCGTTGATCAACTCATCCGCGCTAAGGCCGAAAGCGTTAGTCGCTCTATTTTTGTGCTGCCATACCCGGCAGGCTGCATTGTAGCCGGGGCTAAAACTCACGCCGGTGCGTGCGCAAACGATAAATATTTTTGCGCTGTCGTTTTATATGCGATAGGCCATTGCCGCAGCGGTTAAATTCGATTAAATTCTCGAAATGATGAAAGCACCTGATCAAGCCTCGCCTGAACCTTCCAATGAGCCAGCCCCACGTAACTTAACGGGTAACGCGCTGGAGCACGAAACCCCACTGCTGCCGCCCCTGGCGGTGGTGAAAACGCCCTATTGCCATCTGCTGGGCTACAGCGTGGCGGGGGAAGAATCGGTGATTCAAGCTCCTGAGCTCAATGTGGTATTTGATATCGGCAAATGTCCGCGGCCGGTCCTTACCAGTGATTTCTGCCTGCTGACGCACGGCCACATGGACCATAGCGCAGGATTGGCTTATTACCTTTCTCAAAGATTTTTTCAGGGCATGACGCCCGGCACCGTGATCTGTCACGCCGCCATCGCCGATGCGGTTTCCGGAGTTATAAAATCCTGGACTGCCCTGGAAGGAAAGGCCATTGCACATCGGGTGATCGGTCTAAATATCGGAGAGGAATTCGATCTGCGCAAGGGATTGATTGTTCGAACATTTGCCACGCGGCATACGGTGCCATCGACGGGTTTTTTACTGCTGGATCGGCGGGAAAAACTTAAACCGGAATTGGCCGAGCAGAATTTGCCCGGGCACGTGTTGCGCGATATGAAAGCCCGTGGAGAAAAAATTACGTACACTCTGGACGTTCCCCTGA
>JAKBCC010000039.1:9069-30085 GCA_021808105.1 Planctomycetota bacterium
GAAACCCTGTTGCAGGATGGCGTGCGCGACGCCCGCATTCTGATCACCGAATGCACGTTTTTTGAACATGGCCACCGCAAGCGGGCGGCTGTGGGCCAGCACATGCACGTCAATGAATTCGTTGAAGTACTGCCCAAGCTGGAAAACGAACTGGTGCTGATTTCCCATTTATCCCGTCGCACCTATTTGCGCTGGGCGCAAAAGCAACTGGAAAAAGCCATGGCAGGTTTAACCATCAAGCCCAAAATAGAATTTTTCATGGACCACGTGCAGAATTTGCAAGTCCGCCCCAGCAAAGCCGCCACCTTTACCCCCGCAGAACCCGTCGATAAAGAAGACAATCAGGACGCCTGAACGCCCGCTTCACGTGCTCGGGTGCAGAAATAGCCATGAATCCTGGCAACCGCCTAAGTCAAAGCCGCACGCTATGGGATAGTTCAAATGTCGGGGCGATGCGATTAAACTAGGGGGCAAGGAGATCACTCTGCCCGGGATAACCCTCAATATCTCCAACCAAACTTGGATGCAGCTCTTTGGTAACGGGACGACATACTCCGTACCCAAATTCCAGCGCGACTACAGTTGGGCGGAAGACCAGTTGGGCGGCCCCTGGCAGGACATTCAGGAATACATTGCACCCCTTCAAAAGCTTCCCCTGCGACGGCTCCGATCTTCCGAACATCTCACACGAATCCCGGCCGCCTAGGCCGCGTGATTCCCTACCATACAAACTTGATGAGGTCGCACCCTCCGGATAACATCCACTTTTGGTTAATGGATTCAGTGCTACGCTCCACAGCGAGAATTCAAAATGCAGCGAAGCGCACGCCGGACTAATAGAGCTTTTGGAGGAAAATAATGCCCCGGCAAGAACGTTCAAATCTAATCCGAAATATTGAAGATGCGCGGAAGTCCAAGGTTATTTGCTATCTGACAAGTCTGCGTCCAAATGTCCCCTCAGCGATGTCTGACGACGCGGTGAGAGTGATGTTCGACTATCTGCTACCGCTTGGCGAAAGGCGGGTACCGAGGTTAGATATTTACCTTTGCACGAACGGTGGTAGCGGAACGGTACCTTGGCGTTTAGTTTCGGTGTTTCGCGAATTCGCCGATTCACTGGGCGTGCTTGTGCCCTACCGCGCATACAGCGCCGGGACGCTTTTGGCTTTAGGCGCTGATGAAATTGTAATGCACAGGTTTGCCGAACTAGGGCCAATTGACCCGACCGTGGGGAACCCCTTCAATCCAATCGAGCAAGGCTCCGGCCAACGCCTTGGAATCAGCGTTGAGGATGTCAGGGCCTACGTCAGCTTCATAAAATCCAGCGGGATCACGCATGAGGACGAGTTAATTAAGGCGATTGAAATACTTGCGAATAAGGTCCATCCCCTTGCGCTTGGCAACGTCGAGCGGTTTGTTCAGCAGTCGCGCATGATCGCCACGAAAATCATGCGGACACAAAATGATAAGGTCGATGACCACAAGATAAAGGAGATCGTCGAGAACTTGGCGTCAAAATTGTATTTTCACGGGCACCCCATCAATCGTAAGGAGGCAAAGGACGACCTGAAGCTGCAAATTAGGGATGTCCCTGAAATTGAGTCCGACCTGTGGAATCTCTATCTCGACTTCGAGGCGGAGTTTGAGAATCAAAGAGAATTTAATCCCATCGCTGATTTGGCGGCGAATCCGCCGGCCACAAGCGATGCGGCCATTGGTGCGGGCTCAACGCCATACCGAGAATACGAACTACTCCACACATTGATTGAGGACCATGATCGTAGCAGCCGCCAGCTTAGTCGCCGGAGGATTTCTCAGGTTCCGCCGGGGCAACCGGGTCATCCTGGATTTCGCGAGGAACCCCTAGGGCTAACGTGGAGTCATTCTTCGGAAGAACCGGCGGGATCCCACGCCCGAGCGGTGTCGAAACCGGCTGGGGATATTCAAAAGCCCCCGCTTGCAAAGGATAAACAACCGGCGACTCGAAGCCAGCGTAGACGGGTTGGGAAATAATGCGATAGGCCTTTCGAAAAGTCGCCTGATATTCAAAGGAAAGTGTACCCATGACTTACCTCCATTCCAAAAAAGAGATACAGGCCTGAAAATAGCCCCGATCCGCTCAGCCCAATTCCCATGCTGATCGGCCGGTAATCGAAGCACTCACAGGCGCATCCCATCATACACTTTACGTCGTGGGTATGACAACATAAGGCGCGGCCAAATAAGACTGGCCGCAGGGCGAAAAGCCCGCGGTACCTTACCATGATTATACGTCGGGCAGACGCCTCGCGGCCAGTTGTAGGCACGGACCCCTTGCGTATGTCCGAGAATGTGGCCTTTTTTCGTTCTGTGCGGGCTTATCACGGCAGGCAAAGAGGGCTGGAATTCGTAGTGTGTAGGCTTGGAATTTGGTGAGTTGCCGGACCGGGCCCCGGATATTGCCTATCGAATTCCGGAACTCCCGGTGAAAATCAATTTGATTGCAACCTTGAATGCCGGCTTGAAATAATCTTCGCTATCTTGGATGTTTTCGACGACCAGCGGGCATCTGCTTTGGTATCGTGGAGCAGCATCTGGTCGCCAATTTCGTAGCATTCTGCGCTGAGGACAAACCAAAATGTCTGGCTTGGAAGCGTTGACCTAGCGACGCGAGCCTCTGTAAAGGCTTGGCTATAGAGATAAAAATGAGACGGTTAAATTGTGTGGTGGAGTCTAAGGGTAGTATGTTCCCCGGCGCTATCAGACGCACCGAAAAGGCCAAAATTGACTGCGGCAAAGAGCATTTTGATGCATTGGACACCGGGGTGGAATTCACCAATGCCGACAGCTTCCAGAACTTTATGGGCCAGGTTGTCAAGTGGGGACTTCGGACACCTCCATGTTCCGCGTCGGGGAAAGGCTCAGTATAATAAACATAACTAAACGAGGTATCTGCCATGGCTAAAGCAAAATCTCTGGAGCGCGAAGATCGTATTCACACCGAAATAGTCGTGGATGCCCACGGCACGGAAGAAGTAGCGATGAGTTGGTATTATTATCTTGAGCAGGTAATAGAGTTTCCTGTCATTACAACTTGCTGCGCCCATCGTGCGACGTCGCCGCTCAAAAAAGGGGATGAAGTTGAGATCGCAGCTCTGGCGGACATGGATGATTGCGAACGTGAGATTTTTGTCATGACACGCTGGGATACCAAGGATTATTTGGCCGTCCCGCTGGCGCAGCTAATGCCGATATCCAGCACTGACGAAGCCACCAGGGACGCGATAGAGGATTGGCATTACTGGGTCAATCAAGGGTACGAATTCTGACCGCCCCTCTCAGCTAATTTCTTACGCTTTTGCGGCGACTGGTAGGGATGGTGGGCTTGCGGGCATGGCGGTGGGCTCGACTCGGCCGAAGATCATGCGGCCGGCGGAGGTCTGTACGGTGTTGTTGATGAGTACCGGGATTTCCTGCCCTAAAAAGTCTCTGGCTCCTTCCACGACGACCATGGTGCCGTCATCGAGATAGCCCACGCCCTGTTGCGCCGCCTCGCCGGGTTTGATAATCCGCAGGCGCATGGTTTCACCGGGCAACGCTGTGGGTTTAATGGCATTGGCCAGTTCATGCAGATTCAGCACCTGCACGCCATGCACCGCCGCGACTTTATTGAGATTAAAATCATTGGTGACAATGCGCCCATTTTCCTGCTTGGCCAGTGATACCAGCTTCTGGTCTACCCCCACAAGATTGGCATCCTGCAAGGTGCCGTCCCAGATATGCACCTCAATTTTCGGAAGAGCCTGCAGACGATGAAGCACATCCAGACCACGGCGCCCCCGACCGCGCTTCAATTTATCCTGCGAATCGGCGACGGTTTGCAATTCGTTGACCACAAACCGCGGCACGACAATGCGGCTTTCAATGATTCCCGTGGCGGCGATATCCGCAATACGCCCGTCAATAATGACGCTGGTGTCCAGAATAAACGGCCGCGTTCCGCGCTTGCCGCGGGTAAACTCCACATAGGGAATGACAAAACGAAAATCATCGCGGGTCTGAATAATCAGCGATACGGACAGATAGCATGTAATAAGTCCCAACAGTAATTTAATGCCGGTAATCAGCGGCTGTGCGCTGCGTAACTGGGCGGGGATAAAAAATATCTGTAAGACTTCCCCGATGAGATAATCCAGCGCTAACGCCACCAGGATTCCCACCAATATGCCAAAAAACATGCCCGACATCGCGGCGAGATTTTTCCGCTTGATCAGAAAATCCAGCATGATAACGGCAATGGCGATCACCACGGCCACCACCATCATGATGTACGCGGCATTGCCCGCAGCCACCGTGGAAGACAAAAACGCCAAGGCCACCGCTGCGACCAGCGAGATAAATAAAATACGGATGACCGCAAGAATCATGACGACTCCGAAAATTATAAAGGCCCGCGCCAGGCGCTTGTCCGAGTAATCGCCGGGTTGCGACGGCCATTATTCGGACAAGCTCCCAGCGGCAAATGAATTAGCCGCTATTGTAACGCCGATTATTTGTACGCCAAGACATCAGGCTCATGTTGCCGGATTATTGAACTGCCGCCGCAGCCGATACCGGCTTGCGACCGGAAGCGATTTGCTGATGGAGAAATTTTAACAAAGCCGAAAAGCCCACAGATCTTGCTTTGTCCGGAAAACTCATAAAGGCATGGCCGATATTGGGAATCATGACCACCTGCTCGGGCACGTGGCTTTTCTTCAATGCTGCGGCCATTTCCGTGGCCTGAAATGCCGGCACCAGCCGATCCGCCAAACCCTGTATCAGCAGGGTCGGCACACCGTCGTTCGCATAAAATGCCGGTGATGCCATCATTAGCCCGCGCCTGGGGTGTAATTTCATCCAGGGACCCGCATACCTGGTTAAGATTTTATAAGCCCAGGATTTTCGTGGCAGCCATTTAACAAATGACGAGTCCGTGGGAGTGTAAAAGCCCACCGCCGCTTTCACATGTAATGGCACGTGGGGGTACTTTGTAGCGGGAAACCGGTGGGCTTTAATCGTATACGCGGCCATGAGGGCCAGATGTGCCCCGGCGGAAAGGCCTACGGGAATGATGGCATTCGGATTTATCCGATATTGTTTTGCATGAAGTATCATCCACGCTAAAGCGTTTTTTACATCCTCAACGTCCTTGGGAAATGCCCCGCCCTGCCGAACCAGACGATAATTTATATTAAAAACGACCCACCCGCGCATCGCTAAGCGCGGGGCCAGAAAATTTACGCCATTGTTATGGTTGCTCCCATCCGCCCAGCCGCCGCCATGAATTAAAAGAATGGCCGGGTGTGGCCCGGGGGAATCAGGCAGATAAAGTTGTCCATTACGGATCTGGTCCGCAGGATGAACATAAGAAACACGATGCAGCAGCTTATATTGAACCTTTGTTGATGCGGCGGTGTTCGTGGCCAACGCCCTGGGAGCGAAACAGCCGAGAAGGCATAAAAGGATGCCGACGAATGAAAGCGTGGTCGAAGATAAAGGGAAGTTTACGTTTCCAAGCCGTTGCGGCCAATGGTGCATCATAATCAGGATTCCGAACATCCGGTGCGTTAAGTCGCTTGAAGGTTTACAAATTCAAGCATGTATCAATAATAGCACCATTAACTCGATGGACAATAAGAAAAAGGGATACAATTTGCGGGCGCTGTTTATTACTCTCTGCCTGGCGCAGCCGGAACCGCATTCCGTGGAACCCGCAGTAATAACGGCATTGGCCCGCGTGGCTGCGACACGGCAGGACATTGCAGTGAGCGTGGCAGCGTTACAGCCCCTGCTGCCTTGGAATGGCCAATCTCACGCTTTTACCAATAATGAGCAGTTGGACTCTGCCGATGCGGACAAGGCCGCCATAGTGACGCATATCCTACGCTGGCCCGTGGTGGCGCGGCGCGGTTTGCTGCAGGTCAATAAAATTTGGCCGGGTGCGGGATTCGCATTTCCTTTTATCGCCTCCCAACTGGTGAATATTTTACATGCAACCCCTTTTGATATTATGATCGCTTCTGACATCCAATCTACCGGATATGTCGCCTACCGGCTGCATGAAATTGTCGGCGTGCCGTATGTGATTATCGCAAGTAATTCGACAGCATTAACGAAAAAGCGGCAAAGCCCAGGTCAGAAAGCGCGCCTGACAGCCATCCTGCGTGATGCGGAGTTTGTGCTTCGCAGCAGCTCGGATGCGAAAACCACCGGCTTACAATATCCGGGTATCAGATTTCGTGATTTTGATTTCACGGATTCTTCCGAAGGTAAGTTCCTGGAACTGCTGCGGGAGGCGGCGCAGCAGTCGCAGGAGAGCTTTGACTGGTGAGAATCGTTGGCAACATCCAAAAGAGATGCGCGATAGTGCGTGGCGAGAGGTAAAACAGTAAAATGCTGTCGCGCCGCGGTACTGGTTCGTGGCAGCCGTAAGCGGAGTACCCATAATAATGCCCCAGCAGAGCATTTTGATTATCACAGGCGGCCTTTACCATGATTTCCCCGCGATGGCGGCATTCCTGAAAGAATTGCTGAGCCGGCACGGCTTTGATGCCCATACCACGGAAGACCGCGATGCCCTGATAAGCCTGCCGGAAAGTCATTACGCGGCCATCATGGTGTGCACGCAGGGTGGAACTTTAACTGCCGCGCAGGAAGCGGGATTGCTTAAATTTGTGAAATCCGGGCGCGGCTTTGTGGGTCTGCACGGGGCCAGCGCCAGTTGGAAGGAAAATGCCGGGTACATTGACATGCTGGGCTGCAAATTCATTACGCATGGCCCGGAAGTAGAATTTGATATTGAACCCACCGGCGTTCCGCACAGCATCGTGCGGCACATACCCGCATTCCAAGCGGATACGGAACTGTATCAACTGGCCGCCAATCCCGCGGATTTCACCACGCTGCTGCACGCCAGTTGGCAGGGCAAATTGGAACCTGTCGCGTACATCCGCTCGTATGGTAGTGGCCGGGTATTTTATTTTTCCATCGGTCATGATGTGGGAGATATGCAGGACACAACCTGGCAAACGGTGCTGTTGCGCGGCTTGCGCTGGAGCTTGGGATTTGTCGAGCGACCGGGATTAAAAGTCGGCGTGATCGGTTATGGCGGTGCATTTAATATGGGCCGCACGCATTTGGCCGAAATGAAAAATGCGGGATTCATCCCGGTAGCGGCATGTGATATTGACCCGGCCCGAGCCAAAGCCGCAGAGCAGGAATTTCCGGAGATTCGAGGTTACACCTCAATAAAAGAAATGCTCGCGCATACCGATGCGCAACTGCTGACCGTTATTCTGCCGCACAACGCCCACGCCAATGCGGCGGTGGAGGTGCTCAACAGCGGGCGACACTGCATTGTGGAAAAGCCCATGGCTACCAGTTCTGATGAAGTTCACGCCATGATCGCTGCCGCAGCGAACAATCGGCTTCTGCTAAGCGTGTATCACAACCGACGGTGGGATGGTGATTTCATGGCGGTAGAAGATATCATCCGACATCGCAAACTTCTGGGCGACATATTCAAAATTGAAACCGGTATGAGCCGTTTTGCCTCGCCGGGAAGCTGGTGGCGATCCAGTAAGGCGATCTCCGGTGGACTGCATTTCGATTGGGGTGCCCATCTGATATTCTGGGCTTTGACGCTGATGAACTCAGCGGTTGAATCCGTAACCGCTACAGCGCACAAACGTTTGTGGCACCATGTCAGCAATGAGGATCATGTGGAGGCCTGTATCCGCTTTAAAAATGGCGGCACGATTGATTTTGAAATATCTACCATAGCATGCGCCCCGCGGCCGCGCTGGCGAATTTTGGGCACGCGCGGTGCCATTCTGGATCAGTGGGATGACACTTCTTTTCAACTGGCTTTGCACCAGGGCGGGATCAGCAGTGAACCGCAGCGCGTTAAATATCGCACCAGCCAAGGCTACCGCTATTACCAGAATATCGCCGATCACCTGGGCCTGGATGATGCGCTGGAAATCACAGCCGAACGGGCGGGACGCGTGATTCATGTGCTGCATGCCATAGATCAAGCTGCACAAAGCGGCGAGGCGGTAGTGGTCTGCGGGGAGGCGTGAAAAGCTGATGAGTAAAACGCTGCACTGGTATATTCTGCGGGAACTGTTGCGTATTTTCGTGCTCACAAGCTCAGTTCTGACGACGATTCTGGCGTTTGGCGGGACCTTTCGCTCGCTGACCAAAGTTGGCTTGACGCTGGTGCAACTTCTGGGCGTGCTTTTAGACCTTATGCCCGCCATGCTGGCTTATTCCATTCCACTGGCGGCACTGTTTGCGGCCGTCATCGTATATTGGCGGTTGGCCACCGATAATGAACTCACCGGTGCCCGGGCCAGCGGCGTAAGTTATGTTGCCCTGGTGATGCCCGCCGTGGTCCTTGGCTTGACAGTGGGCCTGGTGGATATGGCGTTTGTGGGATATGTCGTGCCGCGATTCCTGCAAAAAACGTCCCAGGTTATCCAGATGGATGCCGCCTCAATGTTGCTGCACAAGGTGCATCGCCGGCAGGCATTTGAACTCAAGAATGTGTTGGTGCTCTACGCGGACAAAGCCTACCGCGTGCCGGTGCCCGCCAACGACCAGCCGCCGCCGGGGGTGATACGCGATATTATCCAGCTGCGTGGCTTGGCGGCCATGCCCTTGAAGAACGGCCGTCCCACATCCATTATTATCGCCCGGGCCGCCAATGTCATTATTGATAAGGATTCGGCACACAATGAGGTAAGCCTGGGCGTACAGATCGATAATGGCACAGCCTTCGCCCCCAACAGCCTGCGACAAATGCGCGGGACCATTCGCTATTTACCGCCCGACGGTAAACCCCAACCGATTGGTTCGTTGTTTTTTGATAAACCAAAATTTCTGGATTTGTTCCGTTTGGCGCAACTGCAACGCAATCCGCTGCTCTGGCACCGCATCGCCAAAAATGTTGATACCCTGATGCACGACTTACGCCTGCAAAGTATTTCCCAGGGGTACCTGCGTCAGTTTCATCCCAGGCAGCCCCTGCGATTTACCCGCAAGGACGGCGTGGCCATCGTTCGCAGCCCGGCGGCCACGCTGACCGGCAGGAAAAGAAATCTGCTGCTGACAGCCGCCGGGGGCGTGCCCGTGCAAGTGCAGGTGATGCACCATGGACGCGTTACGCAAATATATCTGGCCAATCAGGGAGAACTGCTGGTCTCTCGGCGCGTGGCCAATGAGGAAATGGCGGTCGCGCCCGTGGGCCAGGGAAAATATACTGCGGCTCTGAAACTCACCGGCGCTATTCGCGAGAAAAACACCGCATTAGACCGTAGATTTCACGCCGGCCCGCCTTTGGTTGTGATTTCTTCCATTATCCCGGTGATGCCCGAATCCGGCGTTCCAGCCATTCCTCCGGAAAATAAGGCATCCCCGATTGTGGCCCAACTTATTAACACCATTCACCATCAGGAAGATCATCTGCACCGGCAGATACTTTCAGAATTTCAGAGCCGCGCATCGTTTGCATTTTCCTGTATTGTGCTGGTGATTCTGGGGACGGCCCTGGGAATTATTCTGCAGGGCCGCAATCCGCTGGCGGTGTTTGTCGTGGGAGTTGTGCCCGCAATGATTCTGGTGCTGCTGATTAATACCGGGCGCGAAATGATTACGCGGACACCTAATTCTGACGTGCCCGGAACCTTGGTGATCTGGGCGGGCAACGCCATCATTCTGATCCTGAACGCAGTTATTTATTCCCGGCTGCTGAAGCGATAAACTGGAAAAAGCATGAAGATTCTCGACCGTTACATTATCCGCAATTACCTGATCAACTGCCTGCTGGCGCTGGGCGTGATGATCGGCATGTATATTTTGCTGGATGTGATTGTCAATTTTGATCTCTTCACGAAAGGCGACACGTATCAGCATGCGACGGCCTCGCAGGCTTTCTGGGGGTTGCTTAGGGAAATTACAACCTATTACGCTTATCGCACGCTGGTCATTTTCTCTATGATTTCAGGCATTATTCCTCTGCTGGCCGCGGGATTCACCATGGTGCGCATGACCCGCAACCGGGAGCTTATTGCCCTGTTGTCCAGCGGGGTATCGCTGTATCGGGTGGCGGCACCGATTATTTTATGTGCGGTGGGATTTAATATTCTGGTGGTGGTGGATCAGGAAGTGCTCATGCCCGCCAACATCAGCAACTTGCTACGGAAGCATGGGCAGGTGTCCGCATCCTTTGTTAAAAATGAACCCATTGAGTTTGTTCCCGAAAGTGATAATTCACTGGTTCTGGCGTCACGTTATGACGCCAAAACCAAAACCATGCGGGATGTCCGCATTATTCAGCGCAATAAGCTTGATGAAGCCAAAGCTATGATCCTGGCAAAAAAAGCCGTGTGGAAAAAAAACATTGGCGAAGGCCCTGTCGCCGGCGGCTGGCGCATGTATGATGTGGTGCAGATTAATGCCGCCAAAGCGGCCAATCCGAATAACCGCCCGGAACCGGTTAAGGTCATGACCTATCAGACGCCCGTCACCCCGGGTCAGTTAAATCTCATATTCCAGAAAAAGGCCGTGGAATATCTATCCACGGCCCAGATTGACAAGCTTATTCTCTACAGCACGCCGGCCACACGCACGGCGTTGGAAAAAATTATGTACACCCGCATCACTCAGTTAATCATGAATATGATTATGCTGTTGATCGGTATTCCATTTCTGCTGGCGCGGGAACCCAATAAACTGGTGACCAACATGCTCTGGTGCAGCGCCCTTAGTGCGGGGTGTTTTGTCACCACGTTTGTATTCTTCCAGCTTGCCGGAGCGGGGTTATCTCCGTTTGCCGGCGCATGGCTGCCGGTAGTCCTGTTTGGCCCCCTGGCGATTGTCATGCTGGATATGGTCAAGACCTGACGAATCACGCAATGTTATGGACCTGGTCATATTGCGCTGCCGTCATAAACCCGTGCGGTTCAGCCGTTGTTTTCAACTTCACCAGCCACCCCTTGCTGAAGGGGTCCTGATTCACTAACGACGGGTCTTTTTTCAGCGCGTCGTTGACCGCGGCAATTTCCCCGGCCACCGGAGCGTACAATTCACTGATGGCTTTGACGGATTCAATTTCGCCAAAGGTCCCGCCTGCGGCCACTTTTCTGCCCACCTCGGGCAAATCAACAAATGTGACATCAGAGAGTTCATCCACGGCAAATCGGGTGATGCCGATGATGAGAATATCACCCTCTTTTTTCATCCATTCATGGGTTTGCGTATAGAGATAATCCGCGGGCGATGGCATGGTAACTCCTGAAATAATCAACCGCCGCATCGCGGCGTTGTCCGGGGGGCTAGTGTAACCGAAATACACGCGTCATTGAATTGCTTTCGATAAAAGGCGGCTCACGTGTCGGCTTTTGCCAGCTTATAAAACGGCAGTTTGACCACCGTAGCGTTGACGCGATTTCCACGGAGATCAATTTCCAAAGCGGTGCCCGGGACCGCACACACGGATTGCACAAATGCCATGGCAATAACTTTTCCCAGCGTCGGACTGCTGGTGCCGCTGGTTACGGTACCAACTTCCTTGTCGCCAGCCCAAATGGTCATCCCCTGCCGGGCGATTCGCGGGCCGTCCACAGCTAAACCCACGAGAACCGTCTCCAGCCCTCTCCGCCTGATTTCCGCCAAGGCAACTGAACCGATAAACGGCTTTTCATCAGCCACCGCCCATTGCAACCCGGCGGAAATGGGATCAATATTCTCATGCAGTTCATGGCCATACAACGGCATGGCCGCCTCCATTCGCAGGGTATCGCGCGCCGCCAGGCCCGCGGGTTGCAGCGGAGCGCTGCTGATATCCCGCCCCTGTTTGAAAAGCATATTCAGGGCCATTTGCGCAATGGTGGTTCCGCAGATGATCTCCACACCGTCTTCTCCGGTGTACCCGCTGCGGAACACGGTAAATTTTGCGATCAGATAACTTTGCGTCAGGAAGTGATAGCGCTTTAACGTTGACACCGGATCCGGCAGCAAATTATCCAGCAAGGCTATCACATTGGGGCCTTGAATGGCGATCATGGCGGTTTGCATAGTTTCATCTTTAATCTGGTAATTAAAGCCGGCGCTGTTGGTTTTGAACCAGTCCAAAAGCTTAAGCCGATTGGCCGCGTTGCACACCATCAGCCAATGTTTATCAAACCTGGAAACAATCACATCATCCAGCACGCCGCCATCGGTTTTGCAGATCAGGCTGTAGAGCGACTGGCCCACCACCGCTTTAGATAAATCCCGCGTGCAGATATGCTGCAAAAAGCGCAGAGCATCCGGCCCGGTAAAATGCAGACGCCCCATGTGCGATACATCAAAGACCGAACCGGCTTTTCGCGTCTGCTCATGCTCCGCGATAATCCCACGATAGGACAGCGGCATGGACCATCCGCCAAAGTCCACCATTTTGGCACCCTGGCGAATATGAAAATCATAAAAACAGGTTTTTAACAGCGGTACCGTCGATTCCGTCATAAAACACTCCTCTAATCCTCGCAAGGATATGCAAACCACCGCCCGTGGCAAGCGCCCACGTTATAGCTCACGTTATAGAGCACCCTGGTGACAACCCCGTGGTCGGTTCCCGGCACGGGATCAACCACCGGATTATCATCCGGTGCTCGCGGGTCAAGCAGTTCAACCCAGACCCGTCGCAGCGGCATTGGTGGACACCGAACCGGGTGACCGTTATTCCCAATGATCCTCGAACTCCGATTCCTTATCGCTTATCGACGGGACAGTTTCCACTGCTTATACTGTCTCCATAAAAGCAGCTAAGCGCATGAGGTCGATATGCTTACAATTTCCGGCCGACAAGTGGGGAAACGCAAACAACTATTTGACGATTACTCCATACCTCTACCGCCGGATTCCGGTGACGGCGGCCCCTGGACACTGCGCAAGCTGATTATCAGCATTGTCAACAGCCAAGTTGAAGCCTTTAGGCGGAGGCAAGCGGAGAATCGGCTGGAGAAAGTGCTGTCCCCGCAGCAGATTCAAACTTCCGCCGCCCAGGGCAAAGTTGCCATGGGTGGGCGCAATATCAATCAAAAAGTCGATCCAGATTCTGCGGTTACCAACGCATTGCAGGCCTTTGAAGACGGCCTGTATCTGGTATTGCTCGACGGCGTGGAGCACCGCGAGCTTGACGCGGTCGTTTCCGTTCACGAGCACAGCCGCGTCACATTTATCCGGATGGTGTTCCTGGCCGGGGCTTAGACGGTCGCGGCGTATCGGATCATCCTAAGCCGGCGTGAACCCCAATTTTACTGGTGGTGAATAATGAGTACACCCGAGCCGGGCAAACCGGATATAAAAACCCAGGTAAACCTTGAATTTTGGAAGGCCCAATTGGCGGCCACCGAATCACTAGCCGATCCCGTCGTTCGGGCTATGGCGAGATTTCTTCTTGGAGCCGATGAACACGGCGAGCGGCTGCAAAATCACGACGACATTTATAAGCTCACGATTCAAAACCTGCGACGGTTTCCTTCCCTTAGCGCCATGCAGAGAACGCAACTGGTCACAGCGGTTTTCCCGCGTTTTCACGCTACAGTGTTATATGCCTTGGATATATTTCCGCGATTTCCTTATTGCAAGGTCGGCTACCGGCGATCCTTTCGCAACCTTGGCCAGCCAAGGATAACAGATAGGCAGCGGCTCCAATGGTTGATGGATATCGCCGCAACGCTGCGACCTTATCCCTATGACATTTCCTGGGTGACGCGTTGGGCACCGTATTTGGGAAACCGCCGCTACCACATTTCCATTCTGCTGGCGGCAGCGATGGAAATGCAGGATCAGACCGCCGATGACGTTTTTGCGGCCCTGACTACTGGAACCGCATTACCGGATAGCGGCAGTCCATTTGGCCGTCATACCATTGTTGCCCTGCTGATGGCGGACAAAAGTCGCGGCTGGGAATTTGTGGAAAAACTGCTGCTCTCCGCCCAACGTGAGGAGGGATTGCGACAATCTATTCTCGAAGCCGTGGATGAAGCGCATCCGGAGGCCTACATTCGGATACTGCGGATTATTCTGGAAAATGACCTGATCCGCTTTGCTTCGGTGGCCCGGGCGGTGTGCGTTTGGTATGGCCTTCTGATTGAAGCCCGGCAGGGAAACATGCTGAAGCATATTCTGGAGGTGGTGTTGAAATATTTAACCAATCCAGCCGCTCGGACCCTGGCATTGCAAGGCGCCGAAGCCATGGAAACATATCTTGCTCTCTGGTGTGGCGCGTTCGAAAATTTAATGACCACACTGCCGACGGCTCGAAGAATAATCGCCGATGCCGACGGTGACCGCCGTCTGGCTGGTGCCTGGTTTCTGGCCAATTGCGAATTGCCGCCTACCGACGAGCTTTTGGCCAATTTGGTCGAGGATAGCGACCCACGGATCGCAGCACTGGGATTGATGAAATGCGCCCGCGAAGGTCCAAACGCCAAAAAGAACATTTTCGATCGACTCGTCCGGCAGATTGCTGTCTTGCCAGCCGCCCCGAAAATCATCTCGCTTAGCCCGCTGCCCATACCACCAATAACTGTATCACGGGAATTGGCCGCCGACGCTCTGGTGGGAAATCTGGCAGGGCGTTCCCCTCTTGAACTTATCGCGCACATACCCAAGATGAGTATCTCCGGCCGCGCCAGCACCGCGAAAGCAATTTCCGAAATCCGCCCCCCCGCCGCCGCGGTGCGCGAAGCGCTGGTACAAGGGCTGCAGGATGCGGCATCCGATGTAAGAGGCGTCTGCCTGGACGCCCTGGAAAAATGGCATCTGCATCCGGAAGAAAGTCTGGCGGTAGAAAAATTACTGAGCCGAAAAGCGGACGATTTGCGGCGCGGCTGCATTACGCTCCTAACAACGTTGCCCCACGATGCGGCGTTGGAAAGTGCCCGGCGTCTGGCCTCCGACGGCGATTCCCGGCAGCGCAGTGCGGGAATTGAATTGGCCGTATTAATGTACAGGGCGGGTCTCAAGAGGAAACAGTGCCAGGAACTTGCTGAAAGCATGCTACAAGACGCCACATTAACAACCGAGCAGCGCGTGATGCTGGCAATATTTGATCAGCCCGAGCACGCCGAGCTTACACTGGAGGATTCACTGGGATTAGCCTTGCCCGCAGACCGTACCAAGCCGCTGCAACCACGGTTGCGAGGAGTGCAGTTTGTACAAGACTCCACAAAATCGGATATACAGTCACTGGACGCACTGATTGGCCGCCACGCCCAAACTCCGGTAATCCCATGGGGCTACAATGGCAAACCCGGTGAGGAAACGCTTCTGGGGAATCTGCGCGGTTTTAGCTTTTTCACCGGCGATTCCACGTCGCCAAATCAAGACCAATTCTTGCTGCGCGACATCTGGATGGCATGGTTTCATCAACGCCCGTCCGCCTTCGCGCCGGGCGATAACCACGCCTTGGCTCAGTTTATGAACTACAGGGCCGGGTTAGATAATCTGACGCCCGGAGTGCTGGCAAATCCAGAAAGACGCTCGCACCCGGAGTTGAAATATGCCGGCCTGGTCGAAAGCATTATCCGATCGATTACAATCGTCGAGCGTCCGGATTCAGTGGGCTTTCTATTGGATTGCTTTGAAACGCTCTGCGCACAGGTGCCCCGCGACGACTTAACGAAAAAAACTGAACCCTCACCGGATCATCCAGATATTTTTCATTCCGAAGAACCGCTGTTGCGGAATTACCGCGGATTCATCAGTCGCAGCCTGCAGATTCTGGAGTTTCATTTTAACTATTTGCCGGAGAAATGGACGCCAGAACTTATGAGGCGATATTTTCAGCTCCGGCGCTGGATTGATGAGCCAGGCGTGGATATTGGCCGTAGCGCCCCGAATCTGAACGTGGTACTTAAAGCCTTTACGATGGGAGTAGCGACCAGAGCCGATGTCATCGACACGCTGGTCGGCGCCGACTGGAATCGGAGTACCAATCCAGGACGGTTTGATGAATTTAGCCGGATTTCCTCCCGCAAGCCGGAAAGATTTGTGCAGGCATCTCCGGCCCTGACAGAGATGGTCGCAGAAATACGGAAGCGCGCAATGAGTATTGAACTTAAGCGCGGAGAGTTGCCTACACCCGCAACACCGCTGGTAACACGTATCAGCCACACCGGCGATCTGGCGAGCCTAATTAATATCATGCAGGCCCTGGGCACGGCGTCTCTGGCGCGTAACAGCGGGTATAATCCGCGGGGACGGGCGGAAGTTCTCAGCCACCTGGCGCAGCGAACCGTTCCGGAACAATCGGATACTCCGGAACTATTTGCCCAATTAGTGAAGAAAAACGAAATTGATGAATCCCAGCTTCTGCCCCTGGCGTTTTTCGCGCCGCAATGGGCGGGCCATGTAGAGGTGGCACTGCGGTGCCCCGGCTTGGAGGACGGCGTTTACTGGATTCATGCGCATGCCAAAGGCCAGGACTGGCGTGTAGACCGTGAGTTGATGGAACAATGGAATGCCAATATTCGTCTCCGGACAGAAGTTCCCGCCGAGGACCTCATGGATGGCGCAGTGGATGTCGCGTGGTTTATACGCGTGCACAAGATTCTCGGCCCCAAACGCTGGCGGGCGCTTTACGATGCCGCAAAATTTGCTTCCAGCGGAACCGGCCATGCCCGCGCCAAGCTCTTTGCCGCCGCCATGTTGAATCAGATAAAAGAAAGGGAATTAATGGCGAAAATTGCGTCCAAACGGAATCAAGACGCGGTGCGGTCCCTGGGATTAATTCCTGTGCCCGAAAGTCCACAGGGTGCGGGCGTTGTGGAACGACGATATCAGGTGATCCAGGAATTTATACGCAGCGGAACAAAAATTGGCCGCCAAAGGCAGGCCAGCGAACGCCGCGCCGCGGAAATCGGCCTGCTAAATCTGGCGCGTTCCGCCGGATATCGCGACCCGATGCGCTTAAGCTGGGCCATGGAAGGCCGCGCCAGTGCGGATTTGCGATCCGGCGCTTTGGCCATTACGGAAAACAATTACAGCGTGACGCTGGCACTTGATAGCGGAGGTTTCCCGAGTCTATCGATAACAAAATCCGGCAGTGTATTGAAATCCATTCCGACGAAAATGAAAAAAAGTCCCGCTGTCGCCGCGCTGCTGCAACGCAAAAGTGACCTGGAAAAGTCCCGCCGCCGTATGATCTTAGGGCTGGAGTCCGCGATGTGCCGGGGCGACGACTTTTCCCGGCAGGAGTTGCTGGATCTGCTGGCCAATCCGCAGGTAAAGCCCTTGCTGGAAAGCCTGCTGTTAATCAATGGCGAGGTGCTCGGATACCTGACCGACGGCGGCATGTGTCTGCGAACAGCGAAAGGGGCCATTGAGCCACTAAGCAAAACTCGACCCATCCGCATCGCTCATCCGGCGGACCTGTTTTTATCTAAGCAGTGGTCTACCTGGCAGCATGATTGTTTTGAGCGGCAACAGACACAGCCGTTCAAGCAGATTTTCCGGGAGTTTTACCCGCTCACGCAGACCGAGCGGGAAGCGATTAACCAATCGCGGCGTTACGCCGGACATCAACTCAACGCCCGGCAGGCTCTGGCGTTACTCGGTGCCCGCGGATGGATTATCAAACCGGAAATTGGAATTTTCAAAGTATATTATGATGTCGGCCTTGTGGCGTGGCTGAGTTTTCAAGAAACATTTATGACGCCGGCCGAGGTCGATGGCCTGACCATTGAGAGCGTGATATTCGCCCGCCGGTCGGCTGCCGACATTTTGCCGCTAACAGATATTCCGATATGCCTGTTCAGCGAAACCATGCGCGATCTGGACCTGCTGGTGGCGGTCGCCCATCGAGGAGGCGTTGACCCCGAAGCCTCGGCTTCAACCGTAGAAATGCGTGGCAGGTTAATCAATGAGACCATGTTGCTGCTGCGCTTGAATAATGTGACGGTGGAGGGACGATTTGCAATTATCTCCGGTAAACTTGGCACGTATAACATTCATTTAGGCAGCAGCAACGTACAAATGACCCCTGGGGGTGCCTTGGAAATTGTGGCGGTGCACAGCCAGGGGCGCGGTCGGATTTTTCTGCCCTTCGCCGATGATGATCCTAAAACCGCGGAAGTCTTAAGCAAAGTATTGCTGCTGGCGCGCGACCAAGAAATTAAGGATCCGCGATTATTGGAGCAGATTCGCCGGGCATAAGATTGTGGAGGCAACGTACATTCCCTGCCCAATGATGAAAAACAAAAAAGCCGCCGTAAATTCCAGGATGAACTTAAAGCACGCTGGCAGGATGATTATCCGATGCTACGCGCCGGCACCGCCGGCCAGGCGTAGGGCGGCGGTAATTACGCCCGAAGTTCAAACTGCCCGCGCAGGCGTATATCCGCGGAAGATGCACCCACCAGTACTTTTACCGTTCCCGGCTGCGTGACAAATTTCCATTGCTTCTCATCCCAGTAATGCAACGCGCGGTCTTCATGCTTTATCGCAAATTGCACCTGCTTGCTTTCTCCCGGTTTCAATGTGATGCGAGTAAAGCCGACCAGTTGCTTAATGGGCCGCACGACCGGCGACTGCGGTGCCTGACTATAGCACTGGACAATTTCATCACCCGGCACATCGCCCGTATTGGTGATAGTGGCCGACACAGTTACTGCCCCTCCGGCAGCCAGCGTCGAACCTTTGATTTTCAAATTACTGTAACCAAAAGCGGTGTAACTTAAACCAAAGCCAAACGGATACAGCGGCTTGCCCTTGAAATACATATATGTGCGGCCATCAATAATGCTGTAGTCATGGAACGGCGGCAACTGTTTAATGGACGTATACCAGGTGGACGCCAATTTTCCACCCGGATTATAATGGCCAAAGATCACCTGCGCAATGGCAGTTCCCTGAGCCTGTCCCGCGAACTGCGCACAGACGATGGCCGGCAGATTTTCCTGTTCCCAGACGACCGCCTGCGACGTATTGGTGGAAAGCACCAGAACGGTGCGGGGATTGGCTTTATAGACCGCCTTGATCAATTCATGCTGAGCACCGGGAAGCGTAATATCCCTGCGGTCATGGCCTTCACGATCCACCGCCTGATCGGACCCGCAAACCAAAATGACATGATCAGCACCGCGAGCCGCATCAACTGCGGCAGCAATATCCGTAGAATTTATGGGGCCTTGCACAGAGCAACCAGTCGCCTGGGCAATGGTGTGGCCGCTCGGCGTAGTCCATCGGCTGCCAACGGCCATGCCACCGCCGGTAACACCATCACCCAGTACTTCGAGAATGCCCTGCAACGGAGAAATACGCACATCCGGCTCCCCGCTGTATCCGCCAAGGTGGCACACCCCCGCCATCGGTCCGATCACCGCCACGCTTTTGATTTTTTTTATATCCCACGGCAAAAAATGATTCTCGTTTTTTAATAACACGATGGATTGCCGCGCAGCTTCCACGGCCAACGCCTGATGCGCGGGAGAATTTAACACGTCCGGCGAAATTTTTGTGTACGGCACGGATTTCGGTGAATCAAATTCGCCCAGGAGAAACCGCACGGTCATCACCCGCGCCAGCGCCCGATTAATATCCGATTCCGTCACCAGTTCCAGGTGCAGCGCCTTAAGCAGATATTTCTGATACTCCGGCCCCGCTCCATGATCACACCCCGCTTCCATGGCGATGGCTACCGCTTCCGTCAGGTTCGGAACAAAGTGATGGCCTTTTACAATCTCGGTGACGGCATAGTAATCCGAAGTTACAAAGCCACGAAATCCCCAGCGGTCCCGCAGAATGCCCGTCAGAGTGGCTCGATTGGCAGTGGTGGGCAGGCCATTAAGCTCGTTGTAGGTGGTCATGATGGAAAATACATGTCCCTCTTCCACGCAGGCGCGAAATGCACGGGTGTGGTATTCCCAAAAGCTGCGCGGGTCCACGCTGGCGTCGGCTGTCATCCGGTCATCTTCCGTGTTGTAGCAGAGGAAATGCTTGGCGGTGGCGGCAGTTTTAAGATAATTTTTATTATTTCCCTGCATGGCCTTAATCGCATGAACCGCCAGCGTGCCCGTGAGATATGGATCTTCTCCAAGCGTTTCTTCCATCCGGCCCCAACGCGGATCACGTGCCATATTCACCACCGGCGGCGACCGCATGATGATCCCCCCACCGTGCTTCATGTACCACGCCCGCGATTCGTCCGATACAGCCGTGTAGATGCGGTCAAATAAATCCGTGTTCCACGTATTGGCTAACGCCAGCGTACAGGGGAAACTCGTCACCGGCCCTTTTTTGCACAGGCCATGCAGGGCCTGCTGGAAAAAATGATAGGGTTTCACACCCAGGCGTTTGATCGCCGGGGTATTAACGCCAAGCTGCGCAATTCTTTCCGGAATGGTCATTTTTGCAATAATCGCTTCGGATCGGCGGCGGGCGCGGTTGAAGGCTGCTGCGGAAACCCCATAGCCATCTTCTTTGCCATGCGGATTTTTCTGCGTCGCAGCGGAGGACCTTTGTTGCTCTCCACCGAAGGCGATAACCGCCGCCGCGAGGGCCACCATCTGATTAAATTCCCGGCGTGGAATGCGGTCCGCAGCAGGCTTTACAGTTTTACGCCCGGTAGAAATGGGTGCAGCCATCTTCCAACTCCATAAAAACGTAAACAAAATGCGCAGCAACGCAACCGCAGAACCAAAAATGATACCGCCCCGCGATTGTATTCGCCAAGCCACCATCCAACAATATTCGACCAAAAAAGAACAAAGATGTGACGAAAAAGGTACCTGACACCTTTTTTTAAGGAGCACCGTGGTGGTAACCCGGTGGTTGGTTCGCGGCACTGAGTCAACCACCGGATTACCATCCGGTGCTCCGGTGAAATCCCCATCGTTCCCCGATTTTTATGCATCACTCATTATTCACTGCCCAAGCCGCCCCGTCCCTGTCCCCGTAACCTCATCCAACCCGGTGGGGCTGCTGGCTTAAAAGCTGACCGCGA
>JAKBCC010000040.1 GCA_021808105.1 Planctomycetota bacterium
GGGACCAATCCTCCATGTCGTAGCGCGCTTCCCCAAGCATTTCTAAAAAACATGAATATTCGTGGATGCAACGCGGTAAACCACCTCCGCACGGGTGTTATTCCCAGTGCCCCATCGCAGAAGGCAAATAATAGCCCCGCGCAAAGCACCCCCAAGCCGGCAAACGCCGGACGTACCACCCATTGGTCGATTTCAGCGTATTCCTGTTGGATCCCCTTATATTTCATCAGCGTTGCCTCTGAAAAAAGACTGCTCACCTCCGCCATTGAAACATCATTTGATCCCCGTAACAAAAGAACACCAATCATATCAGCACCACGATGACCGCAAAGAACGCCACGAGTACCCAGCCCCAGGTGCCAATTCCGCCCTTGGAAGCGTATATTGTGTCCGCAATGCCCGCCATCGTCGACACACTGGCAGCCATGGGCTGCGATGATCGCCCTCACCTCTGCCAGCACCGAGGCCTGCGGCCAGTACCGAGCGGTCAAGGGCGCATTCCGCAGTCGCGGCGGCTGGGCTGTACGCGCTTAGGAATGATCTGTTTCATCTCGTCCATGTTAGCATCCTCTCCAGAAAAGCATCGCCGTTCTTCTGAAAGAAAGCCGACCTTCCGCTTCCGAACTCGGCTTCTCCCCGCTGCCGCCTCCGTGCTTGGCTGGAAAATGAGCGGCTTACGCGCTTTCAAATAAATTATGCGCGGGGCAGAAGCCGCGGTGGGAAAAATAGGCCAGGGCTTCTTCGACGGTGGTAAACAGGCGCGTGGCGGTTTGGGTGATAAAGGGGCTGGGGCCGGCCTTGGGTCGCCAGATCACATAGACTTCCCGCGCGTGGTCGTATGCGTGCTGAAGTTCGCGCTCTACACCGCTGGATAAACCGGGACGCCCGTCCGAGAGTTCGGGAATATACGATACAATCATGTCGCTTTGGCGCACCATCATAAAATCACGGGCGTAAATCTGGCCGTTGATGTCACTGCCGATGGCCAGAATTTCCGGTACGCGCACTTGTACGCTGCCCCCGGAAGCTTCCACGCACAGCGTCTGTTTCCCCTCTTCCACTGCGGCCACGGCAGCGTCATACAGCATTTTTTCATCCACATCGCCGGGATCAAATGTGATGAATTTGCCGGCCATCGCGTGGCGGAAAGTATTGATTTCATTGAGTATTTCCGGCATGTTCATGACATGACTCATGGGAAAACTGGGATAGATTTTCCGCATGCCCGGCCGCATGAGAAGCCGAAAGAGCGTTAAGGCGGTACTGGCATGCCGCCCGCGTGCCAGAACGTAAAACGCGCCGGGATGCTGGGCATTGGCGCGGGCCATGAGTTCCGTGGCCAGAATTTCCTCTTCGCGCCAGACCATCAGATCCTTGAGACTGTGATCGACGTTGTCATCCCGCAGCAGGCGTTGATGAACCGATTCCACGTTATCCAGCAACGTGACGTAAATATCCGCCTGAAGCTGCGCCAACTGGTCAAAGTCAAACGCGGCAAACAGGCCATGCTTCCAGCGAAATGTCGCATGAGAATTGATAATCACATGGGAATATTTGGGCAACTCCGTGAGAATATCCCGAAATACCGCGCGCCGCAGACTGGTTAAACGCGACAGGGGTAAATCCAGAATGCGGCCCGGCTTAACATCCGGCGCTTCGCGATACATCATATCGCCCACATGAAACACTTTGAGCAATTCGCCATGCGATCGGGCGATGGCCTCCACCTGATTCAGATACGCTTGACGGTCAAGCCCCACTTGTCCGGTTAATAACATTTTCATTGCGGCCGATCTCCTTCAAGCCGGGCATTATAGCCGATGCGCGTGAACGCAGTTCGGGCAGGCCAGCCCGGCGCTTGGTCAAATCGACTCCTACGGCACAAAATTCCGGACGATCAGCGTATCATTTTGTCCGCCGAAACCGAAGCTGTTGGACATGGCGACTTCCACTTTGGCTTTCCGGGCGGTGTTAGGCACATAATCCAGATCACACTCGGGGTCCGGCACGCTGTAATTGGCCGTGGGGGGGATCATCTGGTCCCGGATGCACAACACGCAGGTAATGGCTTCCACCGCACCGGCGGCGGCGATCAGGTGGCCCATCATGCTTTTAATGCTGCTGATGGGAACATTTTTGGCCTGTTCCTTAAATACCCCTTTTATCGCAAAGGTTTCGGTGGAATCATTTTCCTTGGTGCCGGTGCCGTGGGCATTGATGTAATCAATATCACTGGTTTGCATGCCCGCATCGCGCAGAGCTGATTCAATGGCCACGATGGCTCCGCGGCCTTCGGGATGTTGATCAGTGACGCGATACGCATCCGCGCTGCTGCCATACCCCACAACTTCCGCCAGAATGTTTGCGCCGCGGGCCGTGGCATGATCGAGGCTTTCTAAAATCAGCACGCCGCTGCCTTCACCAATGACAAATCCGCTGCGGGTGGCGTCAAATGGACGGCATGACCGCTTGGGATCTTCATTAAATGTGGATAGGGCCGTCAGCCGGTTAAAGCCGGTAACGCCAAAAGGATGAATCATGGAATGCGCACCGCCGGAGATGATAACTTCGGCATCTCCCCGGCGGATCAGTTCGGCGGCCTCGCCCAGCGCCTGCGTAGATGCGGCGCACGCAGTAAGGCAATTCATGGACGGGCCGCGCGCGTCAAATTCCATGCTCACATGCGAAATCGGCATGGCCGGTTCCTGTTCAATTTCCCGCAGGGCATTAAATGAGCCCAGGGCATCGCGGCCCCATTGGGCCATATTCATCGTGCGTTTTTCTGAATCCCATGAGTTCAAGGCTGATCGCGTGAAGTTGTCAAAATCCAAAGCCGCGTCCCCGCTGCCCAGATAAACGCCGACGCTGTAGGGATCCACTTCCGCAGATGCGGGTGTTCCCGGCATGGGGAGGCCCGCCATGCGCCAAGCCTGATGAGCCGCATCAAGGGCAAATCCGGTGGCGCGGCTGATCTCCTCATGCTTGCCGGAGGTTCTCAAGTGTTCCGGCAACTGATAATCCTTAACCTCTGCGGCAAACCGGGTCGGAAAAAACCGGGCGTCAAAAAGTTTCGTCGGGGCAATGCCGCTTTCGCCCGCCAGCAATTTCGCCCACACATCATCAATGGTGCGCCCCAGCGGCGTAACCCATCCGATTCCTGTAATCACCACACGATTTCTCATTTTTGCTCCAGAAGTATCAGATACGTGCCCATTCTCTTGCGGCGGCATGACCGTTTAAGCATAGCGCCGCAAAACCACCGCGGAGTTTTGGCCCGCAATCGAGCCGGTGCTTACCAGCACATGCTCCAGCGCTGCGGCGTGAGTTTGTTGCGGAACATGAAGGCCCTCAACAGGGGTAGTGCAATTGACTGCCCCCGGCACAGTTTGATAGTGCAGGGCCATGGCCGCCGCCGCCAGGTCCAATGCCTGTGAGCCGGCACCGGCATCACCCAGACCGCCCCGGATCGCCACAACCTCCGGCTGGCGGGAAGCAAATACGCTTTTAATTGCCGAGGCCTCCGCCTGATCATCACGGGGGATACCGTATCCCGCGGGGACGATCAATTGCACATCGCGCGGGTCCGTTCCCGCATCTTTTAATGATTTTCGCATGGCCACCGCCATGGCTTCACCGGCCGGATCAGGGCCGCCAATGCCGCGCGCGCTGGAGGTTGCCCCCAGCCCCGCAACTTCGGCATAAATTTTTCCGCCCCGCGCCAGGGCGTGCTGGAGATCCTCAATAATCAACACGCTGCCGCCCTCAGCGATGACGGTTCCATCGGCTGTCTGATCCATGGCGCGGCACGCCCGACCCGGTTGGTCGTTGCCTGTGGTTGTCAGGCGGTGCAACAACGTCCAGCGCATAAGTCCCATGGGATGAACCATGGATTCGCACCCGCCAACCAGCGCGATATCCGCCTGACCGCGCTGAATGGTTCGGCACGCTTCCGCAAGTGCCAGCCCGGCGGAAGCCTGTTGGCAGGTAATTGTATTCGACGGCCCCTGCGTGTCATGAATAATGCTGACATGACAGGCCAGCATGTTGGGCAGATATTTCAACAGCCACAGGGGCGTCAGCAGATCCATGCCGCTGGGCTTGCCGGGATCATCAGATTTTCCCCATTTTTGCAAACTCAAGCTGCCGTCATCACCTTGCGCCGGGGCCATAGCTGAAGTTAATTCATTGAGATCAGCACAAATCAACCCCGCGCCAATATTGCAGCCGATGCGTCGGGAATCAACTTCAAACCAAGTGTCATCCGGCTTTTTTCCGCCGAAGCTTTCCATCACCCCGCGCGTTGCCAGATGGGCATCGCGGACGGCTCCATCCGCCGCCAGAACGGCCAGTTCAATATCGCGGGCCATAATTTTGGTGGCCTTGCGGTAGCTTTTGGGCACATAGTCCATGGTTTTGAAAGCGGGTACCTGCCCGGCAACGCGGCTGGGAAATGTTGCTGGATCAAACGCTGAAAGCGGTGCAATGGAGGAGCGCATTTCGGTAAGGCCGCGCCAAAAATCCGCGCTGGTTAAACCATGCGGAGAAACCGCTCCAACTCCGGTAATAACAACACGCCGCATGCAGTCTCCGCATCAGGACAACTCCGTCGTCTCAGAATAACCCATTGGCCTCTGAATCGCCGCAGGCAGGATTCTATGGCGTAACGCCGGCAAATTCCAACGCGCGGTGGGGCAGAACGCCCTTGCGCTCTGGCAAACCGAGATTTGAGGACGAATCCTCCTTAGACCGCACGATCCCGCTGCGTACGATTATTTCCTGATGTGTCCGAGCACCAAGCGATTATATCACCTACGACACAACGGAAAAGAACCGCGGATTGCGCGGATGACGCGGATACGAGGAGGGTTGGTTTGGGATTGTTGCGGTACGGGCGGCGGAGAAAAGTAGTTCTGATAGCGTTGACAGATATCAAACAGCACGGTGGGTAATGCGCATGGAGGCCACGAAGGATAGAAGCCCGGTGTTTACCAGGGTGATCGGCGTAATCTGCGGTCTTGTTACGGTTCGTCATGATTCGTGATGAGACAGAATATCAGCAGGCCGTGGGCCGCCTGACCGATCAACTGCAATTGATCATCAACCCCATCCTTCGCGTGACATTGCCAGCGTACCGCCAAGGTTCTGTATCGTAGGGCGTGGCAATTTTTCCGGGCGCGGTAAAAAAGCCGCCTTTTCAAAGGAATGCTGAAGCCCACCGGGATAAACCCGGTGGCTCGCCGGTCGAGTTGATGCGGGGTGCCCGGAAATATTGCCACGCCCTGTATCGTTGGGCGTACTATCGTTTGTTGCATCTGCGATTGCTCAATGTTATAAGGATTCAATTGGTTCACTACAAAACAAGGTTGTGTGGTATGAAACCAGCCGCCGCAACTTTTCCAGACGTGCGTCCGATGGTGGACTCTCTGATCGCCCGGGCCTTGGATCGTCGCGCTTCGGATATTTATATCGAACCTGTCGCGGACAGTTTCCAGATTCGCTTTCGGATTGACGGCCTGCTTGAAACCATTGAATCGCTACCCAGTGAAACCGGGGAATCCATTGTCAACCGCGTGATGGTCATGGGCCGATTGCTGACCTACCGCCGGGACATTCCGCAGGAAGGGCGGATGCGCATTGATACGCCACGCCCGGTTGATGTGCGATTATCCGTTATACCCACGCTGCACGGCCTGCGTGCCGTGGTGCGTATGCCGGCTGAATTATTTGCCCCGCATCAACTCTCGGATTTATTTCTGCCCCGCATTACGCTGGATTTTCTCATGGAATTCTGCCGGTCGGATTGCGGCACGTTGGCGGTCATCGGCCCCGCCGGGGCCGGAAAAACCACGACAATTTATGCCCTGCTGGACCATCTGGCCCGCACGCAGCCGGGCATCAGCATTGTTTCATTGGAAGACCCCGTGGAGCGCGGTATTCCCGGTGTCACCCAAATTGAAGTCAGCCCGTTTGGCGAGTTGGATTATCAACGTGCCTTGCGCAGCATGTTGCGGCAGGACCCGCAGGTCTTGTCCATCGGCGAAATCCGCGATAACGCCACCGCTTCCCTGGCGGTGCAGGCCGCCCTCACCGGACACCGCCTGGTGTGCACGATGCATGCGGGATCAGCGGCCGGGGCGATTAGCCGGCTGCTGGAAATGGGCATTGAGCGGTATCAGATCACCAGCAGTCTCTTTGGCATATTGAATCAGCGCCTGGTGCGGAGAAAAACCGCTGCCGGCTATTGCGGCCGTGTGCCCATAGCGCAGTGTGTCCGCATGGATCAGGTGTTGCGCGCGGCGCTGCTGGAACAAAGCGATGCCGCCGGCCTGGACGCGGCGATGCGGAAATCCCCGGCTTATCAGGGCCTGCATGATGCAGCACGGGATTTAATCAGCCGAGATACCACGGATCAAGCGGAAGTGGACCGGGTGCTGGGGCCGGTGGAGAATGCCGCGCCGGCGGCCGCGATTCTCTAACCATGGGTTGCGCAGGGGCTCACAATTTTTACGGCGAAAGTTCCCGGCGCGCCGTGGCGGACGTAAGGAGTGAATCATGGATGGCAGTTTTGGTTATCGAGCTACGTTGGATTCCGGGCGCGAACTTTCCGGCACGCTGAATGCACCCGATCAGGCGGCTGCGATGACGGTGTTAACCTCCCTGCAGTTAAAAGTGCTGGAACTCTGGCCTGCCGGTGCGCCGGCCCGCACGCGCCCGTTGGGCGCGGAGGACTTCAAGAGTTTTAATCAGCAGTTGGCCCTGTTGATAAAGTCCGGCCTGCCCCTGGAAACCGGATTGCAATTATTGTCTGCCGACGCACCGCGCGGTCGGCGTCCCAATGCGCTTGCGCATATCAGTGCGGATTTACAGGCGGGCCTTACGTTGCCGCAGGCGGTTGAAAAGCATCGCACGGAATTTCCTCCGGATTATGCGCTGCTGCTGGATGCGGGCATTCGCACCAGTAATTTGTCGCAAGTGCTGGTAAATCTGGGAAACCATCTGGACCTGCGGCAAAAATTCCGTGACAGCCTTTTTCGTGCCCTGGCCTATCCGGTATGTGTGATTGCGGCGCTACTGGCGGTCATGATGTTTATGGGATTAAAAGTATTTCCATATTTTCAAAGCTTTATCCGCGATTGGATGACCCCCAGCCGCGAGCACATCTTCTACGGCATGTACAGCCTCCACATGCCGCTGATTACACGGGTGGTTCTGTACTGCGGCGCGCGTGCTCCGATTTTTGTGGTGTTGATTGCTGTGATTGTAGCGTTGATGCTGGGATTCTGGCTGATTTTCCGTAAGCGCCCGGCGATGCTGTATGTGCAGGACTGGATAGCATTGCATATTCCCGTTCTGGGGCCGACGCTGCGCGCGGGCTTTGTGGCCCGTTGGTGTGATGCGTTGCGCATTGGCGTAGTCAGCGGCCTGGATTTACCGCAGGCTATTGAACTGGCCAATTCTGTGACGGGTTCGCCGGCTTTAACTGCCGACGGTGTGCAGATGAATCAGGCCATGTCGCGCGGCCTGCCACCAAATCAAGCTTCGCCGGGGCGGATGTTGCCGGCCTCGGTGGCCGCGACCATTCAAAGCGGTATCGCCGGAAATAATCTGCCCGAGACATTGACGGTGCTCTCAGAGGGATACACGCGTGAAGCCCAAGCGCGCATCAGCATTGCGCCGGCGGTGGTAACCCCGGTGTCCCTGCTGCTGATCGGTGTGGTGTTATTTCTTGTCATATACGCCATGGCACTGCCGTTTTTCCACCTTCTGCAGACCTTGACCGCCACGGGCTAAGCCTGAAAGAAAAATATTTTCTCTGCTGCTGGATCAGGAACGTATGCTTAGGAATTTAAGAATCTCTCTGGCTCGAAGGCGCATCGCCCGATGGCAGCGCCGGCGCGGGGTGCTGGCATTTCTGGCAACCTGGTTGCCGGTGTGGTGCGGGCTGGCCTTCGTGCTCGGGGATTTTATGCGAGTGCTCGGGTACGTGCTCCTGCTGGTGATTCCAGTCTGGGTCATTGCGCGGTATTTTATCACCCGTCGTTATGCCGATATCGTCCTTCGGAAAATCTATACCATCGTTCGCCTGAACCATCCCCTGGCCGAAGGACTGCGGGCCGCCGGGGCTTCTGAACGAGGTGCGGTTGGCGTCCGCTTGGAAATGCTGGCGGAACTCCTGCAGCGCGGCCTGACACTTGCCGAATCAATGCAACTGGCAATGCCCGAATTAAGAGCCTCCGACTTCGCAGCGATCACCGAGGCGGAGAGGGCCGGACGGCTTCTACCGGAACTAGCGAGACTTACTTCCAAGGAACAAGCTTGGAATATTGTCAATGAACTGGACGGAGGCCTGCTGATATATTTCGCTTCTTTCTTTGGCGTTTTCATAATCACATTTCTCATTTTCACCGTGGTGGTCGAGCCGAAGTTGCGGAAGGCCTTTGGCCAGTGGGGTGTTACTTTTCCGGGCCGCTGGTTACAGTTCTCAGATTGGCTCAGCCGTCGTCAGGCGGAGCATGTCTCGGCCACGATTGCGACCGTTGTTGTGATCGCACTATTTATAGCTGCCGGCGCCATCCTCCGCCGCCTGGCGATTCCCTTTTTCCGTCGCGGGAACGTGTCGATTTATCTGCGCGACGCGGTGGTTTGGCGGCTGCCGATAGCCGGCCCGCTGATTCGTTGGCGGGCTTGGTCAGATGGTACACGGATTCTCGCGCAGGGCATGGCGGCAGGCCAACCCTTGCCGGAGGTGTCTCAAACTGCCGCGATAGCTGTTAGCAGCCGCGTTGCACGGCGGCGGCTCCGACGATGGGGCGAAAGAATGTTGGCGGGAATGCCGGCCGATGCCGCAGCAAGAAAAACCGGCCTGCCACAAATGGTATGCCGCGCCCTGGCCCAACCGTTGGGTTCCACAGGTTCGGCACTGGCATTGGTGGCGGGCTATTACGACCTCAAATATTGCCGCCGGACAGAGGTCATTCGCGCTGTAAGTATTCCTCTGGTGGTGCTATGTATGGGAACGCTGGTTCTGATGCTCTGTTTGGCGCTGTATGTTCCCTATGTTGAACTGCTGCAGATTGCTGGCCGCAGCGGAGGTGGATCATGAACCGAAGTCGCGGCTTTTTTATGTTCGATCTGACGCTTGCTATTGCACGGGCCGTAGCGCTGCCGTTTGCTCAGAGTGTTGAAGAAGCCAGGCGGCCCAGGACAGTTCGAGTCGTAATCCGCGTTGGCGACCGGTGGACGAAGTGATGCTTAAAAGTTTGCAAATCTGGCTTGCCCGCAGGCGCATCGCACGATGGCAGCGCCGGCGCGGGGTACTGGCATTTGTAGGGACATGGCTGCCGGTGTGGTGCCTGATCGCCGGTCTTGTCCTTCCCCCGATTCCGCCCATCGTAATTGCGGTTCTTCTTTCTCTACCAGTGATGGTAATGGCTCGGTATTTCATCGCCCGGCGGCGCGCCCAAGTTGTGCTGCAGAAAATCTACGACGCGATGCGACTCAATCATCCACTATATGAGAACTTGCTGCGGGCAAGCGAGGGCGAACCAGGCATCTTGGGCGTGCGGCTGCAAACGCTTGCTGAACAACTACACGGCGGAAGGTTGCTGGCGGGGTCCCTGCGGCTGGCGGTGCCGGAGGTGGCGGCGGCAGACTTGGCGTCGATTGAGGAAGCCGAGAAATCTGGTTTTTTATTGAGTGAAATGGATCGTCTTTGTGAGCGCCGACGGAGTTGGCCAAGCACTTCGGAACTCGATGTGGCCTTCCTGGCCTATCTTATCTGCCTCCTGATCACGTTCGCTTTAGCCCTGATGGTGTTTCGTTCGATGATTGCGCCCCCGCTCCTCCGGGGGATGGGGTCCGGCGTTTTTCCTTTCGCGCGGCCGCTTATGAAAGTCACGTCTTTTCTCAGTCACCGCTGGGTCGAACACGTCGCCATCGGCTTCCTCGCCAGCCTGCCCTTCGCGATCATCATCATTACGGCCATCCTGCTTCGCCGCCTTGCGATTCCCTTTTTCAGGCCCGGAAATGTCGTGATTTATATCCGCGATGCCATGGCGTGGCGTCTGCCGATACTGGGTTCCCTGATTCGCTGCCGCTCTTGGTCCGACGGTACGCGGATATTGGCTCAAGGCATCGCCGTGGGCCAGCCCTTGCCGGATGTTTCGCAAGCCGCAGTAGAAGCTGTGGGTAGCCGCGTGGCGAAGCGGCGCCTGCGGTTGTGGCGAGAACTGGTGCTGGCGGGAACGTCGGCAGATCGTGCTGCGCGGAAATGCGGGCTGCCGAGACTGTTGTGTGGTGCTCTGGCCCAACCGTTGGGTTCCACAGGTTCGGCACTGGCATTGGTGGCGGGCTATTACGACCTCAAGTATCGCCGCAAGGTGGAACTGATCCATGCTGTCAGCATTCCGATTACCGTATTGTGTATGGGAACCTTGGTGCTGCTATTATGTTTGGCATTGTATGTGCCATACGTCCATATTTTGCAGGTGGTCAGTGGAGGTGCTGGATCATGAACCGAAGTCGCGGCTTTTTTATGTTCGATCTGACGCTTGCCATTGTGCTGCTTTTGGCGCTGGCGTCAGTGTTCGTGCATGTGGTGTGGCTGTATAACCGGGACTGCGGGCGTCTGGCGGCTATGCGTATTGCGGCCCGCAATGAGCAGACCATGCTGTATCGCGCCACGATGCGGCCCCAGGGAGCCGCTGCCAAACAATGGGTCGCTGGCGCGGGGGTCATCGGGCCGGCCAAAATGCCAAGCCGGGGCAGTCAACCGTTGCCCGGCGGCAGCCATTGGGTTGCCATTCATGCTGCCGGCCATTCCCCCGGACCGACGCTGTATGCGTTGGCTCTGTCGCCGCAGACGAAACGCATGGGAGGCAAAAAATGAAACGAAAAATGCTTGTTGGAACTGGCCGTTGCAAAGGGGGATTTACCCTCATGGAGTGCGTGGTCATGCTTCCGGTCATGGCTGTTTTTTTGATGATGGCCGGGCAGCTCTTTGTGGTGTGCCTCCGCACATTTAACCAAGCTGATCTTCGGGCGGCACATGTGTCGCAGCAGGGACAGTTGATGCGGGAATTGCGGCAGGACATAGCCACTGCTGCAAATCTGCAGTTGCAGGGATCCCATGGTCTGATCTGCGGATTTGGAAAAAAGCGGAAGATTCTCTGGCTGGTGAATTCCAACGGCACCGTGGCACGGATCTGGCAGAATGGGAAAATTTCTCCACCGCCACAGTATTGGCCTGCACTCTGGCCCGACTTGCACTTTGCACAATTCAGCCCCGGCTATGTGTCCGTTTCCTGGGTGAGACGAAAACAACACGTTACCCAAACGTTCGTATCCCTTGTGGCAGAGCTTCATGCCGGAAAGCCTGGTGCGCTATGAACCATCATTTTCCATCCACTGGTCGCAAAATCACGCACTGCCAAAATCCGCGCGGTTTCGCGATCCTCACCGTGGTGGCGATGATCGCTTTGGCTGCGGCCTGTTTTGTGGTGCTTGGTGAGGTGTTTTCCTATCAATTAAAACTCACAGATCACACCATCGCCCGGTTGCAACTGGGTCTTCTGCTTCATGCGGGAGAAAGCTGCGCAATAAATGAACTGGCGGCGGGGAAAATTTCATCCGATCCGCGGGCGGTGGCTTTGCCCGAAGCCCTGATAAAAAATAGCGGACGGCTGATAATTTCCGCGCGCCGACCGGCCGACAAAAAAATATTCTTTACCGTGCAGGCAACATTCGCCGATCTGCACAGTCGTCGCGTGCTGGAATTCCAGCGCAATGTTGGGCATTGGAGGCTTACCCGTGTGGCCATTCCCGGAACATCCTTTGGCCGGGCCACCTTCGAGCCACCGGCGTAAGCAAACCGTTATGTTCGCGGCCAATCGCCGTGGCGGGCCAATCGTCGTGCGGGCGGCACCATTATTTTTCAGCCTTTTAGTTGACGCCGAGGCACACTGATGGTACAAAAATGTTCGATTTTCGACAGGGTGGCGGTTGAGCTATGGCAGGAGTTGACGTGATTTCTACAACACAACGGCCCGTTCTTATGATTTCCAAGGCCAATACCGCAGGGATGGTCCGTGCAGGTCGATGGACCGGCTTAGCACGGGCCGTAGGTGCAGCGGCCGCGTTTGCGGTCACTGCCGCCCTGGCCGGTTGCGGTGCTTCGGCATCGCATCAGGCGGATGTGCAGGCGCAGGCGGCATCAGCCAAAGCATCTGTGCTGTTAGCGGAGGCGGGGCGATATCATTCCAAGGCTCATTTTCCGGTTTCAATCAGTGGACCCTTAAGCTCCGGGCAGTTGATGATGGCGCGGGAGGCGGCCAAAAGTAATCCCGGTGCGTATCTCCAGGCACCCTCGGTCAGCCGTGATTTACGCCATGCGTACGCGACGCTTTCCAGCGCCCTGGGAAATTCTGATCTGAATTTCCAGGTGAAGGGCTTGCTTGAATTGCAGCGCGGGCTGGTCAATTTGGCCTCGGCACAGGTCCATACAAACCAGTTATCCGCGGCCTTAATGGCGTTGCAGGATCAGGTATTATCCGTGGATTCCGCCTCCACACAGGTGGGGCGCTTTGCCGAGAAAATGGCATTTTTGAAAAAACAGCATGATCTGTACCTGCACTTATATGATCAGGATCTGCGCCACGCGCAACGTATGGAACAATCCGCAAAACGTGTGGTGGCGGCAACTCACAGGAAAGCAGGTTCTGTACACCGTGTCCTGATGCACTACCGGGGTATTGCCAAAGCGTTGGATATTCGCGGGATGGCGTTGCAAACCACGGGTGAAGTGACCGTTACGCCCGCCACGCTGGAGGATTTTAAGCGCGGGGCAGGGTATCTGGACCGTGCCGCCGCCGCCAATCAGAAAGCCCGCGTTTTACAAGCTCATTATCAACTCGCGACACTGGCTTTTCATTCCGCGAAACTCCAGCAAGCCCGCTGGGCCAATCAGGTGTCGGCCTTACGGCAGGCTCAAAAGTCCGCGGCGGAATTAGCCCAAAGCGATAGTGCGCAAATTGCCGCGCTTAAGGCTGGTGTCACTGTGCTCATTGACGGTTCCAACGGCAGTTCTCCAACGTCCGCTGCCGGGCGCGCTGTCGGTATTAGCGCTCTGATTAAAACCATCAATAAACAAGGCGCTATCGCTGATAAATATACCCAGGCGGCTTCCAGTGATCTTATGGCCGCCCTGAATGAACAGCGTCGTTCCAGCGCGTACGCCCAAAGCCTGATTACCTCCGGATTCAAACCGGCTGATCCACTGGTGGCCGCCAATCAGAGCCGTGCTCCGCAATGTGTTCTGGAAGTGTATCGCGCCGCCGCTGCCCTGAAAGCGGGGCAGATTGCCGCCATGCGAATGTACGCAGCGCAACTTCAGGCTGGGGCGGCAAAGGCCGGTAAACAGATTTTTTCTATCGTGAGCGAAAAATCACCTCTGCTGGGACCCCCAGCCGGTGCGGTGGGAAATTTCCGCAAGCAGGCCATGGTGGAATTTAATGTCCATGCCGCCGGGGCACTTAAGCAAGCGCAATCCTCTTATCCCATGCAAGCTTCACCGCTGACTTGGATTGTCCCGGCGATGATGTATAACGTGGATATGTCCGTGGCGGGAATTTCTGATAATCCATCGGTTCGCGCTGCGGCACTCAAGGCCGCCGCCGCCAGCGCAATGTCGGCTGAAAAGGTAAATTCATCACTGAATTTGCCCCTGCCAAAACATTGACGCACCGCAAACCCAGTCACCGGCCGTAGCCTGACGCGGCAGCGTCACGGTTGGATGCGCAACAATATCCAAGAATAAGCGCACGTCCACCCCGGCAAGCCCAATCCTGGATCCAGCCAAAGCCCGTCCTGACGCGGCAGCGTCACGGTTGGATGCGCAACGCAGTCACGGAATATATGTGCGTCGCAATGTGGCACGCGCTGGATCCATTGTGACGGGCGGAAACGCGTTGTGTTATCAAATTTCATTTCCGCGGCCAACTCAACGCTTCCGCATTGAGCTAATGGCACATGTCACGATTTGAGGCGGAACATCATCACGGGAAAGTCTGCGGCGTCAATCGGCAGGGTTGCTTTCAAATTCACTCACCGGAATGACGCATCCCTACGACGAAAGCACGACCGTCTCTGTGCGGGATTTCATTTCATAACGTATGCCGCGCCAGGTGATCGTCCTGCCCAATGCCGCTGCCAGCAGGAACAGTGCATTGACACAATAAACGGCAGGCATGCCCCAGGTGAACCAGAATTGCGCGTGATCCATCGCCGCCGTATGACCCGGCAATAAGCGCCGGGCCGCTTTAAGAACCGTCCATCCGCGATACATGGACAATCCATACAGGCCCGCAACCACCCCTGTCGGAACTATCCACCAACCGGATCCTTCCAGTGCCAGAATAATGGCCGCTATCGGGGCTGTTACCAGTGCGGAAATATACAGCCCCGCGCCCGCCAGCGCCGTCAGCCACAGCCGGCCGGCGCACACCCGCGTAATCCGATATTGCCGCACCGCAAACTCCCATGCTTGCGGCCAGTCAAAGGCTGCCTGGGAGGCCACAATGCACTGGGGCACAAAGTGGATTTTGGTGCGGGCATTTTTCTTGACGCACCAGGTCAACACGTAATCATCACTTAACGCGCCCTGCCACCCATCATGCACGCCGAACGCAAAAAAATCTTTTCGTCGAATGGCCATCGAACCGCCCCAGGCCACGGTGCGGCGGTAGGGGCCTAATAAGGTTCCAACCATGGCATTGAGCACACAGATAACGGCATTGGCTGCATGGCCATTGCTGGGCACATAAAACCGGTACCCGGTGGTAGCGCCGATATGATGGGAATTAAGCATGGAAACCAGCGCGTGCAGCCAGTTGGACGCGGGATGGGCATCGGCGTCCATGAAGGCCAGAAAAACATCCTGATCGGTGGTGATTTCTACCGCCGCCAATTGGTTATGAACCTTCTGACCGCGAGCCGCGGCAGTTCCGGCTACCACAAGGTCAATGCGGTGCCGCGTGTGGCTGGTTTCAGCGGCACGAATCAGATCGCATACCGGATCATCCGCCGACTGCACAGTAAAAATAACCCGATAATTCGGATAATCCTGCTTCAACAGGGCGGCAATATTCTCGCTGGTATTGGCATCTACCGATTTAATCGGCGCGATAACCGCCACCATGGGAAATTTATCCGCCAGCGGCTGACCTACCACACGCGGCATGCGCAAATTGAAAAATTGCGCCACCCGCGCCGCCCAGACGGCGATCAGCAAGGCCGTGCCCCACAGCAGCAACGCGAAGGCCATAAACCAATGTGCGAAAAACAGCTGGATCATCGCCCGGAATCATACCCGATTATTGAGCTAATTGTGCCTTCACCGCATCAACGATGATGGCCGATTCCGGCGTAATGGGTGATCGGAATCGGGCCACAATTTTGCCGTCACGCGCAATCAGGAATTTTTCAAAATTCCATTTCACAACTCCGGCAAACCGCGGGTCAGTCTTGCGGCCCGTAAGGTAATGATACAAGGGGCACTGGTGCGGACCTTTAACATCCACCTTGGAAAACATCGGAAATGTTACGCCGTAGTGGGCTGTACAGAAAATGCTGATTTGTTTATCCGTCCCCGGCTCCTGGTGGCCGAAGTCGTTGGACGGAAAGCCCAGAATCACAAAGCCCTTAGATTTAAAGCGTTTGTATAACGCTTCCAGCCCGGCGTATTGCGGCGTAAAACCGCACTTGCTGGCCGTGTTGACCATCAAAATCACTTTGCCTTGATACTGACTTAAATGAACTTTTCTTCCGCCCAGCGATGGCATGGTAAAGGATAGAACCGGTGCCACTGCGGAATTCATCGCTGCGGCCTGTGAGCGAGCCTGAATTCCCGCCATGGCCGCCGCCGTTAAAATCACTGCCGTTAATAGTGTGCTTAAATGTTTCACAGTGCATGTCCTCATTTTTATTCTCCAATCATAAATGCCAAATAATCTGCTGGTATGCCTACACCGGTTTGGGAAATCGATACTCCGCAATATGGTGATAGTGCTGGCCCGGGTGCAAAATAATCGAAGGAAAGTGCCCATGATGCACCGCGTTGGGAAAATGCTGCGTTTCCAGGCACAGTCCCCCGTGCTTCTGATACGCCCCCCCGATTCCGCTTACGCTGCCATCAAGAAAATTGCCGGTATAAAGCTGCACCCCCGGCTGTGTGGTCCACACTTCCATGGCCCGGCCGGTTGTTGCCTCCGTGAGCCGCGCGGCAAGATGCAGCGGATCATCCCCGGTTCGCAGGACAAAGTTATGGTCGTAGCCGCCGGGCACTTGAGCAATCCGTGAGCCGATGGCCGTGGGATGCGTAAAGTCCAGCGGGGTGTCGCGGACACTGGAGATTTCACCGGTGGGAATCAGCGTGTCATCCACCGGGGTGAAATGATCCGCATGAATCGTCAATTCATGATCCAGAATATCGCCGTTACCGGCACCGTGAAAATTAAAATAGGCATGATTGGTAAGATTCACCGGCGTTGGATAATCCGTGCGGGCTTCCATAATCAGGCGAATGGTATGATTATCAGGCATCAGGTAAACGGCTTTAAAATCGACCGTTCCGGGGTAACCTTCCTCCATATCCGGACTATGGTAGGTAAATTCCACCGCCGGCACGCCATTGACTTTGGTCTGCTGTGATTTCCACACCCTGCGGGCCAGCCCCACTTTGCCGCCATGCAGGCTGTGCGTGCCGTTGTTGGCATACAAGGCATACTCTTTTTTATTGAGCCGAAAGCGGGCGTTGGCAATGCGATTGGCTACGCGGCCCACCACGCAACCCAGCGATGGATGCTGTCCCAGGTACGGTCCCAGTTTGTCAAATCCCAGGGTAATATCCGCTGGATCACCCTTGCGGTCCGGCGTGTGCAATTCAGTGATCGTCGCCCCGTATGAGCAAATTTTAAGCGTTAATCCCGCCGGACTGCTCAGGGTGAATAGTTCCACCGGCTGCGCTTCTTTGGTATGACCAAATATTTCATGTGTTATGTTCATGCCAATAATTCTAACCCGCCGCGTCCGGCTTGGCTATCAAACGCAGTAACCCGCCCCCGGCAACATTTTCGCTCCCCGGGAGCGCCCGGAAAAATTCCCGGTACTTGACCTATCGTCCCCTCACAAAGCCACCGGCTTTGCCGGTGGTGCGGCTCCCGATGGCTGCGCCAACTGGAGAATTATCGTGGTGCCGTTCCTGAATGCCGCTGCCCGCTTCTCACCGGGCCACAGTCTCCAGCCCTTCGACGGACAACGGCTTTTTACTGCCTCGAACAACTTTAACACCGACATCTTCCGGCCGACCATCGCGGACACGGAAGCTGCCGATCAGCTTGGTGCCGTCGGGCATCAGACAGATGAGCTTGGGCAAACGCGACGCGGAATCCATGGACCATGTGCCGACGCGGGTAGATTCATGCAACGCATGGTTTAGTAAACTTGGCGGCAGCCAGAGTCGATTAGGGAAATGATAAACTTTCAGTGTGCCATCCTGCGCGGCGGCAAAAAAATGCCGGGCGGAATAAAATCGCTGCTTAAGGGTGACCGCCCGCGCCAGGAAATTCGTTAACGCTTGCGTCTGCACACGGGCATAAAGTTCCGCGGTAGCATTGGGCGGCAGATTCATCCAGTATTTGACATACAATCGCTGAAATGCCAGGTCATTATCGCCAAACACCCGATCCCATGCCGTTTCCGCATCAAAGCCTTGCCGATATAGCCGCAGGTATTGCGTAAACGGGACGCCATAGCGTCCGTGGTTGGCATACGCGAGAAAATAAATCATCGACCAGGCTTCATCATAATTGGTGCCCATGAGGGCGTCATTCCATTTGCTGTAGCTCATTTCGCGCATGGCGTGAATGGTTTTGAATTTATTGTGCAGGATTTCATATTTGATCAGCGCTTCGCGATACGGCGGAATCCAGCCGGTGACAAAACTCGAACCGGTAAATAAGCCCTCGCCAAAAAACTCGGCCGTTCCCTCATTGGCCCATGCGGGAAGAAACCGATGAATAAAAGCGAACGTGAACTGGTGAAATCCCTCATGTTGAATAACATGCCAGATCTGATGATTTAACTCACCGCCGCCAATGGCCATCAGCCATTGGCCTTTGTATGAGTATTCAAATACGCCGGCGCTGCCCGGCATTCCGCCGTCCTTGTAATACTCATGGGAATTCTTGAAAATATAAAATGGCAGTTTCTGCGTCACGGCCCCGCCAAAAATGCCGTGCAGGCGCTGCTGGTACGCCTCGGCGACAAAATTCATCCGCAGCCAGATTTGCCGCAATTTTTTCAGACTCACATCCGTGTGAAAGGTATAAAAGCCCGGAGCGTTATACACTTTCAGATGCGTGGAGCCAAGATTATTTTTAGGATAGCTTTCAGCGCGTGAACCTGCCAATGCAATTCCTGCGGCTACAACGAATCCCATGACCCACGTGTAACAGCGTTGTATCTTCATTAATCCATCGTCCCTGTCAGGAGTCTTGCGCCGCGGCGGCGTTGAGTTTGGCTTCCAGAATTTCCCCAACCAGTTTGGGATCAGCCTTGCCCTGACTGGCCTTCATGACCGCACCACGTAAAAAGCCTAATGAGGCCTGCTTTTTCTTCGGATTATTCTTAAAATCGCTGATCGCCTGCGGATTGGCCGTCAGTGCCTGCATCACCCAGGCTTCCGTCTGGTTTTGATCCCGGACCTGCACCAGACCTAATTCCTGGGCCGCCTGAGCCGGATCAGCATCCACGTGCTTGACCAGATATTCAAATATTGGAACCGCGGATGTCGCGCTGATTCCGCCGGATTCAATAAGTTCCGCCAGTTTGGCGTATTGTTGCGCGGTAACGGGTAGATCACTGATTAACACTGTGGCGGCCTCGGCAGAAGCCGCTTCATTGGCTATTTTCGCCGCCGGCCCTAAAAAAAGATTGGTCAGCCGGCGCGCCGGCGCTCCCAGCGCTGCGGCACGATCAAATAAATCCGCCACATCGCGTTCTTCCGTCAGTGAGAATGCTTCCTTGGCGGACATGCCGAAGTTTTCCTGATACCGCTTTCTCCGGGCGATCGGCAACTCCACCACGCCGGCGCGCAGGTCATTGACCCATTGCGGTGCCACATGCAGCGGAACTAAATCCGGGTCGGGAAAATAGCGGTAATCATGGGCTTCTTCTTTTTCTCTCTGCAGCAGGGTCATGCCCTTGTCATCATCCCAGCCGCGGGTGGATTTTACCTTACTGGGCGCATCCTCCGGATGGGCGAGAAATTCGCCAAACTGCCGCTGAATTTCATAGCTGCACGCCCGCTCAACCGAGCGGAAACTGTTAAGATTTTTAACCTCGGTGATGGCTGTTTTAATCGTTTTACCATGATGGTAGATATGTAAATTGATATTAGGCTCAAACCGCATGTGCCCCTGCTGCATAATGCCGTGCGACACCGCCAGATACCGGCAAATTCTGCGGAGTTCCTCCCCAAAAAGCCGGGCTTCTTCCGGACTGTGCAGATCCGGCTCGGTGACAATTTCCAGTAATGGCGTTCCCGCACGATTCAAATCCACCAGAGATTCCGTCATGCCGGCTTCATGCATCAACTTGCCCGCATCTTCTTCCAGATGCGCCCGGCGTATACGAATTGTTTTACTGCTGCCATCAGGCAACGGTAGTTCAATAGCACCGGGACCGCATAGCGGTTGATCATATTGGCTGATCTGATAATTTTTTGGCAAATCCGGGTAATAGTAGCTTTTGCGGTCCCACTTGGTCTGCGCGGCAATTTGGCAGTTCAAGGCCAGGCCCACCATCATCGCCATTTCCACCGCGCGCTTGTTAATCACAGGTAATACGCCCGGCAGCCCCAGAATCACCGGGTCCACCTGCGAATTCGGTTCGCCGCCAAACCCATTGGCGGCTCCCGTAAACATTTTGGATTTTGTCGCCAACTGCACATGGATTTCCATGCCAATAAGCACCTTATATTGCGGTTCAACAGCACTGGTCGTGGACATTCATGAATCCTTACTTCTAATTACATTATTAACGGATGATGCCGGGGCCATCGGCCGCGGATTTCCGTGGCCCGGATTTTACCGCTTTTGCACTGTTGCCTCCAGCGTGGTGCGACGCATCCGCCTCGAAGTGTTTGTAAACCGTGGCGGCACCGCTGGTCATTTCGGAAAGTACGCGCCCAGCCAGGGCCAGCCCCGTGGAACGCCCGTCAACGGCCTTGTATCCCGGCCAAGCCAAGTTGGAAAAATGCTGTTCTTTTCCAATTAGAAAATGGAAACGCAAGACCATCCCTTTTGATGTCACCTGAACTGGGCGGCCGGAGCGCCTAACCTGAAACTCGACTCCGCGGTTGGTGGGCTGGCTGAGGGAGAATTGGCGCATTTCAAACGTCGTCAGGCTACCAATTTTCTTCGATCGAAGCAGCAACGCTCCAGTTTCAGTGCCGGCCAAGAACTTTGTGATGCCCGCGGCCGTGTGCAGGTAACAAGACCCCAATTGCTGAGCTAACGGGCGGGAGGCGTATGGATTGGTGGAAAATGGCATTCCCAACCGGTATACCCATCCATTTTCCGAATAGCGATGAACTGAAAACAACGCGCCAGCATGAATGTTCCCGGAATCATAGCGGTGTAACCGCGCGTTGCCGGACGAAAATGCTTCCAAGTGCTTCTGCCCTATTCGCAGCGCCATAAAAGGCTTACCGCTCAGGCTTCCAAACAACTGAATAACACGGGTTGTCGCGGCTAAATAGCCGAAAAATGCCGGCTTCCCCACGGCGCTGAAGTGCACGGTGATCTCGAATCCGGTCGGCTTGCGTGTCAGCCAGATGTCCACTGCGTGTAATGCCGTGACGCATTGTTGGAAGTATTTTCGATAGCTAAGACTTTCTGAAGCCAGCAAATTCAGATTCGTCACCCACGGGCTTTTGGGGAACTCTTTCACCGCGTTGAGTGCGGTCTGGCGGGCAGTGTCTGATTGGCGGAGCCGAAGTTCACAATAGCCAAGGATAAATGCTGTTCGAGCCGAATCCCGATGCAAACGGGCCAAGTCGTTGCCATAAGTGCAGGCCCGCTTCCATTGGCCGGTAGCAGCGTATAGCTGTTCAGCATCGCGCATTATTGTAGGATTTACGTGCCGGTGGTGACTCATGTGAATCAGATAGAGCGTCAGATACGGGCTTATTTCACTCTTTTTTATTCTCGTCAGTTTCTCAATGCGCTCGACGGGTGTCAGGCCGGGTTGGGCAAAAATGTGCCACACGCTTGCGAGCGTTTTATCCGATGCGGCCAGGGAGACGACTGCCCCGCGGAATTCCTGTGCGAGCTTGGCCCAACCCGCCTGCATGGCTATAGCCTCGCAAAAAACGGCGCTTACCCGGTGCCCGGTACCGAAGATATTGGCCCGGTCATTGGCATGTCCGAATTCCTGCAGGCCATAGTAAATGACGCGCAGGATCGCCGCTTCGCGCCCTGGGGTCATTCTATTGGCGTTGTGTTTGAGAAGTGCCTGGACTAAATTTCCGAACTTCGAAGCTGTGGTAAATCGCGTTAAGTCATAGCGCCCCTGCAGGCTCGAACCGTAGAACAGCACCAGTCGTCTTTCAAGCCTGCCGGCAACAATGGGTTGTTTTGCCAGCTTGGCCAACATGAATCCAGTAAATAATTTTTCCGGTGCAAGGGCAGAGTTGGGGTTTTTCCTGGACCACGCAAGCAACTTCTTCGCTTCTTGCCGCGCGGATGCGGAGAAATGGGGCGGAAGAGCCGGGCCGGTGCCGTTAAATGCGGGAGGCAACTTCGCCGGATATTTTATGAGGGCCTTTGCCTTAAGGGCGGCGATGTAATCATGGTCGCTGCCGTGCTCCAACGAAATAACCGTTGTCGTAAGGTTGTCCGAAATCCTAAACCATCCCGGCAGCAAGGCGGATGCGTCCTTAAGCGCGGCGGCCATGGATTTCTTTTGTTGGAGCACACCCCCGGCCGGCCACTTTGGCGGCGAGATCGCAAAATGCGGAGATGAACTCCCCACAAGGCTCAGCTCAGCGTGGTCGCCGCACGTCAATTTCAAAAGATGGTGCGTACGATTCAGCGTGGCGGAAATCTCCATCCATTTCGGATTTGAGATTCCCGCGATCACTAAACCAAATGACGCTCTTTCGCCTTGATCTCGTTGCTTAGTGAAGAACACGCCGAACCGACGGGCCTGCTGGAAAAACTGCATTGCTCCGGCGTAAGTCTTGAGCGAGGCGGGCAAATAACGTGCCAAGATCCCTTTCGCGTCAAATTCGGAAGTGCCGAGATCCGACAGAGCCTCGGCCAGGTCTGCAGAGGGCGAAATATCGCCAGCCGATGCCCGTCCTGCCAGCCCGACCGGCATTCGGAATGTGCTCTTTGCGCTGGGATTAAAAAGTCGCAACGCTCTGGGATTCCAAGCAATCGCGGCGACTACGCGGCCGTTCTTCCGTACCTGAATATTCCCGGCGCGGCCGGCGACTCCGGCGTAGAACTGCCAGGAAGTCTTGTGCTCACCGTTGGTCGTTGCGCGAAGTTCATATCCCCGGACGTCATTACCCACGGCGTGCAGGAGCTGCAAAACTTGCGACACGATCTGACGCTCGGCAGCGCTCTGACCGGCTGCCAGCTTCGCGAGTTTCAGCGCATCGGGTTCCCAAGGGCTTTTCGGAAAATCCGCCGCCAGTTGTTTTGCCGCCCTGGCCGCGCGATTTGGCCGCCCCAAAACAGCATCGCAGTATACGAAAAAAAATTCTACATGGGCGTTGGATTCCTCGTGCCTGCTTCCGGCTAACAGGTCCAGCGCACGCCGGAAATGGCCGTTTAATATCAGTTCTTCGGCGTGCCGTTTCAGCAGCTTTTTTGATGACCGCAGGGCTGCTGGCATACAGTGCAAATAGTACCTTTCCAGGAGGTATGTCGGCTCAGTTTGCCCCAACCTTCCCAGCAATCGGAACTTTGCAAGGGGCGTCATGGCCCGGTCAACGACCACTTCGCGTATCTCATCTCCGGCCAGGGCCTTGGGATATTTTCCATCTGAGGAGGAAGGCTCCGTGGCTCCGAGCATCTCATCGGCGACCTGGGTATCTCCGGCTTTGTGCGTCGCCAGGTAGCACAGCAGGGCATCCTGGAATGTGTTTTTATAAACCGCGTGGATGCCGAAACGCGATAGTCCACTGCGGACCACGCCGCCTATAATGCGGGCATAGCGTTTCTCAGGGTGGTAAGTGAACCACCGTAAAAGGCTCGATACAACTGCCCGGTAGGCTGCGCCGCTCGGGGGCGAGATGGGGCCGGCGCGTGGGCCGGGGATATTGGCGAGAAAGTAGCGGGCCTCATTGCTGCCGGGAAAATCCAGAATCAGCCGCCGCTGTGCAATGCTCAAATCCTGCGGGTCGTCGCCCCGTACTGTCGCAGCCATGAGAACTCGGAAGAGCAATCGGGGGCTATTCGCTGATTGCGGGTGCTTCTTGGCCCAAGCCAATGCGGCGGACGCGATCTTTTGAAATTTGGAGTGGCTGATATACAACGCACTAGCCGAGCCGAAAGTCGCAGCACTCGCCTTTGGTAAGCCGAAAAACACGAGCAGAAGCAAACCGAAAATGAAACAACGCTGCCAGCGAGTAACCATGATGTGCACCTCAGGACTGCGCTATACCCAAAACCAGATGGCCAACCGATGGGCAGCGGGAAGCAAGAGGCCTCGGAACCGTGGCGGAGGAACTGCTTATTCCCGCCACACGTCTTGCCGCTTCCCCTTGTTCCATTGATGCAAGCCAGCCAAGCTTTCAGGAGCATATCGCTGTATCAGGAATTGGTAAAGCCTTTCGGCTTGCGCGTGTGCCAGTCGTGATGTTTTTCATACATGCGTGCCAGGCGCAACATGCGCTGTTCGCTGAATGTCGGACCCAGTATCTGCAGGCCGATCGGCAGGCCGGAATTGGAAAAGCCGCAGGGAATATTCATTCCTGGAATGCCGGCAATGTTGCATGTTACCGTGAAGACATCGCACAAATACATCTGCAAAGGATCGCCGCTTTTGGCTCCCAATTCAAACGCTACGGTGGGGGAGGTGGGGCACGCGATAAAATCGCACTTTTCAAACGCCTGGTCAAAATCCCGCTTGATCAACTGCCGCACCCGCAACGCCCGCAAATAATACGCATCGTAATAGCCGGAGGATAAGGCATACGTGCCCAGCATAATGCGACGCTGCACTTCCGGGCCGAAGCCTTCCGCCCGACTGGCTGCATACAGATCAAATAAATTCTCCGGCTTGGCTGTGCGATGGCCGTAATGCACGCCGTCATAACGGGAAAGATTGCTCGACGCTTCCGCCGGTGCAATGACGTAATAGGCCGCGATGCCGTATTTCGTGTGCGGTAAATGAACGTCTACTACCGTGGCACCCTGGCTACGATAAAAATCAACCGCTTTGGCAATGGCACCGCTGACTTCCGGCTCAATGCCTTCACCGCTGAATTCGGCCGGTAGGCCGATGCGCACGCCCTCCAGCGGCTTATCCAAATCTGAAAGATAATCCGGCACCGGCTGCGGCCAACTGGTGCTGTCCAATGGATCATGACCCGCAATAACTTGCAGTAATAAAGCGGCATCTTCCACACAGCGAGTCATCGGCCCGATCTGATCCAGCGAACTGGCAAATGCCACAAGGCCATAACGCGATACCAGACCATAAGTAGGTTTCAGGCCGACAATTCCGCACAGGGACGCGGGCTGCCGGATTGATCCACCCGTGTCCGACCCCAGCGATGCGGCACACATCCGTGCGGCCGTGGCGGCAGCTGATCCACCGGATGATCCGCCTGGTACGCAGGTGGTGTTCCAGGGATTATGACTTGGGCCGAAGGCGGAATTTTCCGTGGAGCTTCCCATGGCAAATTCATCAAGGTTGGTTTTACCTAAAATCACCGCGCCCGCTTCCTCGAGCTTTTTGACCACCGTTGCGTCATACGGACTGTGAAAATTTTTCAGCATTTTTGACGAACACGTGGTGGCTCCAAAGGTGGTGCACAGATTATCTTTTATCGCAATAGGCACACCCGCCAGAAGTCCCAGCGGTTTGCCTGCGGCTCTGGCCTGGTCAATGGCGGAAGCCCGCTGCAAGGCTCGATCCGCAAACACGGCGTTGTACGCGTGCAGTTGTCCATCTCTCTGGGCAATGGCGGATAAAGACGCCTGCGCCGCGGCGACGGCCGTGACTTCGCCGGCATTGATTTTATTGCGAACTTCTAAAGCGCTTAACTCATTGATCATTGAGCGTGTCCATAAACTTAAGCAGTGACCGATTCTTGAAAATATTTCCGCGAGCCGTTCGACGCAAAGAACCCGTTACTGGCCGCTGGTATCCGGAGTCCAATGAATGGAACTTAAGATTTTTAGCGCCATCGTGCGAATCTGATCATTTGTCGCAATGGCTAATGCGTCCAGTTTATCACCGCCGCCTAAATGGGAAACAATCAATTCTGCAAATGGATTGCCGGAATTGGTGTAGCCGCTCCACTCGTGTGCGGCCAGGCCATTGAGGATGAACGTGCGTTTGGTGCTGACATTAAATTTCAAACTGTTGCGGCAATTCCGGGCTACTTTCGCAGCCACAGTTAAGACGCAGAATGGCTTTTGATTCGCAGTTGGCCGACCGTTATACAGCAGATACTGCCGATATGTGGCTGTCGATTTTTTGAAGCTTGTGACGGTATAAGGAACGGTGAAACTGTAGGTGCCGGTAACGGCGGGGGGCGGCAATTGGCCGGGCATGGCTGATCCCGAGGATATGCCGGATTCCCCGGATGCCCCGGCTTGGGCCGAAAATTCATGAACCGATATCACATGATCCGTTAAATTTGCACGGTAACTGCTTTGCGGGTGCGCCAGCGGATTGTATCCCGCGCACCCCGACAGCAGCAACACCGAGAGTGCTGCCGAAAAAAAGGCCGAGTAACGAATTGCATACATATACATAACCCCAATAAAAATAGCACTGTTCCCACGATCGCACGCCATCCCTCAACCGCCCCCCATGCCGGTATCCAAAACTTTCGGCACGGTAAAAAACGCCCCAGCCTTACCGGGGGCGTTCGCCAGCACTTGTTCCACCGTCAGCGAAGCACGAATTTCATCCTCACGCAGCACGGAATGCAGCGGCAGGGGATGGGCCATTGGCTCCAGACCCTGTACGTCGGCTTCCTGCAATTGCCCCACATAATCCAGAATTGAGGAAATCTGTTTGCTTAGCCGCGGCACGTCGCTGTCGGCCAGTTTCAAGCGGGCCAATTGTGCCACGTGGCGAACCTGCGTTTCATTAAGCGTATCAGCCATAGTTACACCATCCAAAACAAATACGAGGCCTTCTTCGTGCTCTGTCACGCCTACAAAGTAGGATTGACATAGCACGAGGCCTCATATTATACGGATAATATTTATTTTATGGGACTTTTCCACCTTCGGCACGGCGAATCCGAGCGCATAACCGTACTCAAAAAAGTCGAAACCGCCTCAGGCGGCTGCGGCCTGTGCCGGCTTGCGATACACAAACCGCCGGGCCACGCGTTTGGTCACCAGACCGGTTTTCAACGCCTTGGCCGACGCCCAGACACGGGCCGGTTTGCCATCGATGAGCACACGGACTTTTTGCAGATTCGGCTTGAATTTACGAGATGATCTGCCCGTAATCTTAATACCAACGCCACCGAGGTATTTGGCCTTACCACGATACGTGCACTGACGGCCAATACGCGTTTTCCGACCGGTATAATGACAAACATGAGGCATAATTCAAACTCCAATTCAGGTTCATTCCAGACCCATAAGTATATAAAAACCCCGTAAAATTACAAGCTGTCGAACATCCGGCAAAAAATCAAAAATCAAGGCATGGCAATCGTTCCTGGCGAATGGACAATCGCGGGGAACCTTACGAGTACTCGGACAGACTCCTTGGGCTTTGACCCTTTCGGGATTACCGCGCTACCGCGGCGCGCACGGGGCGACCACCGCTTTTTCCGTTTCGGCGGGCCGCAGCGCGTTTCGCATTGCTGCGCGAACGACCGCCTTTGCGACCGATTTTTGCCATCCATTTTACAGTACCGAAAATCCCGGTCAGCAGTCCGGAAACCTCATGATCAATATTGAGCATCGGCCAATGCAATCCGGTACCAGGCCCGGTAATTTGAACGATGCTTAACTGTTCCGCCGTGGCATGCTCAAGCCCCTGTAATAATTGCGGAGGCAACAACAACACCGCCCCGTTGGATAGTTCCACGACCAGTTGGTTGGTTCCAGCTTTGTAAGATAAACGAACCGCGTATGGCACGCGAGCACTTTTGGCACTAAGCGCTATGGCGGATTCTATCTCCCGGTCCGTGGTGACAATTTTCGCTGCCGCTTTGTTATCCATGATGCATCTGCTCCCAGGCGTCAACGAGGAGGTCAAAACCGTCACCATCACTGGATTATAACCGAAGCGAGGTTGGGTTAGCAACAGATCGGTATGGCAATCCACTCTCTCCAAAAAAATTCGGGCCATGCCCCGTTCAGACTGCACTCCGACTGGGCGTGCAACCATCTCGGAATCCAGCAACGCCATCCATGTCTGACCTGGGCACAGAGTGGTAATATTAATGGGCACCGGGGGCCGCTGGCATCACCCTCTATAAATTGACTCCGCCGGCGTTGGTATAGTTTCTAACCGTGAATTCCATGATAACATTATGTCGGCCGGCGGGCGGCGGTCAGTTTGCCCGACCAGTCAAACGGAATAAGATGGCTGAAAGAATATGACAATCGCCGAACTTAAAAAGCTGCTCAAGGCAGGCGAATGGAACGATATTGAGTTCAAAGAAGCGCGTATGGACGTTCCGAAGTCCGCTTTTGAGACGGTGTCCGCCTTCGCCAACACCCACGGCGGTCGCCTGGTCTTCGGCGTAGCCCAGCGCGGCGAATCGTACGAAATCACCGGTGTTGAAAAGCCGGAGAAGGTTCAGAACGATTTTCTCTCGGTGTTGCACGCGGACGCCAAGATCAATCATGATGTTTTAGTGACCGAGCAGAAACTGCCTATAGACGGCAAGATGGTTCTGGTTTTTCAGATTGCAGAGAACGGGCGAACGCGCAAGCCGGTTTATCTCGACGGCGACATCCGGCGCACTTTCCTGCGCAAAGGCGGCGGCGACTACAAGGCCCAGATGCAGGACATCGAACGAATGCTGCGGGACTCCGCCGTTGACCGGTGGGATGGCCAGCTGTTCGACCGCGTTGCGTTCAAGCAAGCCTTTGACGTCAGTACCCTGGGCTGGTATCGGAACCGATTCCATCAAGTCAATACCGGCTTCGATGCCAGACAGTCGGATCGCGATTTTCTGTACCACTGGGGCTTTCTGATCAAACAGGGTAAGCGTTTCCTACCGACGCGGGCGGCCATCATGCTCTTCGGATCGTCCCTGGCGGTGCATCAGCTTATTCCTCGCCCGACGCTGGATGTGCAATTCCTTGGATATTCCACGGGCGATGCTCTGCCGGAGACACGCTGGATCGACCGGATTGTCTGCGAAGACAACATAATCCAGGCATGGGAACAACTGGTCACCAAATATCGTTTCTTTATGCCAAAACCGTTTCGGGATATTGACCCCGTTACGCTTGGCCGGCGCGATGACCCGCCCGGATTCCGGGTTTTCCGTGAGGCTGCGGTCAACTTGCTGATCCACCAGGATTATGGCGATCATTCGCGCAAGGGCGTCATTAAATTCTTCCGCGATGGAATCCAGTTCTGGAATCCGGGTGATGTATTCGGCGAGGATTTACGCCTCTGGGAGCCTGGGGAGAAGGAAGTTCGCAATCCATCCATTGCCATGGCCCTGCGGCGGATTGCCATGTGCGAACAGGCGGGCACAGGCCTGCGCATGATGCGCGAAGCGTGGCGGAAACTGGGCCATCCGGCACCCCATTACAAAAACGACCGGGCCGGAAAAGCATTTGAGTTTTTCATTCCGGAGTTGGATAAGGAAGTGGATATGGCCTCAGATTTGGTGAAGGCCATGTTCGGCAAAAGCCTTCCGGTTAGACCATCGACCCAGTCGCCGACCCAGTCAGCGACCCAGTCGACCGATCCACTTGAGCGCCTCCTTGCGGCACTTCTCGCCGGGGAGATGTCCGCAGGAAAGCTGCGGGAAATTCTGAGTATTAAGCATCGTCCTACATTTCGCGCCAACTACCTGCACCCGGCGATTCAAGCTGGCCTTATTGAACGCACACTGCCCGACAAGCCCAACAGCCGCCTCCAGAAATATCGGCTCACCGCTGCAGGACGCCAGACATTATCCGCGCGCAGGGGATCTATGCAGTGATAGCCGGTTTTGTCGTGCCCGTTTGCGAACGTTGCAGCGACGCGGTGCTAACGCTATCCTTTACCGTCGTTGGCGCAGGTTGAGCGCAGCGATAACTACTCGGCCAAGCCTGGGAGTTACCCAATGATTACACTTGTTGCCAGCCGCATTGAGGCCATCCAAAATGCCTGTCGCAGGCACGGCGTGGCACGTCTCGAGGTATTTGGCTCGGCGGCGTCAGGCGAAAAATTTGATGATAGCACCAGCGATATTGATTTCCTTGTGACATTTCCTCCGGACAGAGATTTGGGTCCATGGCTGGCGGAGTATTTCGACCTCCGTGAGGAACTGGGGCAGGCACTCAATAAGCCCATTGACCTGGTGATGTCCGGAGCCATCTCCAGCGCACTGTTTCGAAAACAACTGGATCAATCACGGGAATTGATCTATGCAGGATAAATCCCTTAAACTTATAGGCGATGTCGCCGATGCGGCATCCTTTATAATCGAGCAGACAAGGAATATCTCGTCGGAAAATTACGTAAACAATCGGCTTCTCCGTCAGGCGGTTGAGCGAAATTTTGAGATCATCGGCGAGGCGGTTAATCAGCTTCGGAAGATCGACCCCGCAACCGCCGC
>JAKBCC010000172.1 GCA_021808105.1 Planctomycetota bacterium
TTTCGGTCTTCTCAATGACCTACCCGGAAGATGGGCAGGAGGACCCGACCGTCGTCAAGCCGGACAGCCCGTGGGATGTTCTCGCCGTTCCGGCGAACACCGATATGGTCAATTTTCCCAGTGTCGCGGAAAATGGCACCTACACGTCGCCCGGAGGTGCCACCTATACGTTCCTCAGTGATAAAGATGTTGTCCCCGAACCGACGGCGTGGTCGCTTGGATTGGCCGGTGCTCTTGGAATGTTGCTTTTTCTACGCAGTCCAAGCCGGCTAAACAACCGTTGGTCGCGCAAAACGGCAAGCGGTTGACGGTCAAGCAATCGCATTACCCCATTATTTTCAGAGCTGCGGCGCGTATGTTGGATCACAACGTCGCGCCGCGGTTTTGTCTGGTAAATCGCGATGCCATTCTAATTTCAGTATTTCGAATCCGACGATACCCGCCGACAGCTCCAAGCGGGGCAAATGCCGCGGAACGGCTAATTGGATGCACCGTGAGGCGCACAATTCGCCGCCTGGGTTTCTAGGGATTTCTCATGTAATTGCAAATTGTGGATCGCCGCTTTTATTTCTGTCAGGCGTTGCTGGATCAGCACGTATCGTGAGGGGGCGGGTGTTATGGATGGGCTGCGAGCTTGTAAAATCAGCCGCGCCACCGCCTGGACCGGAGGAGGCAGCCGATCCAGGCGGTTGGGCTGAATGTTGTAGGCGTGGCTTCGCCAGAGAATTTGCAGATGCCTTCCGCCGCGTGGGCCGATAAATTGGCGCAAGGTAAATAAGTCGGGATGACCCAGCATACCCGCGTGTGGTATCGCGGTAGCAGGAATGTGGAGTTTTACGCCCGGCCCGACCGTCATAACGCTGGTGGCCTGAATATTATCAGGCGATCCGGTGCCTGGCGGCAACGCACCGACAGGCCCCAGACGCCGCGTGAAAAAAAATACCAGATGATGCGGACGATTGACCGGTGTAAGCGTGACAGCTTTCCTTACACCGGCGCGAATCAACGCGATGTTGAGCGACGGTGCCGTGGGGCCGGGTCGATTTTCCGCACGGATAAGTTCAAAGGGATTCTCCAGCGCCCGACCATTGAGGGTAATAAGCAGATCACCGGGTTGCATACCGGCCTTAAACGCCGGACTGTTGGGAATCACCTGCAGAACCATAAGACCCTGTTGCGGTTTAAGCCCCAATAAATGGCTGAAGACCGGGGGAATTTTTTCCATCGCCACGCCCAGCCAGCGCGGAGCTTGGGCCGCCGGTGGGGAAACGGAACTTATCGCCGAAACGGCGGCCGCCGTGGTGGAGGTATCCCCGGCGGCCGCACGCGCGGCATTACCGCATCTTACTGTCGCGAAGCCGGATGCCATCGCGATGGTGACAAGAAGTTTTAATGTTGGGCCATTAACCATAGCATTTTCACTATTTATAGCCATTAATAAATGGTCTGTTTCTTACCATTCACCGGTACAACCGGATAAGCCATCACATTATTGGGGCCTTCCGGCACCAGCACAATATGGTTCGCCTCGGAGTAAGCTGTGGTGCGAACATTCGACGGGTTATACGACGGACTGAACGACGGCGATTCCTGCGTGCCAAAGCCCGGCGGAAGTCCCGGTGTAATATATTGAATTGAGCCTTGCGGCACCTGCGGGGTGGATGGTGCCACCGCAACCTGCGGATTACTCCCGCCCGCCGGTCCTGTTTGCAGCATTCCCTGACCGCCCCGGCCAAGATACAAGCCGCCGGCTCCAAAAATCCCGGCTGTTATCATCACCAGCGCGGCCACGCGAAGCCAGTCGATGCGGTAAATAGTCGCAGGCCGTACTGCCGGGCGCACTTCCAGTATTTCCCGCACGGCGCGGCGTTCCACCTGCCGGGCTAAAAAGTGCAACGATAAACTGCGCCAAGCTTCCGGATGACGCTCAATGGATTCCAGCAATGCCCGTCGCCGCTCCTCGGACAACTCATCATCGACAAGCATATCCATAGCCAAGTCCGAATCCTGCGGACCTGTTACCCGCCCCAAGGGGCCATGCGTATCATCAGCGTGTGAGAAAAAAAGTGCCATTGTGTTTTTACTCCGTCTCTACACAGTCGGAACAATATCCATTCATTTCGATCTACCTTGTCAATCTACTTTCTGGGCCGCAAGAAGTTGCCGCAATTTCTGACGAGCCCGAAAGAGCCGCATTTCCACAACTGCAGGCGTTACACCCATACGGGCGGCAATTTCCTTGTAACTACAATCATCTACATGTTTCATCATAAGCATTTCCGTATCCCGTGATGGCAATTTGGTCATAGCCTGCCGCAACATCGCAGCGCGTTCTGAACTTAACAGGACTTCCAGCGGATCAGGTGGCCGGGAAGCGTCCGACCGCATCACCGCCACTTCCGACGCCTGAGCGATTCGCTTGCGTGCTCTGCCCAACGATCGCCGGTGCATCAGGGCCGCCCGCACCGTCAGGCGATACAACCACGGCTTGGCGTTACTTTGCGATTGCAGGGTGGACCAATTCTTGACAGCTGCGGCCGCCACTTCCTGCATAACGTCATCCGCACCCTGCGTACTTTTGAGCCTGGCCACCGCCACCGCCCGCAACCAAGTTCCGTACAAGCGCAGGGCTTCCGCGGCAGTCGCGGGCGCAATCGCCATCGCTTCACTACCTGCCCCCGTTGCTGAATTGGTTAAGCGGGATTCCATTCGCCGCAAATCTCCTTCCGAAAATCCGGTCTTCTATTCTATACGTTGCCATGCCCCCCAAGGGTTTTCATCAATTTAGTGCGCAGGGCAGCTTATCGGAACAGAACGGCCTCAATTCCGCCCCCACCAGCGTTCCGGCACATACCAAGGTATATCGGACGTATCAGACGGTGTATCTTAGAATTGCTGGAAAGGCAAATCTGAAAGGCAAATCTGAAAATTGAAATTTTCTCGCACCGGGTGTATGCTCCGGACGATTAAATTTCGGTCAGACGGGAATATGCAGGCGTGTCGGATTTTTACTGTAAAGTCATCAACCCCAGGGATCCCGCCGCTGGTGAGGTTAACGCGATTTTTCCGCACGAGCTGACCCTGCATTATTACAAATACCTTCCCGTTCGGTATGAGAATCTGCGCGCCGCAAAATTCGTATTGGAGAACGTCGCTATAATATTCTCCGGGGTGCGTGAGTATAATGGCGGGGGCTGGTGTTATTGCGGACGGCCCCCGCAGTGGTACGTGCGGCCAGGAAAGATTGAAGATTTTCCGCAGGATATGGTATTTACAGTATATATGAACCCAAACTACAGAATATACGAATGCCGGGCGGAAGCTTCGGCCGACGATGACCCGAGGCGGCCGGTAGACTGGCAAAATCGATATGGAGGTGTCGTATGGACCAACATTTCCTGAATGGCATGCACAAGGGATCGCAGGAGTTTCGGCCTCAACCGTGGTACAGTGCCGATGGCGATTGCATCATTTATCAGATTTCCGATGAGGCTTTTGTCGCACATCGCATTGATGATATGCTTACCGTATACAGATCAGTGGGGGGCGACCGCATTATTGGATTCCAAATTAAAGGCGTGCACGCGATTCTCAGGAAGTCCGGTTGGGAGGGGCTGACCGTAAGTTCCAAAATCGGAGCTGATGGGGTAAAGAGCGTATCCGTTGCAGCGATGCTGCTGGCGGCGTACGAGGAAAAACCGTTCACAATGGGCCGTCGCCGCGGATATGCATCGGCAATGCAGTCGCCGGATTATTATTGCGATATTCCATTGACGGAATTTCAGCCAGCGTAAGGCCGTCGCGATGAGGCCGGGACCGAATTGCGCATTCGCGGTGGCTTTACGAGAGGGCTGGCGCTCCTTCACGGCAAGAAATCAGGGTAGGCAGTGCGGTCGTGCGGCAGGCCAGAATGCGGCGTGAGAGGTACTTTCGCGAACCTATAGTCGTGACAGCGCGCGGACCATCAATCCTCTTTCCTTCGCAACCGAGTATCGTCAATAATGGCCCAGAGAAACAGAATCACATACGGAAACACCGCCGGCGGAAACGTGAAAACCATGACGAAGCGCCTCCAGCGTCTGGTGCGGTACCGTCGGCGGCTTGGGATAATTTTCGGCGTTGAATGGGGATGATCCAAGGTGCTACGGCAAGGGCAAGAACTGATAACCATTCTAGTTTGTCAAATGTGTTTCCGTTTCCGCTTGTCAATACAATATCGAGCGACCAAGCTGCTAAAGCACCCATAGGTATGGAAATGATACGCAGTGCCCAGACAAGCCACCGCCTGCCGAAAAGTACCGACCAGAAACCGCCGAGGGCCAAACAAAATAGAGCCAGCCAAAACGGAGCCGCAATGGGCCAGAGCATAAGCGTGAAGTTTAAATCTACCTGCCAATTCGGAATGCGGAGACCATCAATCCCCCAAATGGACCGACCGCCGCCGAAATCGTATACCAGCAGCGAAACCAGCCCTTCCAGCACGAGGGCCAACCCGAGCAATTTCCTGACTCCCACCCACACTTTCGGTATCAGATTTTTACGGTCAACCCACCTTCCCATCACTGCACCCCCACTGACGTTGAGTCCAATGCGCTGGGAAGTAGATCCTCCCAGAAATTCTGCAAAATGTTGGCCGGGCTGGCGATCGGAGAACCCAGCGGTAGCGATGGATTGGCCAGCGGTAACATCATCATTCGCCTCCGATTCTGGATGCGGGGCCAGCCTGCGGCTCCGATGCCACATCAGCGGCAACGGTGTCTTTATGTTTTTGCCGCAGGGGAATCATCCATACGCCAAGGCAGATTAGGATACTCGCGGCGGCAAGCGTGGGAAGTCCGGGGCAGAAGCGGTCAAAGCCCCTATATTCCCGGAGGTAGCGCCAACCCAGATAGCAACCAATCAGCGACCCCAGAGTAACGGCCCTCGCCGCCCACCGAGACCTCCGCCACCGACGCAGGCCGGGCGAAATGGCCGCCGAACCCAATCCAAGAAAGTAGCCCGCAAAGACCGCGGTGGTAAGCGTAAACGAAAAACTGGCAAGGCCGCCAAGTAGTTCCAGAAATGCCAGCCCAACATAGAGCCAACCTTTTATCGGTTCCGCCGCTCCCCGTGAAGCATAGGCAGCAGGCATCAAAAGTGAAATGAACCATGCCGCCCAACCGGTGACGTAAAGAATCCACCCCGCCCAAAGTCTTAGCCGATACGAGGACACACTCTTTGGTGCAGGCTTTATCTGCCTCACTGGTTCAGGCATGGCACACTCCCCTGTGCCGCCGCCCCTCGCGGATTCGCGCGTCGCCCAGCGGCAGATTGGACAGCAACGCCAACATAGCGACTCCCATCAAAAGGTCCCTTTTTTATTCTTCCGTGGTAATCGCAGTTTAATCCAATAATAAAGACCGGGCAGGGTGCTAAAGAACATTAACGTACAACCGGTAGCAAATACGGGATATCCGTAGAGCGGGCGGAAAGATGTACCCCACCATCGGGCTACAAGTATGTATAGAACCCAACTCGCACAAAGAGGTGCGCCTAGGACGGGAACCAGCAAGGACCCCTTGGGGCGGAGTGCATTGATCACGCACGTGAGCAGGCCTGCGTAGAACCAGAGCACCAGTGGAATCGTGGGAAAAAAGATTACTAAAAAAAGGGTCATTAGGAAAATACCGTCGTAGGTCGGGTAGGGCGTGTAATTCCAGTAATTATAATCCGCGCTCATAGGAAGCGAGCGCAAGATAAAAATGACCCCAACCGCGAGAGACGCCCTGGCCAGCCACATCGCCGGCGGCGGCAGACGCCGCGAAGCATTCGCGTCAACTCCTGCCGGCGGCACGGACGTACCTATCGTACTGTCACGATCCCGGCACATAACTGTCTCCTGAATCCAGTTTTCCGGTGATAGCCTGATTCAGTTCCTCGAACGGGCCACCGTTCCATGGTGCTGATCCCAGCGGGCCGGCCTTCGTGGAGCCATTCCGGACGGCTATCTCTTTTTCACCATTTTACCTTATCAGTCGGCCAACCGACAGCGGACGCAAGCGGCGGCCCACGAGGGTTCGCATTTTACTGCCCTTACTATCCGACGCCAAGGGCCGCTCCGTGACTTGCTGCTGCCGCGTTACATGACATGACGGCGGAGTCGCCGGGGGCAAAATAGCGGCGCTAGCGCTCAGTCACACCAAGATTTTAGGGTGAGGACCCCGTCAAACCACAGCGCCCCCTGCCACACGACCTCGCTGCATACCCCAATTTCTTGCTGTGACGGGGCACGGGGGCGATTATTTTACCTGCGATCACAACAGGAGAGAACCGGTAGAGTAGAGGACTCAACCTCGCGGCCGCGGACGAGCCGTGGTTACGTAGGTTGAGTCCCCCCTCATCAAACCGGACGGGCAGATTTCCTGCATCCGGCTTC
>JAKBCC010000041.1 GCA_021808105.1 Planctomycetota bacterium
CGAAGGACAGATATTTGCCTTTCTTGCGCCCACTGCGGATATAAACTCGGAATTTTTGACCGCGTCAGCCACCGGAGCAACCACCCTGCAATTCCAGCCGGGATTTGAAGTTGGCAATGTCGGCTATCTTGTGGCAAACCCGTCATCTGTTCCCGAGCCAGGCAGTCTGGTTCTGGCCTTGGCCTGCGGATCATTGTTTCTGCTGAAGCGGCGATCTCGTGCGGAGGTGAAATAACCTAAAGATCGCCTACAACACGATCTTGGGTTGCGGGGTTGCGCTCTGATCCAGCAGCACAGGCAGCAGTTCACAGCGACTGCTGACATTGAAGTGTTTGTGTAGCCGCTGAATGTGATGATGCACCGTATGCTTGCTAAGCCGCAAGTGAGATGCAATTTCCTTCTCACTTTTGCCGGCGATAATATCCATCGCGGTCTGGCGCAGGCGCGGCGGCAGTTTGGCAAGTGGAGCTGACCGCTGAATGCAGGACAGCTCGGAATTGATCAGTTGTACTAATTCCCGATGAAACAGATGCACCAACGTGCGATCACGCCGGTCAAAGGCTTTGGCACCTGCGGTGCGCGACAGGCAGAAGGCCATGTGCAAATGCGCCCCGGCGGGACAATAGGAAATTAAGAATTCTCCGCGTCCGGTGGACCGGGCGGCGGTGTTGAAGTATTCCGAAATGCGCCAGTCTCGATCCGGAATAATTTCCGGTCGGACGCAAACAAACGGCTTGCCGGCCAAGACCCGGCTGGCGAGTCGAAATCCTGCGGGGTGGCGAGCAAGGTTGTTTTGTCGGGTATGCTGGAACCAACTGGTCAACACCCCCTTTTTGCACCAGCCGATATCAGCGCGCCAGGAATTGGCGATATTAATAGCGCCGCCTATTTTTTGCTCCATGCAAAGGCCGGTTTGCGCCCCGGTTAACGCCACAAGCCCCATCACGGCATGTTTGCGCCACGCAGCGGCGTTGCGACCAAGCTCGCGCGTTTCGCAAAGCAAATGATAAACCGCCCGCATGTCGGATAGCCGAATCTGCTGATGTTTTCCCACGAAGCTCTCCATTCTTCCACATGGCGATCAACAAGCCATGCCGTTTGCCCCTGCGCTTAAAGACCTCCGTTGGAAACGGAGGCAATCCCTGCACGAAATCTTCTCCCCCGCCACGCTATGATGAACAAATCATAAATAACCTAAAAGTGAATTGCAACTGCCGACTAATGCCGACTAATGCCCTGTCGCACTCAGGGGTCACGGTATGCGTGGCCGTGTGGGCGGGAATGTGGGATTTGCGGGGGATCCGTCCCAAAATCTCGGCACGCGGTACGCAGTCCAAAACCGACTGTAGAAAAAACCGCAGATTTCCCTGATCACGCGGTTCAATCCCTTCTGTGATCGTACGTAAAATAAGATAGCTGCTCTCAGGCAGTATTTTCAGAAATCGCACGGAGCTGATCCCGTAAACGGGCGGCTTCTTCATAGCATTCTGCCTGTACGGCAGCACTGAGGCGCGACTCGAGTTGTATTTTTCTGGCGCGAACTACGGTATCAGCGGCGCTACTTTGCGGCGGCAGTTTTCCGGTATGCTGGGTATGCCGCTCGTGCATGGAACGAATTATGTCCATCAATGGCTCTTCAAATAATGTGTAATCGTTGGGGCAACCCAGCAGGCCGCCTTTTTGAAACTGCCCCAATGTTGTCCCGCAAGTCGGGCAGGCGGTTGAGACCTCGGGGATATTCGCAGAATCCGTGATCCCGGCTGCGACATCAAGCTGTTTTAACATGGCCAGTTCGGGGTGCATGGGAAGCTGTTTGATTAACTTGCCGGAAGAAGTTTTTCCAATAAGTATCGGCGCTCCCATTAACCCGGCTTCAATGGCGTGTTCCAGGCATAAGTGTACCTCAACGACTTTTAGGGGCGGACCTTTTGATACCACATCGGTTATGTGAATCAGGGCCGGGCGCGAGCACTTCATACACGCTTTAGCAGACATTAAAAATTCTCCGGGCACAACAGATTCCTGCTTTCATTGTACCGTTTGAATTTGAAAATCAAACTGCCGCGATCGCTTTTTCCAGAATTGCCAAGGCTTTCTGAATCTGCTGTTCGGTGATAACCAGCGACGGGCATATCCGCAGCACATTTTTTTGTGTGGCGTTGATGATCAATCCGTTGTCCAAAGCGTGGCGTACCACCGGCAGCGCATCGGGTATGGCCAATTCCACGCCCAGAAATAGTCCGCTGCCGCGAATGGCTTTAATTTTATGACGCACGGAACAACTGCCCAGATGATCACGGATGCTCGCGCCTGAAGCGCGCGCATACACCAGCAGTTTTTCCTGCTCAATAACGTCAAATACCGCCGCACTGACGCTGGCGCAAATCGGATTGCCGCCCAGCGTGCAGCCGTGGGTGCCGGGCTTGAAAAATGTTGCCAGGGCCGGACTTGCCAGTATCCCCCCCACCGGCACGCCGCCGCCCAGGGCTTTGCCCAGCGTCATAATATCCGGTATCACGCCCGATATTTGGTGTCCAAACCAATGCCCGGTCCGGCCTACGCCCGTCCAGACTTCATCAAAAATCAGAACCACCCCACAACGATCACACAATTCCCGCACCGCCTGCAGGTAACCGCGGGCCGGCTCATTGATTCCCCCTTCACCCTGAATCGGTTCCAGCATGACCGCCGCCGTAGAACCGTCCACCACTTCTTCCAAGGCGTCAAGATCATCAAAGGGGACATGCACAAAACCGGGGACTAAGGGCGCAAAGCCATTTTGCGCGGGGCCGGCGGTCGCGGATAAGGCCCCCATGGTGCGGCCGTGAAAACCTTTTTTCATGGTGACAATTTTGAACCGATCCGGTCCGGCGGAAACGCGCGCCAGCTTAATGGCCGCTTCCGCCGCTTCGGCTCCGCTATGACAGAAAAACGCTCGTCCATCAAAGGCTTTGGCTTTCAAGTGCTCAGCAAGGCGAATTTGCGGCTCACTGTAAAATTGATTGCCCACCTGCCAGAGCGTTTGCGCCTGTCGGACAATTTCCGCTACAAGCCGGGGGTGACAATGGCCCAAAACAGTTCCACCGAAACCGGCAAAAAAGTCGATATATTCCTTGCCGTCGGCATCCCAAAGCGTCGCTGCCTGCCCGCGTGCCAGAACGACCGGAAGTTTGCCGTAATTACCAATTAGCGCGGCATCATGCCGGGCCATTAAATCTGTCGAAATACTCATCGTGCTGCTCCAAGGCGCCAAAGGGCAAAAAGATACTCTTTAATGCAGCTTGCAGCAAATGTTGATGAGCATGAATGCTGGGAATTTTTCGTGCGCCACGTGTGTCGCGTTCCTTGACAGGCTGGTGCGCTTGTCCGTAACATACCGGACTCTGGAAGTTCCAGGGGACGTAGCTCAATTGGTTAGAGCACCGGATTGTCGATCCGGTGGTTGCGGGTTCGAGTCCCGTCGTCCCCGTTTCACTTCATTGATCAGTAAATTCAGTATTAATCAGTAATTTCAGTATTCGGCGGTAATTACAGTATTGATCGCCTCGGCGACAGCCACTCTTATGTGCCAGCCGAATGTGCTCTACTATCTACTCTCTCCAAACTGCTCTAATCGGGCCGCAGCCCGATTCGGGCAATGAAAGTAGAGAGTTGAGAGTAGACCGCAGGAGGCGCAGCATGTCTGGGCGACAGCCACTCTTATGTGCCAGCCGAATGTGCTCTACTCTCTACTTTCTCAAAACTCCTGCTCTAATCGGGCCGCAGCCCGATTCGTCGAGATCAGGTGATCAGGTGATCAGGTGACCGCAGGAGGGATGTTTCGTTTCGGCGACAGCCACTCTCGTGTGCCGGCCGAATTTGCTCTACTGTTCACCTGGTCTACCCACATCTGCTCTAATCGGGCCGCAGCCCGATTCGGGCAATGAAAGTAGAGAGTTGAGAGTAGACCGCAGGCGCAGCATGTCTGGGCGACAGCCACTCTTATGTGCCAGCCGAATGTGCTCTACTCTCTACTTTCTCAAAACTCCTGCTCTAATCGGGCCGCAGCCCGATTCCGCCCGATTACGCTTGAGGTTCTTCCAGGTTTATGGCAAGATGTTGCATTATCGCCCGGGTGGCGAAATTGGCAGACGCGCCAGCTTGAGGTGCTGGTGGGCGCAAGCTCTTGCAGGTTCGAATCCTGTCCCGGGCACATTTTTAAATTGGTCAACCGCTGACTATTTACCGTCTCTCGGCAGATTTCCGTTATAATGCTTCAGGGATATTGGCTTAGCGGACGAATTCCGCGCGATGGACGGTAGGTTTGATGAGGTTAGATTCTTCCCAACACATGCGGCTGGAACAGCGAATGAAGCTGGCTCCACGAATGATTCAGTCCATGGAAATCCTGCAATTGGCGACCATGGCCCTGGAGGAACGCATTGACCAGGAACTTTCCGCCAACCCGGTATTGGAAAGAGAGGAATCATCTTTTGAGCAAGGCCCGGATTTAATGACCCCGGTTGCGGGGATGCCGCCGGAAGCAGCCACACCGGCTCCCTCGGATACGTCTTCGACAACCAGCCCGGCGGAGGGGATCCAAAATCCGCGCGACTTCGATGATTATATTCCCAACTCGCGCGTTTCTTCCGCAAAGGGCGGCGACCGGGATCCAAAAATGGAAGCGATGGCTAATACCGCCGCACGCGGAGCTTCCCTGCAGGAAGAACTGCATCAGCAATGGACCATGATTGATGATATTGCGCCGGCCATCCGGCAGGGTGGATCCGTACTTATTGATTGGGTGAATGAAGACGGATATATACGTGACAGCTTTGATACAATTTGCCGGGAACTCCCCCCCGGCGTGCGTCGCGAGGACCTGGAAAAAGCGTTGCCGATTCTCCAGCAGCGCATGGAACCCGCAGGCGTCTGCGCCAGAGATCTTAAAGAATCCCTGCTGCTGCAAATTGACGCCATCAGCCGCGAGCAGGGACTGGATCTTTCCGCCGCCCGCACGCTGATAAGCCGATATCTGGAGGACTTGGAACTTAACCGTTTGCCGCAGATTGCCGCCAAAAGCGGCTGGACGCTCGAGCGGATAAACGAAGCCAAATCATTCATGGCCCGCCACCTGCACCCGCGCCCGGGAAGGTTGCTGGTGGACCGGCAGGTTCCCATTGTCGCGCCGGATGCCGTTATTGAACTTGATGATCAAACCGGGGAATACCGTATCCGCCTGACCGATGACCGGCTGCCGAGATTATGTATTAATTCCATGTACAGCCGGATGGCCCGCGCCCGATCCGTGGATACGTCGACGCGACAGTTTATTTCCAACAATATCCGCAACGCCCGCTGGCTCATTGAAGCCATTGAACAGCGCCGCAACACATTGTTGCGCGTGTTGCGTGTGGTGGTGGATGCACAAAAAGATTTCATCGATATGGGGCCGGAATTTCTCAAACCGCTGCCCATGACTTCGGTAGCGGATCAACTGGGCATCCACGTTGCCACGGTCAGCCGGGCGGTGGCGGAAAAGTATGTACAGACACCACGCGGGATATTTCCGCTGCGGGCTTTTTTCAGCGGCGGCATGGAAAATTCCGCCGGTGAAACCGTCAGCTTTGATGCGATTAAAGCGAAACTCATGGAAGTCCTTGCCGAGGAAGATAGACTCAATCCGCTTAACGATGATGAGATCGTTGAAAAACTCAAAGCCAAAGGCCTGACGCTGGCCCGGCGCACCGTGGCAAAATACCGCAAAATTTGCAAAATCGCCCCCGCCCGTCAACGGCGACAATTCGGGGCGTAATATTCACGTTTATGATGTGTAGGGGCGGCCGACGACCGCTTCAATATAAAAAACTCCGAAACATCTATAGCGACACGGGCCATCCCGGCGATTATAATAAATAGGTGACCTGCCGGAAGGCGGATGGATCACAAGCGGTCATGGCAAGACTTCTTGTGCTATCGGCAGGAATCGGTATGCGGATACGCGGAAAAAAACTTCCACCGTCCGCTGCGGGTTGATTTTTAACCCGGAGGAGCTAACGCTATGGCGCTGCAGGTGCTGGTTATTGATGATGAACGCGAGGTCAATGAAACCCTTGGCCAATTATTAACCATGGAGGGGTTTGATTACCATTATGCCGCCACCGGCGAAGACGGCCTGAAGCTGGCGCGGAATCTGCATCCCGATGTGATTGTTCTCGATGCCATGATGCCGGATAAGACCGGCTTTGATGTGTGCCGGACGCTTAAGAGCGCCCGGCTGACCTGCGGCATTCCGGTGTTGTTTTTCACCTGCCTGTGCGGAGCCAATCACGTCTTGCGATGTGCGGCTTCCGGCGGACAGGCACACGTGGCCAAACCCTTCGATTTCGACACCATCCTGAAATTGATTCGGGAAGCGGACCAGTGGCACCGCGATACGGCAAAAATGCCGGCGACCGGCGGCTTCCGCATTGCTGCCGATCAGGCGGAAGCTGCCAGCAAGGGCATCAACCAGATGCTCTGCTCGCTGATTGCCCAGACCGCAATTGATGATACAACCCTCGCCCACATCGGCGAGGCTTTTTTTCGTCTTTTGGCCGCCACCGGATCATTAGACAGCAATGATACTTCGGCCGCCCGACTTCCCCCCATTGACGTGCAATATACGATTGAACCGGCCTCGAGCCTCACCGCCATGAAGCCCAGCGGGGGCGGCATCTGGTGGACGATTTCCGAGCCGGCGGCGGGCATGGTTCATGCGGTACAAAGCGCGGAGGGTAATTCCGCATCGGCATCCAGGGTGCAGACCAATCGTTTAATAAGTATATGGAAGGACTTTACTGCCTCCAGCGGCGTCAACGCTGAACCCCATCCATCGGGCGCATTACGTCTGGTGCGGCGATTTCAAGCCGGCACCATGATCCCCCCCACCGATGGCAACGTCGTGCCTTTCAATGCCTTTAACAATCCCAAATGCCATAAACATTGATCCCTCCCATGAGCCTTTCGGAGTAATGGCCGGAATTTTCTCCAAAGCGCCACATTTTACGATAATTTCAATATTTATTGGACGAAAGTAAGGCAAGTACACGAATATACATAACAGGTCGTGAGATTACCGGCCCACGTTTGGGCACCAGCCCGGCGTATATCGATGCCCGGGCTTGACCGAGTAGCAACGGAGTACTGCTAACCAGGAGCCTGTGAGTGGATACAATGATCAGGCAGAGGAACACATAATCATACGACGCGCCGACCGGACGATGTAAGCCCGGACTCGGAAATAAATGGAGTTATGCCGACAAGTCAAGGAGTTGATATATGCTGGTACTGTCACGGCAGCGCGATGAAAGCATCATGATTGGTGATAATATTGAAATCACGATTGTGGATATTCGCGGTGATAAGGTAAGACTCGGCATTAATGCACCCAACACCGTGCCGGTGCACCGCAAGGAAGTTTATCAGGCTATTCAGCGCGAGCGATCCGCCCCGCCTAAGACCGCAGCGGGCATTGCCGAGGAACCGGCCGCATCTTCTAAAGTCCACGCGCCGCACCCCACCTCGTTGCCGGGTGCAACATTGCCGGCACCGGCCGACTGATGGTATGACAATGAAATCCCCACCATAGAAGCCCCCTCCAGCGGACGACAAAGCGACTGTTCGCCCTGTCGCCGCCGGTAAACACATGCCGCTAACGCGGCTTATACTCCTACTACGCCAGGCCGAGATTCCTGATTTGCGGGTTCTTTAACGTCACGCCGGACAACGCCTGCCGCAGGCGCTTTGGCCTGGACCGGCACCTGGGGCTGCACGGGCGGCTCGTACGTGACATAATCATCCTCGCCGACCCGAGCGATCATCAACAGAGATTCCGGCGATCCATGCCCGTCGCTGCGGGCGTGAACGCGAATGGCCCGCGGCAGAAGTCCGCGGGTTATGGTTTCAACGGTTATCAGGGTCTCGTGGCCCAGGGCTTCGTGCCGCAAGGCCATGCGCAGGATTCGGGCGATTACGCGGCATAGCTCATCGCGCGTATGCAGCCGATGGGATTCACGTGAAATATCTGTCGCCCCCACCGCCAAAATCGCATCATGCTGCGAAAGATGAGGCGCGCCATCCAGTGCCTGATTCAGGGCTTCCCGAAAGCGACTTACGCAGGCGGCAAATGTCTCGGCCATCACTTGTGCATCCGTCAGGCGCACTTGCGTCCCGCAGGAGGGACATTTGATGGTTTTGCAAAAAATGCTTTTTAATGCGCCGCCCACGCCCGAGCCAATCTGTAAGGGTGCGATACACTGCACACAACGCGGAAAATGGTTTTCCATGTGCAATCTCCTTAATTCAACCTTCCCAACCATCTGCACTCTGAATAAAAATGGCGTTCAGAGTACGTTATTTTATAGAACTGCCGGCGGAGTTAACCGCCGTTGCTGGTATTCTAAGCCTTTCGCGTGCTTCAATGCAAGCGAAACCTTGAATATTTTCCACTTTTTCCTATTTATCGGCACAAGTCCGGGAAAACATGAGATTTTTTCAGGGATGGGATGAGTTTTTTCAGCGACCTCCACGCGAGCGAAGCTTTTTTATAACACGCGCAGCAGCGACTGGGACTGGCTGACCAAGCCGGACATTTCCTCGTCATCGGTCTGATAACTTTGCACAAAGTGCTGGTAACAGGAAATGGCCTCCGCCCGACGACGTTGTCCGCGGAGCAACTCCGCCTTTTGAAATAACGCCAAACCGGCACACACCCGCAAGGGCGGTTCCGCAGCATCGGAAAATTGCCGGATAGCTGCATCATAGCAGATCAAGGCTTCCGGAATTTTCCCCAATTCCGCCAGAGCCGCAGCGCGGTGACACTGGGATCGTGCGGCTTGCTGCCGCAGAAATAAGGCGTCCGAATGGGTAAACCGGGAAATAATGTTGTCACAAACAGCAATTTGTTCCTGCCGCTTGCCGCGCTCCCCCTGCGTGAGGGCTTTTCGCATCATGGCCCGGGCTACGACAAATAAGATGGCCGTATCATCCGTTTTCTCAAAGCGGTCAATAATCGAATCGTAAATGGCCAGTTCATCCAGCTTACGGTCGAGCTTGCGAAGGGCCAAAGCCGTGCTGAGCATGGCTGCGGCCACGTGCCTTTGCACGTCGATGTCCGCGACGTTGCCATATTTACTTACCAGCTTCTGGTAGCATCGCACTTCGTCTCCGATGCGTGACTGCTGACCGGCAATAACCGCCTGACGCTGCAGCGTTTCAATGATACTGGGCCGCAGGGCCGCATCATTGGACTTCCCAAATCGCTGCATCAGGGCATCATACGCCGCCACCTCATGGCCCACGCGATCCATCTGACCAAACACCCGGCCGCGGTCCAGCATGGTAAGGCAAAGCAGTGGCGAAAAAGCCGGTTCCGTCTCCCGCCCGAAGGTGAGCAAAAATGCGTTGCATGCCCGCAATTCATCTTCCAGCGATCCGCTTTTTTTAACGACCTCTATTTTCATGCGGAATGCCTCCGCCACATCGCGCCGAACTGTTACCGATTCAGATCCGCTGTAGTGTTTGATAAACTCGTCACAACCCGCGATCAGATCGGCCTCGTGCCCGCCCCACTTGAGGTGTCGCAGATGCATCAAGTGCTCACCGGGTGAATTCATATCAGTCAGTACCGGCACCGCCCCGGCCTGGGCACTGACCTGGGCATCGGCTTGTGGGGCATTGGCTTGTGGGGCATTGGCCGTCATCGCAGTGGCCGGCGGTGCATCAGCGGATTTTACAGCGGGGATCAGTGCTTCTTCGGCACGTAATTCTGCCTGCGCGCCGCAGGTGACCACGACAATGGGTGCTGCTTCGCTGACGGTTTCCGCGTCCTGGCCGGTGGCTAGTTGAACTTCGGCAGGTATTAATAGCTCTACGGCGGCCGGTTCATCCACTGTAATTGATTTGCCCTGTTGTTGAGAAATCGGGGCCGCCGGATGAATCTCCTCAGGCAGCCTTTCGATGCCCTTGGCCGCTTGTTCCAAGGCTGCCGCCGCTTGCTGACGCTTATCATTAACGGCAACGGTTGTCGCCGCCGTTTGCAAGACCCAACCGAGCACTTCCGGGCATGGATCATGTTGGAATAATTGATTGATCGCACGGTCATGGGCCAAGGCCGTATCAAAATCACCGCTTTCAAGCGCCTGTTGAGCCAGCGTACATAAACCGCGAGCCATGTCAATTCTGATCGATTCTTCGGCTGAACCGCCATATTTCTCCTGCGCGGAAAGATACGCGGCTACGGATTCCTGGGGCCTGTTCATTCGCATAAGCAACGCGGCGATTGTAAATGCGGCCGCCGTGTTTATCGGTTTATTTTCCTGCAAATTTTCCGGCACATCATAGTCGATGACCGTCTGAAAAGCCAAAATCGCATCCTGATGTTTTTCGCACTTTTCTAACAGGCGGCCTTTCTTAAGCAACGCCGAGCGCACGATCGCGCGAATGGCAGAATCGTCCGCTGGGCCGAAATTGCTCACCACCTGCTGATAAGCCGCCAAAGCGGAATCGGTATTTTGTAACGACTGGTAAATCACCGCCCGATTCAACATGCATTGCGCCAAAAGCCGCGGCGATATTAAATCCGGCTCGCCCCGCGCCCGCTCCAGCAGGGCATCAAGAACGGCAATGGATTGCTCATGGAGTTCCGCTTTTTCCAATAAAGCCGCCTGGTTAAATAAGGCGACGGGAACACATGTGCGCGCTTCAGTTTCACCGTTAAAGTCAAACCGCCCCGCCAAAGCGCCATACGCTTGTGCTGCCTCAACCTCGCGACCGAGTTTTTCCAGCAGTTCTCCGCGTAAAAACATCGCGCGGGCCAGAGGAACAATCATGGCGGCCGGGGTGGAGCGCTCGACCCAGGTGATAAATTGTTCACAGGACGCCAGGGATAATTCCAGCTTTCCATCCTCGCGCAGCATAAACGCTTGCGCCAGTAAGGCTGGTGCCACCACGGTTCTAATTCCCGGCGAAGAATTATCTCCGTAGGTTGAAATTAATTCATCGTATGCTTCAAGTTGTGCCGCGCGTCGGCCCATCCGCGATAGACAGGCTGCCTTTCCTGCCATATTCGCAGCCACCGGCAGCGCCGGCAGTGACAAAGCTTTTCCAGCCTTCACCGCAGCCTCATAGGCTTGCAGGGCGTCTGCATCATGGTTTTGCGAATCCAGCAGCGCCGCTTTCCGGCTCCACGCATGGAATAACATCTCACAAATCACCGGATGGGTGCTGTAGCGAAAGCGATCAATAAACGCATCACACGCCGGCATGATTTCATGGGGGTTACCCATCAACGCCTTGAGAGCGATTTTATTGAACATGGCCCGCGCGGATACCGTGGCCAAATCCGGAGCATCCGCCGGCTTAAAGCGTTGGATAATCTGATCACTGATTTTATCAGCGGCAGCATATTCCTTCCGGGCCGCCAGGTCTGTGCTTTGATCCAGCAACATACCGGCAACTTCCCCACGTGTGGCCGCATCGAGCATATCACCGTAGCGCTCCACCACCGTATCATACGCCACGATACACGCCTCCACGCGTCGGAGGCGGCACAGGGCCACGAGCCGCGTTTTGCCCGCCGTCTGTGCCACGTCAAACCAGGGCGGATCAACAAAAGCACCAAAGATGGCGCAAGCTTTCTCGGCCAGGGCCAGCGCTTCGGTCATCCGATTCAGTTCCGTATGGTCCTTGAGCTTCTGGACCAGATAGCCGGCGGTCGACGTTCCTATGACTTCTTCCGCTACCGGACCGAATTTTTCTTCCGCTTCCTCATAGGCGCTGATAACTTCCAATCCGCGATCCAGCGCAATTAAAAGTTTTACCCTTTCGAGCATGATCTCGCAGAGGCGATTTTGACCTACAATGTCTTTTTTGTCCGCAAATAGCTCCATGAGCCGCTGGCAGGCCGCCAGGGATTCGTTATCGCGTCCTGAATTTTCCAGAAGTTCAATTTTCATCCACAATGCTTTGGCCAGCAGTCGATCAGGCAGTTTAATTGGACCGTCAAGACACGCATGTAGAGCATTCACTGCCTCAGGCCCCCGCTTTAGCCGCGTCAAAAGCGACGCCCTGTTAAACATCGCCGAGGCTACATACGCTCGAGCCGCTTCGTTGGGCGTATCACCGAACTGCTCAACAACACGGGCATAACCAGCCAGGGCATCGTCCCGGCGGCCCAGAATATCCAAAACCGCCGCCCGATCCAACAATGTCTTGGCTATCTGCGGTTGAATTGCCGCTTCTTTATTATCTTGAAAAGTTTGCAGCAATAAATCAAATGCCGCCAGGGCAGGTTCGAACCGCCGCGTATGTAGCAGCAAGGCCCCTTTGGTAAAAATGGTTCGCGCCAGCTTTAACTGACGCTCCGGATTACTTGATCCGCTATACCGGGCAATCAGCTTTTCGGCATCCCTGAGCTTGGCTTCGACATCCATTGGCTGTTGTAATTCCGAACTCGTCATCGCATGTTGTTCCATCATCATCCGGACATTCAATCGGTACTGTCACCTGGGGAGCTTGTCCGGGTAATCGCTGGCCATTACCTGGGCAGACTTCTGGCAATAAGTGTAACGAAAATCCAAAAAAAATTCCCGCCGCCGCAAATGGATCCCGCGAATGAAGTCAGGAGCCTGTATGAGTAATTGCCCGGCTGCGATCCCGGCGCGCCGGGATAATTTTTGGCTTCTTGGAGCATTGTGTCAACGAGCACCGTGGTGACAACCCGGTGGCCCATCAACGCTTCAACAGTTTTGGCTGATGAATCCCACAACGCCGGCGGCGGCCATTAGGAGCGTCATTATTATCATGCGTAACTGGGCATGGGCGAGGTGGCAGGCACCGGCGCGCGAATTCACCTTTAATATTTTGAAGACCGATTCCAGGTGCTTTTGTACCGTGCGAACACTGATGTGCAGCCGTCCGGCGATTTCATCGTTGCCGCAGCCATGGGCCACATGCAAAAGAATTTCCGCCTGGCGCGGCGTCAGGCCTAGCGCCTCCAAAGGCTTGGCGGACGTTACCGCGCGGGATTCCGACATGATCAGCATCCGTCCGAACTCTACCGATTGAATCAATCGCAATTGCAATTGATCCTCACCCAGCGATTTCTTAAAAACCGGATCCGGTGCCGTTATATCATCCGCGGGACAGTTCCGCACGCGCAACCACTTGGCGATATCTTCCGGCAGGGTGCCGGGGGTTCGGGCGGCTCCCGGAAAATATTTTCCCATCCACAACCGGGCCTTTTTCGTCCAGAATTCAATACGGCTTACGCCGTCAAGCACCACAATTCCTTCCGGCAGATGTTCCAGGACGCCCGTCTGCCGGGTCAGGCGCTTCTGCAGGCGGCTGGTAAATCGCGCCGTGTCAAAGGCCGCGGTGAGTTGCGGGCGCAAGGTGTTGAGTATCTTGCGATCGCGCTCCGAGAAATCACTGAGCCTGCGGTTAAATACCAGAGCCGCAATCAAGGGGCGGCGCGTGGGAAGGGTCATACTGATCTGAAATTCCATCCCCAGCGGACGAAATAGTTCCTGGTACAGGCCGGTGTCATGAAATTCGCGCTGCGAGATGAAATCACTGATACGCATGGCGTTGCCGTCGTCGCCGGTCTGCTTATGCACAATCACGGGATGATCGTTCATATAGCGTTGAAGCGTGGCCGTCAGAGCGGCAAGATTAAATTCCTCGGGGTAAATAAATCCGGCGACCTGTTGCGAAACGGGATTGACCTCATTGTAGGAGGTAATATCCGATCCCAGCAGTTTGCCCAACTGCGGAATAATATGACGGGCTAAATCCTCGCGGCACTGCGGCGTGCGCAAGGCCGCGACCAGATCAAGGATCGCCATAAAATCATCAGATTCAATAGAATTCATATCTACACATCTCTGATCCTTAGTGCCGGCACGACACGTTCACGGATGCCGCACCTGCGGTCACTGCATTTCCGAACCTGACGCTTCCAACACCTGTCAAACATTGTGGCATCACAGAGTGTCTCCCGTCTGCGGAACGTGCGGGTCTTACTTTTGCCGCCCAAGGCGGTCGCAGCCCGTACCTATTTATCCATGGTTCCGGCCATTTTGGCAATACGCAATTTTACGTATATGCCATTGTACCAGGGAAATACCCCGAACCAGCCCAACAGGCACGGCGATCTTATGAGCGCGTGGCGATATTTCCGGGCCACACGGCCGGGCAGCTTCACACAGCCGCCGGCTCTGCCGGTGGTGGAACACACGATAAAGGTACCTCGGACCGGCTCCTGGCTCGGGGGCACCAAAGGCTGTGGTTTGCCCCCTGATCCAGTGCTTGTCACACCCAAATATTCGGATTGACGGAGGGCCAGAGGGCAAAATATTGAAAAAAGAGCATTTTTCCCGAAAAGCCGGATTTTTGTCTGGCCGCCAAACGCGGATAACCCCATCGGATCACAGCCTGCCTGCCGGGGCCACATTTATGGCGTAAGCCTCTTATACAGCGATGTTTACGTTCTGTATTTACGTGGCGCGTCACGGCGATTTCCGCCCCGAATAATCACCGTATCCGAGGCGTGGAACGGGGTGAAATATTTGTCTCTTTTGACTTTTCTGCACGCTAAAAAAGCCAATAAAATCAAGGCTTTCATTTGATAGCCGCACAGGAGCATACGCAAAAATGCGTATTGCATCGCCGGGATAGATGGCTATGCTCTTATAATCCACCTGAAATTGGTTCAGGGATGAGAGTTTTGCACGGCAAATTTTAAGGGAGCAACCACCATGTCTATTCCAACGTTCTATTCCACAGGCAGCGAGAACGAAGCGGCATCCATTGGAAAAAAAGCAGCACCATCGCACAAACGCCATTCCAGAAGCGGCACCCGACACCGCCGCGCCTTGGCGGCATGTGCCGTTGCAGCGGCTACAGCGCTGGCGGCGATGGCCGGAAGTCCATCAGCTCGGGCTGCGACCACGACTTGGACGGATGGTGCCAGTACCCAAATTTGGAGTGGCAGCGGTAACTGGACAGGTGGCATACCCGCGACCGGCTCGGACGTCATCATCGGCAGTCCGGCCACCTTTTCCTCACCGTCGTTGGATGACTATTCGGTGGCGATTGCTAATTTAACGGTCGCTGCCAATAGCGGCCTGGCGATCAACGCGGGAGTTGGCTTGATCATAAACAGTGGCGGTTCTATTACGGACAATGGCCAGATCACGGTTAATACCACAGCCGCCAACAGCAACACTGGCGTTGGAATTAGTGGATCCGTAACATTGCAAGGCACAGGTAGCCTGATCCTAAACGCCGGTGCCAGCGGCTTTGGTGCCGCCGAGATCTACGACGCCGGCTACAGCAACCTCACGCAGGATGCCGGCCACACGATATCCGGTGCGGGTCAGATCAGTGTCGATGCCTTCACCAACAACGGCGTCGTCGACGCAAATTCCAGCGGCAATACACTTCGGTTAATCAGCGGAGCATTCACCAACACCAACCTCATGGAAGGCACCGGTGGTGGGACTCTCCAACTCAACTCCACCTTCACCAACACCGGTGGAACTATCGAGGCCAATGGCGGCACCGTACTGCTTAATGGGGGTACTGTTACCGGCGGCACGCTTACCAGCGTCTCCGGAAGTGAAATTGACGAGGAGAACAGCACCAATCTGGTGGGCGTCACGTTATCCATCGGTAGCAATTTGTACGTGTTGGACGGAAACAACCTCGTTGCCAACGGCGGCAGTACAAACGATGTGATCACCAACAACGGCACCATCACCGTCAATAAGGGAGGCAGTAACCTAGGTACAGGGATCGGCATATCCAACAGCGTGGAACTTGCCGGCACCGGCTCGATTGTCCTGAACGCCAACGGCACTGCTCTTGGTAACGCGAACATTTTTGATAACGGCTACAGCAACCTCACGCAGGATTCAGGCCACAGCATTACCGGGACTGGCGAAATCACGGTGAATAGCTTCACCAATAACGGAACTGTCAACGCCAATTCGGCCGGCAATACCCTGGCGATCACCAAAAGCAACACCAATAACGGTACGTACGAAGCCAGCAATGGCGGCACACTGAACGTCTCCAACCTCAGCAACGATTCCGGCGGCACCCTTACGGGCGGAACGTATGAAGTAGCCGCTAACAGCACCATGATCCTGCCAGGCTCAATTACCGTTAATGACGGCAATATCATTCTTAGCGGATCAAACACCACGTTTGCCGCCATCACACCGCTTAACAACAATGAGGGCGGCTTTCACCTCATTAATGGTGCCAGCTTCACCACCCAGGGAGATTTGGCCAATTCCGGCACCATTGAAACCACTGGGGCCACCATCAGCCCATCAGCAGCGGCCAGCACATTAACGGTCGCCGGAACCTTTACCCAAACTGCCGGAACCACCACGGACAACGGAGTGATTAACACCGCTGTGATGAACCTGGAGGGCGGCACTCTGGCGGGCACCGGCAGCGTCAGTGGAAGGGTTAATAACACCGGCGGCGTCATCAGTCCCGGTGATGCACCAGGCACGCTGACTCTTGGTGCCCTAACCCAGAGTTCAACCGGAATTGTGGACATCCTGTTAGCCAGCCTGACATCCTTTGACCAGCTAAACGTCTTGGGCTCGGCAACTCTTAACGGCACGCTAAATGTATCGCTCGCGGCCAGCTTTTCAGCACCCGACCATTCAACATTTGATATTCTGAAATCCTTGGGATTAGCGGGAACCACGTTTTCATCGGTCAATCTCCCCAGCGACTTTTCAATTTCCTACACCGCCACGGACGTGATCTTGAATTACATCAACAACACCGGCCCATCGCCGGTGCCCACGCCAGCGTCAGCCGGGTTGCTGGCTTTGGGAGCCTTGGGCCTGCTTGCCAGCCGTCAACTGGTCGTGCGGAAGCGCCGCCGGATGTCCGCGTGAAAGCGCGGCGATGATTGTGTTTCGTTTTCCGAATAAACGGGCGTTCGATGGGACCGCTAACATGAGTTAACCCCGTCGGATCGGCCGCTGGTTCCACGCTGGCATTTGGAGTGTAAGTTGCTTGTAAAACCATGTTTATGCGATATTCCTATTGGGTCTGCCAGGGCAGCTTGCCCCCCCATGACCGCGATATCGGAGGCGTGTAACGGGGTGAAATATTTGTCTCTTTTGACTTTTCTGCACGCTAAAAAAGCCAATAAAATCAAGGCTTTCATTTGATAGCCGCACAGGAGCATACGCAAAAATGCGTATTGCATCGCCGGGATAGATGGCTATGCTCTTATAATCCACCTGAAATTGGTTCAGGGATGAGAGTTTTGCACGGCAAATTTTAAGGGAGCAAGGACCATGTCTAATCCAATGTTCTATTCCAAAGGCAGCATTACCAAGGTGCAATCCACTAAGGAAATTACGGCGCTATCGCGCAAGCGTCAAGGCAAGCTTAGCGCGCAACACCAGCGCGCTTTAGCGGGGTGCGCTATCGCGATGGCTGGTTTACTGGCTACCGCAGGCCCTGCTCTTGCCGGCTTTGCCCCGGGCATATCCGGCTTCGGCGATGGCTCTGCATTCACCCTGACCGGCTATACCCAGGACGGGTTTGGCAATATTACCGATAACAACCCACCGACCATCAGCGGCGGTGTGTTGACCCTCACCACGGCCTCCGCCGGCGAAGCCCGTGCGGCATTTTTTAACTTTCCCCAAGCCATCAACAATTTCACCGCCGCTTTCACATTCCAGACGGACCCAACCTCGTTCGCGGCCTTGGGGCCATCGGACGGCTTTGCTTTCGTGCTGCAGAATGACTCCCGCGGTGCCTCGGCCATCGGAGGCGGCGGTGCCGGATTGGGCTACGGGCTGATGAACAATAATCAACCGCCATCCGGATCACCGGTATTAACGGCGATCACACCCAGCGCGGCGGCGGAGTTTTTTCTGCGTAACGGCAACGGAGCGGTCAATGTTGAAACCGGCGGAACCATCGATCCTAACGTCGGCAACGCCACCGGAACGGTTTCCCTGGTATCGGGCGACCCGGTCTCCGTGTTGCTAAGTTATAATGGTACAACCCTCACGGAAACCTTAACCGACCTAACTACCTCGGCCTCCTTTCAGGCCTCCTATACCGCCGACTTGGCCAGCGCATTGGGCGGGAACACTGCTTATGTCGGCTTTACCGGGGGAACCGGCGGCGGATATTCCACGCAGACCATCAGCAACTTCACATACTCCAGCACCGTGCCGGAACCGGCGGCACTGGCACTTATGGCTGTCGCCGGCGTGGGGATATTGCTGCTGCGAAAGCGGAGGGCGGATGCAGAGAGCGTATGAACTTTGATTCCGGGGGATGATGTTCATCCACCGGAAATATTAAATGAAGATTTGGACGAAGCCTATATCTTTTGCCACCTTTGTAAACAGGGAGTTTTTTTATGACATTTCAAATGACCAATCGTTGTTCTTTCACGCTTCTTGCGGCCGCGTTCGTCGGATTCGGGGTGTTGCCGCAAGCCGGATCAGCCCACGCCGATAGTGTTACATTCGGTACGATTTATGGAAGCGGCACGGGCAGCACCGCCATTTCAGCGTACCCGTATCTTAATGCCGGCGGCAGTTATACCTACACCGCTGATCTCACCCAGGGCGGCAACGCCACTGACTGGAAAATATTCAGTTACGGTAATACCGGTGATGGTAGCACCTACACTTCCAGCAATGCCGTCTGGGATAACGCCCCGACCGGCGGCGCAGAAACAATTTCCGATCTTACCAGCCCCAGCGGCAACAACCTGCTGACCTGGCAGGCCGCTGATAACAGCACATCAAGCCTGCTGGGCGTGCAGTATTCCAACGGCACAAGCGGCACGCCACCGGTCATAGCCCCTGGCAGCAACGGCACCTCCGATGAATATGTTTATGTTGATCCAAACAATGCGCCCTTTGCACCCAATGCATCGGAACAGTTCACCCAGACCATGAACGCAGCCAACGAGACGCTGACGGTTTATTTCTACGATTTCGCCGGTGCCGCGTCCTCTGGCAGTACCACGGCTGTCATCAATGCTTCCACCAGCGGAGGTGGCACCATGACCACCGTGTCCCTGATGCAATCCGCACTCCAGCAGAACGGCGATCCCACGCATCTGGAGGGAATTTTCACGCTGAACGTCAGTGGCAGCGTCGGCGACATAGTAACTGTGGATGTGGCCAACCCCGCCGCACCCTCGGCCAGTAATCAGAATCTCGGCTTATTCGCCGCATCAGTAGCCACCGTGCCCGAACCGGCATCGCTGGCACTGATGGCCATCACCGGCGCGGGGCTGCTGCTGCTGCGCAAGCGGCGGGGAGGGAACCATAAAGCAGGTTGAGAAAACAGAGGATTCGTTTTTCGCCCCCACGGGGTCATGAATGATCGGGGCGAAGACATGATAGGGACGTGATTTTCCCGATGCTGCGCTGACGGTGAATCCGTCACGTGATTTCGGAGAGTTGTTAATGCTTTGGAGGTAGATATGTGTATTAAATGTATTTCAGTTTCTCGTGTTTCTTCCTGGGTGGTTGCGGCGCTGGCGGTCGCCGTGGCAGGTGTATCGACGCTGACCACCGTCTCCGCGACACCCGCGCCGCTCGTTGATTACAAGGCCGTCAACTACGATCCCATTACCGGGGTCTGGACCGATTCATCCGGTAATGGTAATAATGCCACGCTGCCCAATGGGGCCATTGCCCCAACGCTCATCGCAAACGCCACGCCCAACGGTTCCTCGGCGGTCAGCTTCGCAAATTTGTTCGCCACCCAGTTTCAATACCTGAATATCACCACGGGCCTGGCACCGGGTAGCGGATACACCGTCCTGGCCTTTGCCGAGCCGACGGAGGCGATATACCTTGATGATAATCTGGTGGGCGGGCCCGTGGGAGCGATGACCTATTTCATTGGGCCGACCAGTGGTGTCAACTACCAGCGGTTGGGCAACGGTGGAACCACATTTGGCGTATCCAATACGGGCGTACCCACGACCGCCTTCAGCATGATCGGCGTCGCCACGGATAATGTCGGCAATGCGACTTTCTACTTTAACGGCAGCGCCGATGGCACGACCACGGGCAGCGACGCGTTCACTTCGCCCCTCAATCTTATCGGGGCCAAGGATTCACCGGCCAGTGGCTTTTTTGTCGGCAACATCGCGGAGTTACAGATTTACAGCGGCGTTTTGACCGCCGGTGATGTTCAGACCGTGAATCAGGCGTTCACCAATGCGTACATCAACCCGATACCGGAGCCGGCCGCGCTGGCACTGATGGCCGTCGCCGGGGCGGGGCTACTCCTGCTGCGGAAGCGTCGGAGCATCTAGCATCTGGCAGCGAGCCGGCGGGTTGATCCCGCCGGTTCTTTGCCGGTAACCCCTCCCCGTGACGTTCGCGGGGGCAGGAATATTTCAGGATTTCAGGAACATTTTCAGGAGTACTTCCATGGTACGTTTCAAAACACACATGTTCAGAGAAAACACTGGCCGCAACGCGACGCTGGTTACAGCGTTGGCGGCGGGAGCCATTGCGGCCGCACTGGCCACAGCGCCCGTAGCCCATGCGGCGGAATATAACGTCACCGGTTTGGGGTTTCTCTCCGGTGGCTCCAACAGCCGAGCCGCCGGCATTAACGCTTCCGGCCAGGTCGTCGGCTACTCAGATACCAGTTCCGGTGCCACACACGCGTTCCTTTACAGCGGAGGCACGATGCAGGACCTGGGAACCCTCGGCGGATCCGCCAGCTTCGCCGAGGGTATCAACGCTTCCGGCCAAGTCGTCGGCTACTCAGATACCAGTGCCGGTGACCCACACGCGTTCCTTTACGGCGCTGGCGCGATGCAGGATTTGGGAACCCTCGGCGGCCCCTACAGTTATGCCTCCGCCATCAACGCTTCCGGCCAGGTCGTCGGCTACTCGGATACCAGTGCCGGTAACCCACACGCGTTCCTTTTCAGCGCTGGCGCGATGCAGGATTTGGGAACCCTCGGCGGCCCCTACAGCTATGGCGTCGGCATCAACGACTCCGGCCAAGTCGCCGCCAGCGCGGCTACCAGTTCCAACGCAGCGCACTCATTCCTATACAACGGAGTCACGAAGCAGGACTTGGGAACCCTTCCCGGTGGCTCCTACACGACCGCCTACGCCATGAACGCTTCCGGCCAGGTCGTCGGCAACGCGTCTACCAGTTCCGGTGCCACACACGCGTTCCTTTACAGCGGAGGCGCGATCCAAGACCTGGGAACCCTTGTCGGCGGCTCCCTCAGCTTTGCATACGGCATCAACGACTCCGGCCAGGTCGTCGGCAACGCAAATACCGGTTCCAGTGGCGGAGACGCATACCTTTACAGCGGAGGCGTGATGCAGGACCTCAATTCCCTGATTCCCGCAGCCAGCGGTTGGGCGCTAACACAAGCTACCGCCATCAATAACCTCGGCGACATCGTCGGTTACGGCACGGACCCCCAAGGCAACACCGAGGCCTTTCTGCTTACGCCGACGGCTGTGCCCGAACCGGCACCGCTGGCACTGATGGCTATCGCCGGCGCGGGCATCCTGCTGTTGCGAAAACGGCGGAGCAGAGCATAAGTTCCGGAAGCCGAGCGCGGATTTATTCCGCCAGCGTAACGTAACCTTAACGCAGGCGTCCACCCCGCTTGTATCCTGTTTCCCTTGCAGGCAGGATGCCTGCGTTACGGCTGATTCACCGGCTCAATCGTACGCGCTTGCAACGGCAAAAGTAGCCGGGATGAGTTCTTTTCGGGGGAGTTCCACCACCGGCAGAGCCGGCGGCTATGTGATGCTATCCGCGTAATCCGCGTTATCCGCGGTTTAATCCCGTTCGGCTGACATGGAAAATAATTGCCCACCTGTGTGCAACACCACAACCCAGGACTGCAATTCTCTTTCAGCATGTGCTTTTCACCCCTCATCGCCGTAGAATTCGACTATTTGGCTTGAGGGCATGCACGTATGAGATTCAAAGACAAACTGGAACGGAAACTTTCCCGCCTGGCGATTCCGCATCTGACGATATGGATAATTGTCGGGCAGGTGCTGTTTTTTGTCCTGCATTTTTCCCATCCGAACATTGTTGACCGCATGTATCTTGAGCCATCGCTGGTTCGGGCCGGGCAATGGTGGAGAGTATTTTCGTTTGTACTCATACCGCCCTCCTACAGTCCGATCTGGCTGTTTCTGGATATTTATTTCTTTTTCCTTATCGGCAATACGCTGGAAAATACATGGGGATCACTGCATTACAATCTTTTTCTGCTGATCGGCTGGATGGCCACGGTGGCGGCGGCGTTGCTGGTGCCGGGCGGTATGGTGGCAAGCGCGTATTTGTTCGGGTCGGTTTTTCTGGCCTTCGCATTTTTATATCCGGATTTCGTGATCTACGTCGCATTTATTCTGCCGGTAAGAGTCAAGTATCTGGGATGGATCATGTGGGCGTTTTATGGAGTCATGTTCCTGGCGGGTCCTTGGTCGCAGCGCGCCGTTGTCTTCGCGGCCGTGCTTAATTTTCTGATATTTTTCCACCGGGATATTATCAATCGTATCCGCTATGGCCACCGCAAAATGGTACAGAAAGCGGCCACCACCGTTGATGCACCGTTTCACCGTTGCACGACCTGCGGCATTACCGAAAAAACCAATCCGCAAATGGAATTCCGCTATTGCAATCGCTGCTCCGGCACGCCGTGCTACTGCATGGAGCATATTAACAACCATGAGCATCGCGGGCCGCAATAATTGATAGCACTGCCCCCCGCCGCCTACACCTTGGCGGCGGCAATTTGCGCCTGGCGCTTTAGGCGCTTCCGCTTATTGAAAATGTTCGCCAGTTGATCAATCAACACCGCCAGGAGAATTACCGCGCCGGTAATAAAGTATGTCCAGTTGGAACTTAAGCGGAATACTTCCCGATGTCCCGCCGAGTGATATACCCATTTGAAAAGAATAATGCCGTTCTGAATCACTTCCATCATCACCGATCCGATGATGGCCCCCAGCACGCTGCCTTCGCCGCCCCGCAGTGAAACGCCCCCGATAACTGCGGCGGCAATGGCATTGAGTTCATAGCCATTGCCCACGTTGTAGGTCATCTGTGCAATATAGGATGCATAGCAGATTCCCGCGACGCCGGCCAGCCCCGCCGAGATCACATAGGTAAGGGTTTCCACCCGGTCCACTGGAATACCGGAATACTGGGCCGCGTCCCGGTTGCCGCCGATGGCAAAAACATACCGGCCAAAAACGGTGGCATGCAACAGATAAGCGGAAAGAATAATGACCGCGATAAACATGATAACCGGATAGGCTAAAACAGTATGGTAGCCATAATGAAACAGCCCTTCGGTGGAAAGATTAACCAGCGGCGAAGTTCCCAGGCCTAAGGTTCCGCCATGGGTGATAATTTGCGCCGTTCCGCGCACCAGCAGCATTCCGGCAAGCGTGACAATAAACGGTTGAAGTTTCAATCTGGATATCAGCAACCCCTGAATTAACCCGATCAGCAATGCCGCCGCCAAAGCAATGCTGATACCCACCCACAGCGGATGATTCAGGCAATGTACGGAGGGCGAGGAAATTTTAGCGATCAGCACACCCGTCAGGCCGATGATCGCGCCCACGGACAAATCAATACCGCCGGTGATGATGACAAAACTGCTGCCGATGGCAAATATGCCCAGCATGGCCGCCTGGCGCGACACATTGATTATATTGGCGATGTTTCCGAAGTCATGATTACTCCAGAATAAAAAGCCGCACATAACAATGACGGCACACAAAATACCCAGCTCACGTCTCATCAGACTCCAATGCTTTTATCAGTTGTTCCAGCCCCGGTCATCAGAGCCGCAACACGTTCCTGCGTGGCCTGTTGGCGCGGCAAAATGCCTTCCATGCGTCTTTCGCGCATGACAATAATTCGGTCGCTCATGCCTAATATTTCTTCCATTTCGGAACTGACCATCAAAATGGTAATCCCCTGCTGGGCCAGCTCCATCATCTCGCGGTAAATTTCCGCCTTGGCCCCCACATCCACGCCGCGCGTGGGTTCATCCAGAATCAGAATTTTGGGGCGCATGGCCAGCCATTTACCCAGCACAACTTTCTGCTGGTTCCCCCCCGACAAACTACCCACACGGTACTTGACGCCGGGCGCTTTAATCCGCAAAGACTCCAGCTGCTTTTTCGCCACCGTCACCTCGTGGCCGCGCTGCAGCCACGCGCGGGGCTTGTAATGATGAATATCCGGCATGGATATATTTTGTGCAATATTCATGGGTAGCACCAGACCATGACGTTTGCGGTCTTCCGGTGCCAGATAGATTCCGCGATTGATGGCTTCACGCGGGTGCCGTGGCGCAAAAGCTTTTGCATCCACAACAACGGTCCCTCCCAGCGCCCGGGTAGCTCCAAATATCGTCTGCATTAATTCCGTGCGCCCGGAACCAACCAAACCTGCAAAGCCCACAATTTCGCCGGCTCCCGCTGCAAAACTTACTGCGCACGGCGCACCGGGCACGATCAGATTCTCTACTTTTAAAATAGTGCGATATTCCGTCGCGGGCCGCATAGGCGGATACCAGTTGGTGAGTTCTCTTCCAACCATCATGGACACAATTTTGTTCTGGGTTATTTCATTGCGTTGCAGTTCCCCTACGCGCTTGCCATCACGTAAAACGATGACGCGATCCGCCAGACGCTGCACCTCCTCCATACGGTGCGAAATATAAATAATCGCAATGCCGTCCCTGCGAAGATCACCGATGATTTTGAAAAGTTGTTCAGATTCTGTCAGCGTCAACGAACTGGTGGGTTCGTCCAGGATCAGAATTCTGGCGTGGTGGGAAAGAGCTTTAGCAATTTCGACCATTTGCATCTGGCCGGGCGTCAGCGAGCCGACCAGGGTTGCCGGTGAACATGAAAGCCCCACCCGGTGCAACACCGATTCCGATGCCGATCTCATCACTTTCCGCCGCAACAGGCCCCACGAGCTTTTTTCGCTCCCCAGAAAAATATTTCCCGCCACGTCCAGGTTGGACGCCATCATTAATTCCTGATGCACCAGGACAATGCCGTGGCGGCGGGAATCGGAAACATTGCGAAACGCAACTTCTTGGCCATCGATGACCAGCGTACCTTCATCCGGGGGCTGCGCACCGCCCAGAACTTTCATCAGCGTGCTTTTGCCGGCACCATTTTCACCCATGAGGGCCAGAACTTCGCCGCTGCGGAGTTCCAAGTCCACACGTTCCAAAGCTGTAACACCGGGAAAGCGTTTGGTTACGCCCCGCATTCGCAGGATATAGTCGTCGGCCATGCGGTGATCCTGTGTGATCGGATAACAATCCAGCTTATTTTGAGGCCATCATCTTAGCGAGCTTTTTCTTATAGGCAGCCAAAGTTTTGGCGTCTACAATTTGTACGCCGGTATCCACATTGGCCGGGGTGGGCACGGCTTTCATGCCGTTGGCGCAGATGTTGCGCAGATATTTGCACGAAAGATACCCTTCCATGAATGGATTCTGCACGACCGTGGCGTTGATCAGACCGGTTTTAATATCCTGAAGTGTATCGGGGTCCTGATCAAAGGCGATGACTTTGATTTTACCTTTGTCACCGGCGGCCTTTACCGCGGCTGCGGCCAGGGCACCGTTATAGGAATACAGGCCGCACATGAGGCTCAAATGCGGGAACGCACTGATGACATTTTCCGCGTTGGACCTTGCACGTGCATAATCCTGATTGTCCTCTTTTTTGGCCACGATGGTGATTTTATGCCCTTTGATAGCATGTTCAATTCCCTGCAGTCGCCGGGAGGCGTTGCGGGCCGCAAGGTTGCCGACAAAAATCGCCACCTGTCCGCCCTTGGGCAGCAGTTTGACAATTTCCTTACCCATTAACAGCCCGGCGTTGTAATTCATCGTGCCGATATACATCAACCGGCTGGATTTTGGGGCGTCGGAATCGACGCAGATTAAATTCAAGGCACGCCCGGCGGAATCCAGGGTGCGAATCTGGTCATTGGGGGCAATGACGCTGATGGCAATGCCGTTATACCCTTCGGTAACGAGATCTTCAACGATTTGGTTCTGTTCGGCGACTGTCCCTTTGGCCGGTTCTCGGAAGGTTACCTGAATGCCGGTTTTCTTTTCAAACGCGCGCACGCCCGCGTGGGCAAAATTCCAGTAATTGGCCACATTATTACTGACAAAAGCCAGCTTAATGGGCGTGCCCTTGGCGTATACATGCACCGGCTTGGCCGCCGCAGCCGCTGCCGGCGCGGCTGGAGGCGTATTGGCCGGTGTGGCGGATTGGTTGGCGCTGTTGCCCCCCTTCCCACATCCGGAGAGTCCGAAGGTCAGGGTCAGTGCCGTTACGATCAACGTTAATTTTGGAAACCGCCGCATAGGTCATACTCCTGAATGTAAAACATTTCGGAATTATTGCATCGGAACACGCTATTCCGCACGCCTGTTTTTCCTCGTGTCGGGATGACTGCTTAATTTACCTGAAATCCAATCCATGCCGACATCCGCTTTCCCCTGCCGGTGCGACACTTCAGCCCGACACCGGCCTCAAGCGTTATCGAATTTTGAATCGTAATTTGCTGCTGCGGTTGTGTCAAACCGGAATAAATATGAAAGTTAGGACAATATGAAACATTTGACCCGGCAAATTGAATGCGGTACTGTTTAAGCCGGTCAAGAGAGAACTGAAGGTTTGCGCGTAACATTTTACGGACCTTCAGACAACGAAGCATCGGGAGGCGTGGCAGAGCGGTTTAACGCGCCGGTTTTGAAAACCGGTGTGGGCGCAAGTCCACCGGGGGTTCGAATCCCTCCGCCTCCGTTTTAGAATTGCCAGTCCGCAGATCCCCCTGCGGGCTGCCTACCTTCGGCAGGCGAATGCCGAGCCTGCCATCGCCCCGTTTCTTTATGACGGCCCCGTGAGCTTCAAGCCAATGACACCCAGCAGAATCAGAATAATGAAACCTATACGCGAAACCGTGACAGGTTCTTTGAATAACAGAATCCCCAGCAGGGCCGTACCCACGGCTCCGATGCCCACCCATATCGTGTAAGCGGTGCCCACCGGAATAATTTTTACCGCCACCGCCAGCAGGGCCATGCTCACAATCATACCGATGAGTGTGACGGTAGCCGGTACAAGCTCGGTAAGGCCATGGGAATATTTTAACCCAATCGCCCAGACCACCTCAAAAATCCCTGCGACAATCAGAGCAACCCATGCAATCATAAAACATCCTCCGAATTTTGGCCCAGGCCATGACCTGCGATTTGATACCCTGCCTCGAAAATATCCTGCACGCCGCACCGTGAATCTTGATCATAAGGCCCGCAGCTTAACGCAACAACCGTCTCGTGCTGTTTGGTCAAGTGCTGCCTAAACCTGCAAGGCATGCAGCCGGGCGAACGCGGAGTCGGGTTGCGCCAGCAGATCAGCGTAAGCTCCCACTTCCGCCAGTCGGCCATGATCCATCACCGCTACGCGATGCGCATCGCGAATGGTGGACAAACGGTGGGCGACAATAAAAGTAGTCCGGCCTTTAATCAACCGCGCAATGGCCTGCTGAACCAGATGCTCGGACGCCAAATCCAAAGCGCTGGTCGCCTCATCGAGAATAATAATATGCGGATCACGCAACATCGCCCGGGCAATCGCGATTCGTTGTCGCTGCCCGCCGGACAGTTTGCCGCCGCGATTGCCCAGCGGCGTATCAATTCCCTTGGGCAGTTCCCGGATAAACTCGGTGCAGTTCGCCATTTCCAAAACACTGTTTAGCTGCTCCTGCGTGGCATCCTCCAGCCCATAGGCAATATTTTCCCGCACCGTGCCGCTGAAAAGCACCACCTGTTGCGGCACAACCGCCAGAAAACGACGCAAGGTTTGCAGGTTGATCGCCTCCATGTCGGTGCCGTCCACCAGAATTCTGCCCGCCGTGGGCCTGCGAAACCCGATAACCAGGTTCATCAGCGTGGACTTGCCCGATCCGGATTGCCCCACTACCGCGATAGTTTCCCCCCCTGCCACATCCAGTGAAACATTTTCCACAGCGTGTCGGTCAGTGCCGGGATATTGATAACAGACGTTCTGAAATTCGATGTGTCCGCGCACGGATGAAACCGTCAATTTGCCGTCATTGCGTTCAATATCCGGCGATTCCAGCACCTCGCCGATGGACCTTATGGATTCAATGCCGATGGCCAACTGGGGAATCGTGGCCACCATGGATTGCACCGACCCAACCACCATGGCAAAAAAGCCCTGATACATCACCACATCGCCCACGGTTATCCATCCGTGATAGCATTGCCAGACATTAAACACCAGACACAGCATCTGAAAAAATTGGAAGGTCGCCCAGCCGGAGGATCCGAAAAGATTGCTGGTGGTATCAAGTTCCTGACCGACGCGCCGGATGCGCACCAGCCGCCGATTCACCCGGTCCACCTCGGATTGTTCAACCGCATGGGCGCGTGCCACGGGAATCATCTCAATCATTTCAGATACTTCGCCGGACATTTTTTCCAGTTCAATGCGGAAGGCCTCATTGCGTTGGCGCATGACGCCGCCGAACATCCGCGTTAAGCCCACCGCCGCCGGAACGGTAATGAGAAAAAACAGAAGCGTCGTGGGGCTTCGCGTGATGGTCACAACAAACGCCGCCACCAGAACCAGGGCACCGGAAAGCAACGTATCAATCAGCAGGCTGGACAATTGCTGCACCGCCTCCACATCGCGCAGCACTTTGCTTTGCAGCCGCCCCGCCAGCATGTTGTCATGAAAACTCATGGACAGTTGCTGCAAACGCACCACCAGCGCGGAGCGCAGCACCAGTTGCACCTGCCGCACCACCGATGACAGCAGCTTGGCATACAGCGTGTGCATGGGAATATTCTGCCCAATGAGCACAAACATGATCGCCGCATTGATGATCATAAACCGAATCAGCGGTCCGCTTGCATACGCGTGGCCGCCATGGCGGTGAAAGTCAATGCGGGTAATGGCCGTGATGATGTTGCCCGTGACAATGGGTAAGGCCCAGACCGGCGATTGTTTGATGGCAAAGGTGATGATAACCAGCAGCATGCGCGGGCGGTAATTCTGAAACAGACTCCAAAGCGTGCCCAGCGGAGTTTTATTGCGATACGCCGAATCAAGCGCGGCATGAATCTGCTGTTCCGTCGATCTGGTGCTGCCCTGCGTACTCACGAAATCTGCGCCACCCTGTTCTTCCTGCCAATCAACATCCCGCGAGGAACCACAACCGCGCCCCCGCCCAAACCCGATTATCCCACAGTCCAGGGGATTTGTCAGTGCGCCGGTAAATCGCCGGGAAATACCGGCTGATGTGCAATCGTTTGCAGCCAATTTTGCCTGGCGTATAATCCACTTTCGCATGAGGTAGAAAGGAACACACGCTTGGTCGCAACAGACGACATGCTCTTGGAATCCACGCTTCCCGGCCAACGCCGCCAGCGGCGACATCGTACCGCAGACATCCTGTCTGCCCAACGCCGGCGCGATATTTCCCTTTCGTGCCCC
>JAKBCC010000173.1 GCA_021808105.1 Planctomycetota bacterium
GCCGCTCCCGTGGTGCCAAGATAAACATCAAACGCCTGTTTGACGCTACTGACGCAACCTGTATCCACCATCGCCTGCGCTATATGAGGGCGCCCCAGCACAATCGCCCGCCCATCAGCCGAGCCACGCCGGGCAATATCCTGCACCTGCTCAAGGGTAATGCGGCAGCCTAATTCATTGAGCCGCGCGATAATCCGCGGATTACGATTATCCCGCCCTTCCAGCAGAATATCGCTCATACGTTTAAGGCCCGCAGAAAGCGGATCAATGTAATATCCCAGAATGTGCATGGTTCCCGGATGCGGATATTCCGCAGAGATTTCTATTCCCGGTACAAACCGCAAGGCGATCTTCTGGGCCTGCGACTGGGCCTCCAGCAACCCGTTGCCGCTGTCATGATCCGTCAGCGCCAGGCCCACAAGTCCTGCCGCCTGGGCGCTGTTGACCAGTTGCGTGGGCGTCAATGTACCGTCGCTGGCCGTGCTGTGCGTGTGTAAATCAACGTAGTGCGTGACCATGTTACCTCTGCTCAACCAATCGCCCCCGTCGGCGAAGAAAATTGAAAATCACGTCCACCGCCTGTTCAGCGGTTTGTTCATCGGTTTTCAGATGGATTTCCGGATTGACCGGCGCTTCATACGGCGCGTCAAGGCCGGTAAAACCCAAGGGCTTGCCGGCTGCCGCCGCCGCACGGGCTTTTTTGTATAGCCCCTTTGGATCGCGTCGTTCGCAAACTTCCACCGGCGCGTCAACGAATACTTCCAAAAATTCATCCGGCCCGACAAGCTGCCGCACTCGCTGCCGATCAGCGGCATACGGGCTAATAAAACTGGCAATCACAATCAGCCCCGCATCCGCCAGAAGGCGTGCTATTTCTCCGGCCCGACGTATATTTTCTGCCCGATCCTGCGGGGAAAATCCCAGATCACTGTTAAGACCGTGCCGCAAATTATCGCCGTCGAGCACATACGCCGCATGACCGCCCGCAATTAAAGCGTGCTCTAAAGCCACGGCAATCGTGGATTTCCCGCACCCGGATAGCCCGGTCAGCCAGACAATGCAGGGACGATTATGCGTAGCCGCCGCACGATCTTCCGCTGTTACCTTGGACGGATGCCAAGTTATGTTTGTCGCCTTCGTTTCAGCCATAGCGGCACACATTCCAACAAAATCTCTGGGCGGTTACGCCATAAAACCGCAAAAAAGCGGTTAAACCAGCAATTACACACAACACCTACTGGTTAAGTGTGCAATTCATAATACGCCGCTTTGTCCACAAATTCAAGTTATACCGCGCCGCAGAGATTTAACGTAATATGGATCCCGCCGCTACAATACTGGTTATGGAAGAAACGCAACCGGATGATTTAGACCTTGCCGAACCGCTTGCCTTGCCGGACTCCGATGAGGGCATGGAAGCGGTGACGTTTAACATACGCCATGATTTGCAGAAGCGATTGGATATTTATCTGCGTGATCGCCTTTCCACCCATTCACGCTCCATGCTGCAAAAATTGATCAAGTCCGGCACGGTTCTGGTCAACGGTCGAACCGCTAAAGTGAGCACCGTTTTGCGCAGTGGCGATCAAGTGGAATTGCAGGTCCCGCCGACGGTCCAACGGGAAATGTTGCCGGAGAATATACCGCTGGAAATTTTGTATGAAGATGATCACTTCATCGCCATCAACAAACAGACCAATTTGCTGGTGCATCCGGCGCGCGGCCACTGGACCGGCACGATGACCAACGCTCTGGTCTTCCACGCCCAGCAAACCGCGGGAACGCTTTCCGTGGGCAGCGACCCCTGGCGACCGGGCATTATTCACCGCCTGGATCGCAACACCACGGGTCTTATTCTGGTAGCCAAAACGGATGAGGCTCATTGGCGGCTGGCCGGACAGTTTGAACGGCGATCCATTCGTAAAACCTATCTGGCGATCGTCCATGGTTCCCCGCCGCTGGATAGTGATCTTATTGATGCACCGCTGGGGGTGCATCCGGTTATGCGGGAGAAATATACGGTGCGCGCCGATATTGGCCGCACCGCCCAGACGGTCTATCAGGTTAAGGAGCGTTTTAAGCGTTTTACGCTGCTGGAATTATTTCCCAAAACGGGCCGTACCCACCAGTTGCGCGTACATTTAAGCCATGTCGGATTTCCTATCGTCGGCGATGTCATGTATGGGGGCCGGCCCATCTCGCGAAAGGATATTACCGCCAAGGCCGCCGATTCCGCCGATCCCATGATTTCCCGGCAAGCCCTGCACGCCTGGAAACTCCAGTTTGTACACCCCGGGAAATTCAATCGCATGGCTCTGGAAGCCCCGGTTCCGGGAGATATTGCCGAATTTTTGACGCTCCTGCGGCAATTTGACCGATGAATGATTCAGTAACGCTAACCGCCCGTCCTGCCGCTTTCGGCGGTTCGGGCGATTCGCGTGAACCAGATTTTGAATAGCATGATGGGCCAGGCTTTCCAATATAGGAATGCCGCATCTGTTTTTTTTGCGTAGCCGGAGTCGTTGTAGATGGTAGCGCCGGAAGTACTGGAACAGTGCCAGCGAATTATTGAATATCGCTTTGCGAACCTGCAATTGCTCGATGAAGCCCTGACCCATGCCTCATCATCCGCTAATCGCCGCAACTCCAATGAACGCCTGGAATTTCTGGGTGACGCGGTGCTGGGGTTGATCATCTGCCAGAGAGGTTATGAACAATTTCCCGACTGGCTGGAAGGGCAACTTACCATTCTCAAATCTTCGGTTGTGAGCCGCAAAACCTGTGCGGAAGTCAGTAATACCCTTGGCCTGACAGAATTAATCCGCGTGGGTCCCGGCATGGACAAACCCGGACGATTACCCAGCAGCCTTGCAGCAGGCGTTTTTGAATCCGTGGTCGGAGCGATTTATCTTGATGGTGGCTTTGAAGCCGCCGGCAAATTTATTCTTCAGCACATGCAGCGATGGGTAGACCATTACGCCGATGGCGACCATCAGTTGAATTTCAAATCCATGCTTCAGCAATACGCGCAAAGAGAATATGGGTGTACCCCGACGTATGAAGTTCTCGCGGAAGAAGGCCCGGACCATAAGAAGACCTTCCGCATCCGTGTGAATATGCAGGGGCAATTTTACGAAGGCACGCAAGGCCGAACCAAAAAGGAAGCCGAACAGGAAGCCGCGCGACTGGCGCTTCTCTCTCTGGGCGCACTGGACGCCGCCGGAGAAATTATCGCTGAACAATCGCTGCCGGACCATCATAACAACACTCAGCCAAAACTGTAATATGTTGGGAGGAGGTATCTTTCACAGAGCACCGTGGTGGTAACCCGGTGGCTGGTTCGCGGCACGAGATCAACCACCGGATTATCATCCGGTGCTCTCGCGGCGCATCGCGCTATTGAGCACCGTGGTGATAACCCGGTGGTTAGTTCGACGCTGGCTTTTGTGATTGCCGGCTCACACCGCCACCTTGAATTGAATCGCGGGATGGGGGTCGTAACCGATGATTTTGAAATCATCGAAGGTTAACTGATCAAAAGGTTTCCGGGCGATCTCCAGCTGCGGCAGGGGCCGCGGTGAACGTGTGAGTTGTTCGCGCAGGCCGGCCAGGTGGTCATATTCCGCCATGGCGGTATCGCTTTGGGCAACATAAATGTGGGCATCCACAATGGTATGGGCGAACTGGCCGACCGCCAAATCGCATTCCTGGGCAATCATTTGCGTTAAGGTGGCGTAACAGGCCAGATTAAAGGGGATTCCCAAGGCAATGTCGCCGGAGCGTTGGGAAAGGTGGCAATTCAGTTTGCCGTCCAGGACTTGAAATACAAAGCTGTAATGGCACGGCGGAAGTTTGCTGGTTTCGGCGTTACCGGGTTCCCAGGCGCTGACCACAAGCCGCCGGCTGTTGGGGTTGCGCTTTATTTCATTGATGACATAAGCAATTTGATCTATTTCCTGGATAGGGGCAGTGGCCTGACCAGTCTGGGAGACTGGCGCGTGGCTCTTTTGCACGGGGTGAGGAAATCTTCGCCAATAGCGGCCATAGGCGGTTTCCAATTCGCCGTTTTCATCCGCCCAGGCATCCCAGATTTTGGTCTGTTTGCGCAAATTGCGAATATGCTCTTCCCCGGAAAGATACCAAAGCAGTTCCTTAAGCACCGCCGGATAATTAACTTTTTTTGTGGTCAGCAAAGGGAATCCATCCGCAAGATTCACTTTGTAAAATGCCCCAAAGTAACTGATCGTGTCCACCCCGGTACGACTGGCCTTGCGGGTGCCGTTGTCCATGACCAGTTTGACCAGATCAAGATATTCTTTCATCCGTGGTTCCAGCTAGTAAGTTAAAAAGGCCGCGATGAGTTTACATCGCGGCCTTTACGAATATGGAGGCAAGGGGGCTCGAACCCCTGACCTTCTCGATGCCATCGAGACGCTCTCCCAACTGAGCTATGCCCCCGATTCGCGCCCATTTAAAGTACCCGAATCCAGGGCCGAGGTCAAGGAGAACAAAGCCCGTATCGTCAATGATCAATGAACAATGATCATTGAAAATGCACCGGAACTTCCAAATTTTTGATCCGTGATCCTTGATCAATGATGATTGAAAGCATCCACAGATTACCGGGATTCCAAAGATTTTCCGCCCCACCGTAACCTGTGACCCGAACAGCATCCCGCATTTTGCATTTGGCAAGCGCGATCCGCGTAATCCGCGGTTCAATCCCGTTGCGTCCCCGATAAAAAGACCGAGGATTACCCGGATCACGCGGATAAACGCGGGGCTTCACAAATATCAAATATCACATTCGCGCTGTTGAGGCTCGATAGTAGGGAGTGGATCGTAGACCGCAGGAGGGGAAATTTTTTGGTGGCAGCCCCTCTTATGCGCCAGCCGAATGTGCTCTACTTTCAACTCTCCCCTGTCTCTGCTCTAATCAGGCCGCAGCCCGCAGTTTAATCTCGCTTTCATTACCCACTTGGCAGGTGTCCGGCCAGCCAGTGTTCAAAGCTGTTCTGTGCGCCCTGCCACCACAGCCACATATTATGCGGCCAGGAAATCGGAGAGGGGAAACCATAAATGTGCAACCCACACGTTATCGCCGACCAGAACGTCCCGATGAAGATAATCCAGATGACCGTCCAGAGGATATTCTAAAGACATAAGACTCTTGGGCGGATTGTATCCATCGACGCCTTGGCCGTCTGCATACCAGACAACAGAAATGGAACGAAGGACAGGAAAGGGGTGATGTTAATCCGTCAGATTGAATTCGTGCAGTAATAATTCAAACTGTTTGTGATATTCCTTACCGCCGATTTGTTTGCTGTACAGTGCGACAAGCTGTTTCAACGCGGCACGAGTCTGGTCCTGATAGGCGTTGGCTTTCAAGTTGCACCGAATGAGATAGTAGTAGGCCTGCCAATAGATTTCCGATCCCGGCTCCAATTGCGGAATCAGGCGAACATAAATACTGTGGGCATGTTTTACGTGGCCGGCGGCAAATAAAGCGCGGGCGGCACCGATGAAATTGGTCATATCGCCGGGGCGCCGCTTTTCCAAGGCTTTGAATATTTCCCACGCCTGCTGGCCTTGACCGGCGCGGCTCAGTTCTGAGGCCATGATCTGCTTGTAGGCGTAAATATCCTCCTGATTTTTTTTACCGGGCTGACTTTGCAGCGAGAGAATTAACTGATTCAGCAGAGCCGCCGCGCTGGCGGCCAGCCGTTGCGACTTGCCGGGATTGATACTTCGCAGCCGCCGGCTTTCCTGATCATACTGGCCGATGAGGCCTTTAATTACATCCGCTGAATTCTGCGTGGATTGACCGGCAAATTTCTGCACCAGCGGCAGAATTTTATTATTTTCCCCGGCCAACTGGTACTGCCGAATGCGATAACGCAAAAGTATTCCGCGCAGTTTGGGTGAAAGCTTGCCGTCCATGGCGGTAAGCTGATCCAGAAATTGCCCTGCCCGATAGGGATTACGCAAGGGGTCAATAGCCGTTGCGGCCTCGAGCATAAGAATATTGGCGCGGTAGGTTTTTGCGTGGGCCAGCGCTTTTTTACTCACGGAGGCGGGCGGATGGTTCAGCAGATGCAGATAATTGGATGCGGCTTTAAGCAATTGCCGCGCGGCGTGGCGCTGCTGAAGTTCGGGAAGTTTTTTGGTTCCCATGGCACCAATCTGTTGCGCACGCAGACGAACCAATTGATATTGCGCGTCTAAATACAGCGGACGGTTCGGAGCAATGGCACTAAATAATTTAATGGCAGGGGAATATTGACCGGAATTTTCCAGTTGCAGCGCGTAAGGGAAGCGAATTTGCGGGTCATGAAAATGGCGCCAATCCAGGCTGATGGCTTCGGTGGTTAGCGAGTTAATGCTCGCGGGCA
>JAKBCC010000174.1 GCA_021808105.1 Planctomycetota bacterium
CAATGAGGCTCCCAGCGCCTTGAAAGCAGTTGATTTTATAGAACCCGCCCCAGTCCCGGGTCCGCGGAAAACTTTTTGCGGCTGTTTCGCCGGCTGTTTCGCGCGTTAACAAGCCGGCTCAATGGCAACCGCAGCTATCCTACTCAGAGCGTATGCGGTCTTCAGAGCATCTGAGCTGCAAAAGTAGATGCAAGCCGCGTGCCACCGATAAAAAGCTAATTTATTCACGGAAAATGCGGATGGCTCTGCCTCGGACACCCGACATGTTGTCGCAGTAGCGGCCACAATGTCGGGTATTTTTGACCTGTGGGCGGCCGGGTTAAGAGCCAATCGAGACGCAGGGATCGACACACATATCATATAATATTCATATGGTTATAACCTTAACTGTACGTCTAATGCCCATCCAAAGAAAGACACCCGCGCATTGGGCTCAACACACGCACCATGAGGCTCCCCGCCCGAGACAAAAGTGGCAGAACCAGAAAAAGTGGTGCGTTATGGGGTATCCACCTACTGGCGGGACCAACTGGCCGAATTATAATGTCCTTGAGCCGGAGTAACTTAACAGGGGCAACCCGCGCAGGGTGCCGAAACAAAATATGCCAAGGAGGCCAGATGAAACGGTTAGCCCAAAAGAAAGTTCAGATAGTTGGTTCAACGCAAAATCCTGGGATGCAGCCCGTGGCGTTGGAAGATAAAGCAAATGAAGTGCTGCTGCGGCAGCTTGTTGCACACCTTCGCCAGAACCGAACACAATTGCGCGAAGAGTGGGCCAGCCACATTACAGAAGCGGAATTGCTGACCTCCATGAGCAAAGACGAAATCTTCACGGAGGCCACGAGCGTCTATGATAACTACGTGGCGGTGCTCGAAACCGGAAGTGTGGAGGCTCTGCAGGCCTATGCGCGAAATCTCTCCGAGCGTATTATTCCGCGGGGCGTGGAAACTCACGAAGTCGTGGGAATCGTGCTTTTATTGCGTGATACACTGGCGCGGTCTCTTTTCAAGAAATACCAGAGTGATTTTAACCTTCTGAACATGGTGTTAGATGCTTATGAACCGGCGGCCAACCGAATCGCCAACACCGTGGCTGTGAGCTTTGTGCAGGAGCGCGAAAGAATCATCCGTCAGCAGGAGGAAGCGATCCGTGAATTGTCCACGCCGGTGCTTCAGGTGCGTGAACGGCTCCTGATCCTTCCCATTATCGGCGTCATCGATACGCAGCGCGCCCGGCAATTAACCGAACAATTATTACGCGGGATCCGGGACAATCGCGCCAAAGTGGTGGTCGTGGATATCACGGGTGTACCGACGATTGACTCAAAGGTCGCCAACCATCTTGTGCAAACCGTTGAAGCATCGCGGCTCATGGGAGCCAGCGTCATTATTACCGGCCTGTCTTCAGAAATAGCGCAAACATTAGTTACAATCGGCGTGGATCTAAGCAAGGTCAATGCGGTCGGGGATCTCCAGGGAGGTATCGAAGAAGCCGAGCGGCTCCTGGGATACGAAGTCCTTCGCGATACGCAGTCTGCGAGTCAGGACGGTCAAGTTAGGGGAAGGCATGCGGGTACCAATTCTTAAGCAGGGCGACTATCTGATCGCAAGCGTACAGTCTGTGCTCTCGGATGATGATCTGCGGCTCTTACGCGATGATCTTGCCGACCGGGTGGGGCGTTTTCGATCCCGCGGCGTTATTATTGATGTCACCGTATTGGATGTCATTGATTCGTTTGCGACTCGGACATTGCGATCCGTGGCGCACATGCTGAAATTACGCGGAGCACATACCGTCATCGTGGGCATTCAGCCCGATGTCGCATTCGCGATGGTTCAATTAGGTCTGACGCTGGCCGGTGTGGGCACGGCCCTGGATTTGGAGGAAGGATTGGAATACCTGAACGGTCGAAGTCACCGCCTGCACGAACATCGCGCCTTTGGTTCGCGCGAAGAGGACCGATTGGGCCACCCCGTCCGGCCAACACGTCACACGCAGGAACACCATGCTCTGCGGGCGCATGAGGAAGATGAGAAAAAACTCTTTTCTGGCCATGCTTCTCCCAGGAGCCTGGACTATGGCCATTGAGTCGCGTGTTCGCATCAGCGATACCGCGGGAATAGTTACAGCCCGGCAGCAGGGCCGTACCTTGGCGCTGGAGCTGGGCTTTGAAGGGTCCGACCTGACTGTTATCGCGACCGCGATTTCGGAGGTCGCCAGAAATATCCTTGACCATGCCAAATCCGGCGAGGTAATCATCAGTCGGTACCAGCATGGCGGGAAACGGGGGATTTGCGTTATTGCCTGCGATACCGGACCCGGCATAGCGGATATTGAACAGGCCATGCAATATGGCTATTCTACCCGCAATGGATTGGGAATCGGGCTGCCGGGTGCCAAATTACTGATGGATGAATTCCATATTAAGTCAACTGTAGGACTGGGCACAACAATTACCATGAGGAAGTGGATGCATTGAAATGGTATCAACCTTCCACGCGGCACGTTGGCCGATTGAATTCGCTGCTGCCGGTCATTCAGTGAATGGGGAGACCGTTTCGGGAGACCTGCATTTTGTGTACCCATCCGCCCACGGCGTGCTGGTGGCCGTGGTCGACGGCATCGGGCATGGTACGGAGGCGGCGGAGGCGGCAGCAATAGCGGCGGCTACCCTTGAGCAGCAGGTCAATGAATCGGTAACGTCGATGCTTGAAGCCTGCCACGGGCGGTTGAAGGACACCCGCGGAGCGGTCATTACAGTTGCCGCGTTCGACGGAAAACGCAGTACCATGGCCTGGGTGGGAGTGGGGAATGTTGAAGGGCGTCTGCTGCGTGCCGATCGTCTGCGCCCAAGCGAACAGTTGGTGCTCGGCGCGGGCATCGTGGGGTATCGGATGCCGACACTGCGGCCCACTACTACCCGGATTGTCGCTGGAGATGTGCTGATTTTAACGACCGATGGAATTGACAGCGCCTACAATCCATCGGGTTATTTGGATGAATCGCCGGCGTATGTCGCGGATCATATTCTTCGTCGCTACCGAAAAGGGACGGACGACGCGCTGGTCGTGGCGGCGCGCTACGCCGGGAGTTAAGTAATGAAGGCATTCACGCGGAAATTGGCCCGTCGCTACGGTGTGGTATTGAAGAAATATATCGCCAATTCCGAAGAGGCGATTCTGGTACAAGCCAGCGGGCTGGGGCGCGCGGCGATGGCCGGGGGGCTGGGCGTGCTGGACATGGCTCTCATTCACCAGACATCGATAGCGGGACTGCTGGACTGCACGGAGTTCAGAGAGCGCCGACGGAAGTTCATGCGGGCAAGCGCGGTGTTCCTGCTGGAGGCTCTTACTCCGTTTGAAATGGCCTGTCGGGGCTTCCGCGAAGCGAATAAGCAGTTGCAACAACTCATCAAAGATGCCGAGGATGCGAATGTGACTTTACATCGCGAAATAGACAAGAGGAAAACGGCGGAGAAGGTACTTCGCGCCCGTGAAAGCCGCATGCAGGAACTGCTGGCGGAATCGCGGGAACTGCAGGAAAATCTGCGCCGGTATTCCAATAAAATTCTTTACGTACAGGAAACCGAAAGGCGCCGGATAAGTCGAGAACTGCATGATGATGTGGGACAGGCCCTCACGGCCGCCGGCATCGCATTTGAAAACATCCTGACTTCATATCCCAATCCGCAGAAGGCGTCCCTGGAAGACGCCCGCGCTCTGCTTCAGGACGCGATGGTCAAAGTTCATGATTTTGCCCGTGATTTGCGGCCGACCATCCTCGATGAGCTGGGATTGCTCCCCGCCCTGCGGTCGTATCTGGACCGGGTTGCAGCCCGCACGGGCCTGCAAATAACCTTCCGCGCCACGCGACACGCCGAGGCCCTGGGTGAAGACGAAAAAATCACACTGTTTCGGGTTGCACAGGAAAGTCTCACCAATGTTGCCAAACATGCCCGCGCCCATAGGGTTCAGGTGATTATATTTGGCGGCCGTGGGGGAATCCGCATGGAAGTCCGCGATGATGGCCGATCCTTTCATCCGCAAAACTTTGATCGAGCGGCAAAAAAGCATCGGCTGGGCCTGCTGGGAATGCAGGAACGCGTTCGGCTGGTCAACGGGAGTTTTACTCTCCTGGCCCGGCCGGGGAAGGGGACGCAAATCAGTGTGGCGCTACCCTGTAAAGGTCCCGCTGTGGGACGAGGCGGCGCTAAGGCCATTGGCGGCAGCCAGACCTGAGGACAATGACATGATGGACAATATAATTAAAATTAGAGTCTTACTGGCGGATGACCACACGATTGTTCGACAAGGCCTGCGCCGCCTTCTTGAATCCCAGCCTGACATGACGGTAATCGGCGAGGTGAACAATGGACGAGATGCCTTGCGATCCGCCGTGCGCTTGGCACCGGATGTCGTTATTATGGATATGGCGATGCCCGGCCTCAACGGAATAGAAGCAACCCGGCAGATCACGCACGACGTTTCCAGCACCCGTGTTCTGGCATTGTCTGCGTACAGCGACGAAGAATATGTTCTGGCAGTATGCCAGGCCGGTGCTGCCGGGTATCTCGTCAAATATTCCGCCGCTGCCGAACTGATTTCAGCCATTCGCGAGGCCATGAAAGGCAATGCCTATTTCAGCCCGGCCATTGCGAAGTATCTCACGCGTCAGGTTGCTGCTGGTTCGCGTGGCACCCGGAGCCGGCCGGCGCACAATAATAATCTCACTCCGCGGGAGAGAGAAGTTTTGCAATTAATCGCGGAGGGAAGGTCCAGTAAGCAAATCGCCGCCGATCTTACCATCAGCGTTAAAACGGTGGAAAAACATCGACAGGCGGTCATGGACAAGCTGGACGTTCACGACATTGCGGGCCTCACCCGCTATGCTCTGGGTAGAAAAATAATCAAAAATGATCATGATTCCGGCCCCATCTGACGCCGGCGTGCCCTTGACAGCCCAACAACAATACGGGGTTAAATTCACTGCAATCTGGGGCCAATACCTACTATACTTCAGGGTAAAAACTTTGCTACTATTTCTTTGGTTGGTCGAATGCTTTTTAAGAGCATTCAAAAAAAAGCCGGTGCCGTAGCGCCTGCACCCCACGACCTGACGGTGTGGGAAGTAAATTTAATGCCGAAACGAAATGGCAATTCGGTTGGGGAAAAAATAAGGAGTTACCAATATGGATGTTGTCACAGTTACGCCCGCACCAGACCTTCAGGAAACATTATCTCAGGAAAGCCCGCAGCTCGCACCGCAGATCACCGTCGGCGAGATTGCCAGCCGGGCACCTTCCATGGAGGCCGTATCAGCCTTGATTCAACGAGCCGCCACGGTCCAGACTACTGTGCTGATCGGTGGCGAATCCGGAACCGGCAAGGATGTCGCGGCCCGCACCATTCACGATTACAGTCCTCGAAAAAACTGCCCCTTCGTGGCGATGAATTGTGCCGCGATTCCTGATGCGCTTGCCGAAGCGGAGATGTTTGGATTTGAAAAAGGGGCTTTTACGGGGGCAACCGGGGCGCGAATAGGGCAATTTCAGGCCGCAGAGGGCGGCACGCTGTTCATTGATGAAATCGGTGATCTGCCCCTGGCCCTGCAGGCCAAATTCCTACGCGTGCTGGAGACACGTGTGGTGACGCCGCTGGGCGGACACCGGGAGATTCCCATTGACGTTCGCATTATCGCGGCCACCAACCGGAATCTGGAGGAGATGGTGGCCAGACAGCTGTTTCGCGAGGATTTATTCTATCGGCTCAACGTCATCGCCATCAGTTTACCTCCTCTGCGCGAACGCATGGAAGACATTGAAGATATGGTCCATCAGTTTCTCAAGCGGGTTAACGCCCGCAACGGAACGCATATCACGGAAGTTGCTCCCGCAGCGTGGGAGCAGCTGCGCCACTACCCCTGGCCCGGTAATATAAGAGAACTGCTCAACGTTATTGAGCGCGGCGTGGTTCTTTGCGGTGGAACCGTTTTGGAAGTTGGGGATATATCGCCCTCCGTGGGTTCCAACAAAAATCCCAAACCTGCGCCGCAGGGGAGTGCTTTCGTGCTGCCTTGCAACCGCGACAGTGGCGGCTTTCCAACGCTGAAAAATCTGGAACAGGAAGCCATTTCATCGGCCATGATTGTCTTCACCAACAACCGTACAAGGGCAGCCAGGGCGTTGGGAATCAGCGTTCGGACTCTTCAGCGAAAGCTTAAAACAAAAAAACTTAACTTTGATCC
>JAKBCC010000042.1 GCA_021808105.1 Planctomycetota bacterium
AGCGGGACGCTGAGTTCCTGGTTCGAGCAAAAGACGCAAAGCCGCCGGATTTGCCGGTGGTGCAAGGCACGATGTTATCTGGGCGGCCGACGGCGGATTTGCGATCTGAAATTTGAGATTTGAAATTCCAGGTTCCAGGTTCCAGGTTCCAGATTCCAGGTTCCAGGTTCCAGGTTCCAGGTTCCCCGCTGTGCCACTGATCCGTGATCCGTGATCCATGAAGTTCAGATTTCTTCGGCCAGGATTCCCGAAAGCTGCTGGGATACTTCGCCGATTTGTTCGGCGGTCAGGTGGGGGTTTAATACCGTGACGGCGATGCCGCCGCGCTGGGTCATGTTCCATGCTTCCGGCAGCGGCGTAAGGGCAGCGTATTTGGCCTTCAATACTTCCGGAAGTGGGGAAGTTCCTTCATATTTCAGCAGGCGTTTGCGCATGAGCAGCAACGCCAAAACAAAGCGGAAGCGCAGGTCCAGAATATCTTCGCGGTCTGCCAGGCGGTTAAACAGATCCAGCAGCACCGTGTCATCAACAAAGGTTCTGGCTTTCTTTTGCGATTCCGGAACCAGCGTTTTCCAGAAGGAAAACATTTCCACCGGCGCAGTGGGGCGCTTGCCGGAGTTCCAGCATTCCGGGCAGAAATTCAGGCGTTGCCAGGGGCTGAGCGGAGTTTTGGATTCGGTCGGTGCCGCCGGCAGCGAACGCACTTCCACCAGTGCCGCCCAACATGTTGCGCCAGGCGGAAGGTCTGTGGCACACTGGGCGCATTGCCCGCCAACTTTGCCGATATCCCACGTCTGATTCTGCGTAATTAATCCTGTTACCATGACGACATATTAAAGCTTTTGGCACCGCCGGCAAAGTGCCGGGCGTGGCAATTTTTCCGGGCGGGGTAAAAAAGCCGCCTTTTCACAGGAATGCTCAAGCCCACCGGGATAAACCCGGCGGCTCGCCGGTCGGGTTGCTGCGGGGTGCCCGGAAAAATTGCCACGCCCAAAGTGCCCCGGGGTAACCATTGCAATTGACGTAGGCCCGCGACTTGATAACATACTCGCAAATACTCGTGCGAATCCGCACGACCGTCGGCGCGCGGAAAGCCTGACGCCCCATTTTGAAAAACCTGTGGCTTGGAGAAACGAGTGGATATTAGTACATTATTCGCCGCTGTAGCAGTGGCAGCGCCGCATTCCGGCGCCATTATTCATCTGCACGGGATTGACTGGGCGATTCTGGTGGTGTATCTGCTTTTTGTGGTCGGGATCGGTATTATCACCGGTCGCGGCAGCAAAACCAGTGAGGACTTTTTCCTCTCCGGAAGAAGTCTGCCGGCATGGATTACCGGGTTGGCCTTTATTTCCGCCAATCTCGGGGCGCTGGAAGTCATGGGCATGTCCCAGCAGGGATATGAATATGGCATGATGACCGCCAATTATTACTGGATTGGTGCCATTCCCGCGATTGTATTTATGGGTATCGCGATGATGCCCTTTTTCTACGGCAGCAAAGTTCGCAGCGTGCCGGAGTTTCTGAAAAAGCGTTACAACGAAGGTGCCCGATTTATCAACGCCTTCACGTTCGCCGTGTTTACCCCGGCAATTTCGGGTATCAGCATGTATGCCCTGGCGGTGGTCATGCAGGACTTCCTGGGCTGGCATTTCGCGCAGAGCGTATGGGTATCGGCGCTGGTGGTGCTGGTGTATACCTTCATGGGCGGTTTGACGGCCAGCATTTACAACGAAGTGCTGCAATTTTTCCTCATTGTTCTGGGCATCGCCCCCATGACCATCATCGCGCTGATCGCCAATCATGGCTGGGCGCATTTTAAGAAATGGATTGCCACGCATCAACTGCCTTTCCTTACGCCGGACCAGGTGGCCGCCGCGGCCGCCAAGCCGGGCACTGCGGTCCATCAGATGCCGGCAACGCAGTGGATGCACACCTTTCAAAATACGCTCACGCAGAATAATCCCATGCACATCACCTGGCCGGGCGTGGTCCTGGGCCTGGGATTTGTGCTGTCCTTTTCCTACTGGTGTACCAACTTTTTGGTGGTGCAACGGGCCTTGGCCGCCAAAGATATGAATTCAGCGCAACGCACCCCGCTGCTGGCGGCGTTTCCGAAAATGATATTTCCGTTTATCGTGATTCTACCCGGGCTTTTGGCGTTACCGTTGCTGCCACATCTATTTCCCGGAAACACCACGGTGAACGGCCACCTGATTCCAGCCACCGAATCCTTTAACAACGTCATGCCTCTGATGATGGCAAAGTATTATCCGGCGGGATTGCTGGGCCTGGGGTTAACGGCCCTGATGGCGTCGTTTATGTCCGGTATGGCGGGTAATGTGACCGCGTTTAACACCGTCTTTACCTATGACCTGTACGCCGTGTTTATCAAGCCCAATGCCCCGGATAAACATTATCTGTGGGTGGGGCGGATTATGACCATTGTCGGCATCGTGATCAGCGTGGGCTTTGCGTATGTGGTGCGCGGGCAATCCGGTATTATGGGCTACACGCAAACCATCTTCGGCGTGGTCAACGCGCCGCTGATTGCGGTATTCCTGCTGGGAATGTTCGCCACCTTTACCACGCCCGCCGGTGGGCTGTGGGGATTGCTGGTTGGCACGGCCACGTCCGTAACACTCTGGATTATCCGCTCTTATCCGGGCCTGCCGCTGTGGCATCATTACAATAACAACACCACGGGTGCCTTTTGGGGTGCGGTATGGGCGTTTTGTGCCGGTGCCGGTGCCACCATTGTCGTCAGTTTGTTTACCAAGAAAAAGAAAGATGAAGAACTCGTGGGCCTGGTGTATCAGCTTACGCCCAAGCCCCCACAGGATGCCAATTTGCCCTGGTGGAAGAAACCCATTGTTCTGGGCGTATTAGCCCTGGTGTTGACCTTGATTCTTAACCTGTTGTTCTGGTAAAACAGAACGCGATAACCGGCGGCGCAGGCCGCACTGGAGCGAATGTATGATGGATTTAAGATTACCCATTGGCATATTCTTTGTGCTGGTAGGCCTTATCATGGTCGGCTACGGCGTGGTGTCGCCCCATGATATTCCCCATATTACAGAAAAGGTAAATATTAACCTGTATTGGGGAATCGTCTTGCTGGTGTTTGGCGCACCGATGACCCTTTTTGGCTGGAAAGCCGAAGCCAAAGCGAAAGCCGAGATGAAGGCTAAGAAGCTGTGATCGGCTTTGCTCCGCGGCGTTTTTGAAGGCGGCAGTTGTTGGTCAACGGTGGCAAACGGTTGCTACGTGCAGCGTGCCATAGAATTGCGAAATCGCGACGAAGTGAGGTGCATCGTGTTATCAAATTTTATTTCCGCAGCCAACTCAACGCTGCCGCATTGAGCTAATTAAACTATTGGTGGGGTTTGTTCGTGGCGGGGGCGATTTTTCCAGCGGCGGTGAATCCATAAATATTGGGTGGGATCTTCGCGTACAAATGTTTCGATGCCGCGGGTGTAGCGTTCAGTGATATACCGCAGAGGTTCAGGATGGGCCTGCCAATCGGCGGGGTAAATGATGTCCGTCACGCCGATGTCGAAATCAAATAAATCACCCCGGCGGCGGGCATAACCGATAATCACCGGCACCTGATGTTGCATGGCCAGCAGGCCGATACTTTTATAGGTGCTGGCGAGGCGGCCAAAAAATGGCACAAACATGCCTTTTGGGCCGGCGTCCTGATCTGCGATAAAGCCGAGCACACCGTTGTTTTTCAAAATATCCTGGGCCGTGGCGGTGACCCCGCGTTTGGACAAAATAATCTGCCCGCGTTTTTCCCGCACACCCAGCAGCCAGGCGTCAATATGCGGATTATCAATGGGTCGCGCCACGCTATAGGATGGAAAGCCCAGCGTGGCCATGGTGTAGCCCAGAATTTCCCAGTTACCATAATGACCGGTAACCATAATGGCACCCTGCCCGCGCAAGATAATCTGCATGGCCGCCTGAAAGTTTTGAAAGTGGACATGCTTGTGCCAGGTTTCGACATGGATGATGCGTGTGGAAAAAATCACGTCCAGCGCCAACTCGCAAAAGTGTTGGATGGATCGCTGGCCGATGCGTTCCAGTTCCTTCCGGGGAAAATCGGGAAAGCTGGCACGGAGATTCTCCAACCCGCGCCGGCGATGCTTTTTATCAAATGCCCATAAAAGCGAGCCAAATCCGCGGGCGGTTCGCAGATTGGCGTTGATGGGGAAAAATCCCAACATCATGGCCGCGCTGCGGGCCGCGAGATAGGTAGCTTGATCCACAATAGGTGACGACTGTCTCATTGCGGGAATATGGTAACCGCACGCGGATCATCCGTTAAGGGCTGGGAGGACGCAGTGGCGGGAACGCAGGGGTTAGGAGTTAGGAGTTAGGAGTTAGGAGTTAGCATGAGGAAGCGCTTCGCTTCAAATAATGGGGGGCACGAATTATCACAAAGCCGCCGGCTCTGCCGGTGGTGCAAGGCACGAGGTTGTCGGAGCCGAGGACTGTAAGTTGAGGTTTGAAATTTGAAATTCCGGATTCCAGGTTCCAGATTCCACGTTCCCACCGCTCCGGCGCGGCCGATCCGGGTAAAAACGCCAGGCGACTTTTCGGCATGATGTGTTTTGGTCTGATTTTGATATGATTTACTGCTTATCCGTCCACCGGACGTGATATCGGGCTAAGGCCCGCCCATGCGGTAGTTTGATGGAAATAGTGTCTGTGAAAAAAATATATCTTGAAACTTTCGGTTGCCAGATGAATGTGCTGGATAGTGAGCTTGTCGAGGGGCAATTGCGGGCGAGGGGGTATGATTTTGTCAGCGAAAGCGATCAGGCCGATGTGGTGCTGTACAACACCTGCTCGGTGCGGGAAAAATCGGAACAGAAAGTGCTTTCACGCCTGGGCAGGCTGAAGGTACGCAAGCAGGATGATCCGAACCTGATCATCGGCGTGATTGGCTGTATGGCGGAACGCGACGGCATCGGCATGTTAAAGCGCTTGCCGCAGGTGGATTTGCTGTGCGGGCCGGGGGAACTGGACAAACTTCCCGGATTGCTGGAAAACGTTCTGGCTACGCACCGGCAACAGGCGGCTCTGGCCGGTGACACGGCCCGGCGGTCCGGAACGCTCGCCTCGGCGGGCGAGGATCATCTGGAACTGCTGGATTTGTCACGCAGTTTTTCACCGGAAAAGAACAAATATCAGGCCTATATCCGGGTGGTGCGGGGCTGCAACAAGTTCTGCACCTATTGTGTGGTGCCCTACACGCGCGGGCCGGAAGTCAGTCGATCACCACAGGCCATTGTGGATGAAGCCCGTCGACTGGTGGATGCCGGGGCGCGGGAAATTACCCTGCTGGGGCAAACGGTCAATCATTATACATATCAGGATACTTCGGCATCCGGTCCAGGCGGCCCCATGCCGCAGCGTACCACATTCGCGCAGTTGCTCCAGCGCGTGCATGATCAGTTGCCGGAATTGCCGCGCCTGCGGTTCATCACCAGTTTCCCGGCGGATTTCGGTGATGATATTCTGCAAACCATGGCCGAATGCTCCAGAATATGTCGATATTTACATATTCCAGCGCAAAGCGGTTCGAATCGGATATTAAAGCTGATGAACCGCGGCTACACGGTGGAAAGTTATCTGGAGTTGTTGCACCGGGCCAGAAGTTTTATGCCGGGAATTGCCATCGTCGGAGATTTTATTGTGGGCTTTCCCACCGAGAGCAAGGCGGATTATCAGGCCACGCGGGAATTGGCGGCCCAGGCTCGCTATAAAAATGCCTATATTTTCAAATATTCCCCGCGGCCCGGCACCGCGGCCATCCGGCGGCATGAAGATGATGTCCCGGAGGCGGTGAAGCGGTCGCGCCATCAGGATTTGCTGGCGCTGCAAAATGACATTTGCGAACAACTGAATCGCGAGCTTATCAATTCCACCGCAGACGTGCTATGTGAAGGCCCCAGCGGATGGGAGCATCCGGCGGAATCGGTCATTGCGGGGGCGCTAAAGGGCGCTCAGGAGGCGAAAGCCTCGGGCCCGCGCGTTGAACTGGGATCACGTCTGGCCGGAGCCATGCAAAACTCAAATGCGAGCCTGGGGAATTCAGGGTTTAATTCGCGGGATGGGTCCATTCAATTAACCGGTCGCACGACTGCGGATCAAATTGTGGTATTTGACGGCCCAGCGCATCTGGAAGGCAAAATTGTGCCCATCAAGCTGTGCGTTGTGCACGGATTAACCATATTTGGCAGACTGGCAGAGAGTGCCGGTGGGGTGCGAAGCGAGCCGGTCGCCGCGATGTAAATTTATGGGACGGTGCCCTGCGGAAAAATATTCCATTTTTCACTTGCAAAAGACCGATGAAAGTCTGTACATTATCTATCAGTTGATTCTACGTTGTACGCATCTGAATCAGCTCTTTGAGAGAAAAATTTGGTCTGGAAGGGTATTGAAGGGAGAACGTCGCATGGCACATGAACTTGATTTGCAGTGGTATCTGGAAGAGATACGCCGGTTTCCGCTGTTAACGGCTGAGCAGGAGCGGGCTTTAACGCGGCAAATACGGGAACGGGGTGATCCGGCTTCGCGGCAGGAAATGATCCGCTGCAATTTGCGGCTCGTGGTCAGCATCGCCCGCCGCTATGTTCGCAGAGGCGTGGCATTAATTGATCTGGTGGCGGAAGGGAATATCGGCCTGGTGCGGGCGGTTGATTTATTTGATCCGGATAAAGACGTGCGGTTCAGCACCTATGCTACCTGGTGGGTGCGGCAGGCCATTCGCAAGGCGCTCATGCACCACGGGCGGCCCATCCGTTTGCCGGCCTATATGAGCCAGCGCATTGCACGTTTGCAGGGGGAAACCATTAATAGTCGTGACGGCAACGGTGAAGCTATTCCGGATGGCGAACTGGCCACGCGAATGAATTTAAGTGCTGCGATGGTGGCGGCGGCACGTAAGGCATCCTGCACGATGCACGCTGCGGGCGGATTTACAGAATCTGCGGATGAAAACGTCGTCGCGGTGCATGAATTGCTTGAAGATATCCGGACACCGGCACCGGAAGCGGCGGTGGAGCATCATGAACTGGCCCGCGTGATTGAACTTACGTTGACGCACCTGGAACCGCGCGAGGCGTTTATTTTGCGATTACGTAACGGCATTGGCGTGAGCGGCACCTTCACCCTGGATCAGATTGCGGCGCGCCTGGGTGTGACGCGGGAGCGCGTGCGGCAGATTGAAATGGCGGCCCTGAAAAAATTGAATCATCTGCTCCAGGGGCAGGAGTATCTGCTGGAGCGCACGGCCAGGCAGATCAGCAACGGCGTGCGGCAAACGGTGATGGTGTAACGAATCGGCTGCCGGGGTGCTGAATGTTTACGCCTGCACCAGCTTGGTAACGTGTTCGACAATAGTGTCGATGCTTACCATTTCCGGATCTTTTTGGGACCGGGCTTTGAGTTCCACCTGTCCGGCCGCTAAAGATTTATCACCTAATACAATTCGCAGCGGGATACCGATGAGATCGGCGTCTTTAAATTTTACACCGGGCCGCTGGTCGCGGTCATCCACCAGCACGTCGATATGGCGGGCGGTGAATTCCTTATGCAGGCGGTCGGCCACTTCCCGGGCCTGTCCCTCATATTTAATGGGTGTAATAATCACATGGAACGGGGCAATGGCCATGGGCCAGCGGATGCCGTCGGCATCGGAAAGCGTTTCCAACGCACCAACCAAAATGCGCCCCGGCCCGATGCCGTAGCACCCCATAATGACGCTGTGGCTCTGCTGTTTATCATCGCTGTAGACGGCACCCAGGGCGTCACTGTATTTGGTGCCGAGCTTAAAGACGTGCCCCAGTTCAATGCCTTTGCTGAAAATCAGATCCGTGCCATTGGGCGCTTTATCTTCGGCGGTGACATTGCGAATATCGGCGATAATCGCTTTGGCCTGCATATCGGCAGAAAGATGCTGCTTCCAGTTAAAATTTGTCACATGCCAGTGCAGTTCGTTGGCACCGGATGTGGCATTGGCGATCAACAATGCGTCGGCGTCAATAATCAGTTCGGCCTGGATGGTGTTGACGACATGTGGACCCACGTAACCGATGACAAATCCGGCGGCTCGGGCGGCGGCTTCATCGGCAAGTTCGACCGGACCGGCGATGCGACGGATTTTGGCTTCATTAATTTCATGATCGCCGCGAACGCACGCGATAACCCATTTCCCGGTTTTGGCATCGCCGGCGCGAAACACCATGGTCTTGATCATTTGCGCAGGTTGGATGTTCAGGAGTTTGCAGACGGCATCAATGGCGGCGGCGTCCGGCGTCTGGATTGTTTCCAGTTTCGCCTCAGGCTGCTGCGGAGCGGCGGAAAACGCCGGTGTTGCCGTGCTGCGGCCCGCGCGTTCCAGATTGGCCGCCCAGGAGTTATCAGCGGCTCGAACAATGACATCTTCGCCGGCTTCACACGGACAGATAAATTCATGGCTGGCATCGCCACCGATGGGGCCGCTTTCAGCCTCTACTGCAATGGCGGGAATGCCGCAGCGGCGGAAAATGTTTACATACGCCGTGTACATATCATGATAGGTATGATCCAGGCTTTCCAGGGAACTGTGAAAACTGTAAGCATCTTTCATAAAGAATTCGCGCACGCGCAACATGCCGTTGCGCGGCCGGGCTTCATCCCGGAATTTGGTCTGAATCTGATAGAGCGTGATGGGAAGTTGTTTGTGGCTGCTGACATAGGCTTTAATGAGTTCCGTGACGCATTCTTCATGGGTGGGACCGAGGATCATTTCGGTGCCCTTTCGATCTTTAAGCTTAAAGAGCAGCGCCCCGTAATCAAAATAACGGCCGGTCTGTTTCCATAATTCCGCCGGCAGCAGGGCCGGCATGTGGATTTCCTCCGCGTTAATGGCGTTCATTTCCTGGCGGATAATGGCATTGATTTTCTGCATGGCCCGCCAGCCCAGGGGCAGCCAGTCATACACCCCGGCGCTGATGCGGCGGATCAGGCCCGCGCGGATCATAAGTTTGTGGGAGAGAATATCCGCGTCGGTGGGCGCTTCGCGGCTGGTGGGGATCAGGGTGCGGGACCAGTACATCAGGGAATACTCCAAAAACTTCCAAAGCTTCACCCAGGGCAGGCAAGTAACGCCCGCCGGGCATTATGGCGTCAGCAGTTTGTATAAGCACAGCGATTTAATTGCAAGCGGTGGCGACTCCGGCGGGCGCATGGTGTCACAGAGCACCGTGGTGATAACCCGGTGGTTGGTTGGCGGCACTGGACCAACCACCCGATTAACCATCCGGTGCTCGGCGGGCGGTGGCGTTCATTTTTTGGTTACGCAGGTCATGGTGATATCACGCCGCGCGGCGGCCTTTTCCAGCACCAGTTTTACGCGCAGCGGCGAGTGGCCGGATTCATCAAAAACTTTCAGCGTATTTGCGCCGGGTTTCAAATAGCACGAAGGCAGGTATACGCCCTGCGTCATCACCGGATCAGGGTAGCGGCCCAGATTATGGCCGTTAAGCCACATATAACCGCCGCCGCAATAGCCCCAGGCCGCCCGGAGCACCGGATGCTGGCCATAGCTGTAGCGGGGCAGGGTAAAGGTGGCCCGATAGTAGCAGGGGGCATCAGGTGCATGGGTAAAGACATGCCAGTGAGAACCGGTATCCACCCGGCCGCCGTGCATGCGCCAGGAGGTGATCAACCCCTTATCTTTAATGGCTGACGTGTACTGATAATGCTCAAAGCCCAGGGCGGGGAATGCCTTTAAGGGATTGCCGCGTGTGGGAATCAGCACACTTAGAACATTGCCGGACTGGTGATGCCAGAATTGCGCCGCCCGCTTGGCGGAGCGGGTCTTAGCCCGGATAACAGCCAGGCGTGCGGAATTAAAGACCACCACGGAACCCCGGGGAAGATTTTTCCAACGCAGTACCAGGTGATCAGCAGTCATTTCCGGTAATGCCACACGAAACCAGAGCGCGCCGCGGCGGGCTGGTATCAGGCCCGGTGCCCGGGGCAGTGGCTTGAATTTTGCCATGTTGCCGCGGTCTTCCATTACCTGCATCATGGCGTTGAGGTGCGGGCCGGAAAGGCGGCGATACGTCCAGCCCGTGACACCGCCGAGATTAACGGCTTGAAATTGGGTTACAAAATGCACAAGCCGCACCGGACCCCACAGACCTTTTCGAGCAATGGACGCAAACGGGCCGGAATAGGTCCAGTGCTTGCGCCGGCCATCACAGATGGTAAGAATCGCCAGCGTGTTAAGGCCTGCCTTTAATTGAATATGGGCAATTTGTCCGGCAATATCCGTTTGCAATACGCCATTGGCAAATACTTCACCCCAGTCTTTAACGGATTTGATTTCCAACTCATAAGCACCGGCGGCGGGAACTGTAATCTGCGTGCGGTACCATTCATAGGAACCGGGATAATCATCAGCACCCATAGGCAGAGGATTGGTGACAGGCAGCCATGTTTTGGCATTGAAGCTTGAGCGGGCAGGTGTGTCGGCTAAGCGCAGTTTCCAATGTTTGAGCACTGGGGCGGCTGGATGCACTGGCATGGCGGCGTTGGGCGGAGCCGTGAAGACCAGAGGCGTATTGGATGCCGCGTATAATTTTATTGCCGATGCTGGCGCATTAAGCGGTTCCACCGTCTGCAAATGCAGTACATTCTTATGGATCTTCAATGTGCCCGCATAACGGGGGCCAAAAATAATCACGCGTCGGCCTGCATCATGGAGAAACCAGGTGCGGCGGGCCAAATCACGGCGCACCGCGAAAATCCGCAAAACACGATGATGCACACTTAAGGTATAGATTTTTATCCCATGCGCGGGAATGTTGGTATGCAGGGAATAGTCATGGGTAAATATTCCCGCTTCCCTGAAGGCAGGCGACGCGGTCGCGGGGCCTGCGGCCTGTTGGTCAAAGCGCAGCAGTATCGGTGAATCAGGTGGGCCATAGGCGATCAGACTGGTGACGTTTCCCTGATGCACAATGCGCAGAATCCGGGCACAGGCGTGCTGAAGAATAAAGTAACGGTTTACTACAAACTTGCTGACCATGGGCAACAGATGCTGCGCCGGAATGGAAATGGGACATCCGCGGGGCGGCGTGCAGACGATCGCGTGCGGGGACAGATTTTGAAAAAAGTCGATGCGGCCATACGGACTGACCCGGCTGAACGTGCGCACGCCCCAGGGTTGGCCCGGAATGTGCACGCCGACATTGATGCTGGTTTCCAGAATTTCCTGAAATGATCGGGCGAAATCATTGCTGAATTTATAATGGTAATACAAGGGGCGTAAATCACCGGCCTGCCCGATGGGAGCGGCAAAATCATAGCTGGATTTGTTGACATTGTCGTAAAAGTGGGACGGCGTTGTGCCGCCCACGGCCAGGTAAACATCATACCCGTTGCCGCCATACCCAATAACATGCCATGGAGCTTGATATGTCAATGTATGCCGTCCCGGGGCGCGATGGCGATAGTCGGTGTACCATCCGCACCACATTTCAGTCGTGTACCAGGGGCTGCGGCGGTACTGCGAAGGCCACGGCCCGACTCCGGCGGGGCTGGCTCCGTGGTGCTGGCCGCTGAAAAACATCGGCACGGTGATGCCCAGGGAAATGGCTTTGTGATAAAGATACTGATAATAAGGGGTGGGTAAAACCGCGCCCCAGCCGGCGCTATCTTCATTTTCCAACTGCACCATAATCACCGGCCCGCCTTGGCTGATCTGATTGGCTGCAACAATGGGCAGCAGTTTGTCAAAATATTGCCCCACGGCGTGCAGGAATGGCGCATCACTCCGGCGGATGTTTAAGCCGGGGATAAATTTCAGCCAAATCGGCAAGCCGCCGCTGTTCCATTCACCGTTACTGTACGGCCCAACACGCAATATCGCATAGAAGCCCATTTTTTTAACCAGACGCAGAAAGGCCGCCAGATTTCTCCGGCCATGGAACTTGAACTGCCCCTGCCGCGGCTCCTGATAACTCCAAAAAATGTACGTTTGTACACAGTTAAAACCATCGCGTTTCATTTTCAACAGCCGATTTTTCCATAAGGCCCGCGGCACGCGCTCATAATGCAGAGAACCGGATGCGAGAAAAACCCGTTTGCCATTAATGATAAAACCGCGGCCGTCAAAGTTGATAAACTTGCCCGCATTCCCCCGGGGTGGAAAAAGCGAACCTCGGGCGCGGTGGGGTGGCAGTATGCTGATGGTTAAAAATAATACAATCAGTATCAGAGGGTAGACGAGCGGTGCTGCCTTTTGAGGCGGCCATTTAAGATTCTGCTGTGTCATGGCGAAGTGTTATCCTTGTGTTGAACGTGCGGTCCGCGCAGGTAGAGCGGGTGTGCAGGTCAGGGCGGGCTTGGCGTTATCCCTGCCGGTGTTGGAAGCATCTGCATGGTGGTATTAAATGCGTGCCGATCGGTTGGCAGCCAAATGCGCAGTTTCCATCGCCAGCGTGCCAGGAGGGTCTGCGGATAGTGATGCGCCTGGGCGTAGCGGTAGGCCATGACGCGGTCCGGCCATTGCGCGGGCACATCTTTTTTGCTGTAAGAGTGGCGGTTATCAAGTAATTGCCAGAGGCGATATGCATCACTGGCCGTCACGGAAGCTGCAGGTGTCGCTGCAGGCGGTCGATAGGAGCTTAAGGGCAGGCCATCGAGATTGGTGTAGCCATTATCACTTTTCGGCCCCGCAAGGGGGTCAAGAAACATGCCTTGAACCGCCATATTCAGGCTGCTGTTGCGGGCCAGACGCACGGAATAAATGCCGGGGCCTTTTAATAAAAAGGTGGTATACATGCCGCCCCAGAATTGTTTGATTCGCCCCTGTGCCAGGGGCTTGTATGCCTGCCACGCCACCGCCGGCGGCAGGCCCTGCGGAAACACCTGGACGGTAAAATCCCGCACCATGTTAAAGCCACTTTCGCCATCCTTGTTGTGGAAATAAAACGATAGCCGGTACAGGCCCCTGGGAATGGTCACCGCCAGCCACATGTCCGGACCTTGGAAGAAGCGGGGATAATCCTGGCCATCATCATTCCATTCACCTTCCACGCGCTGGGCCATATCCGGATCATAAAGAGTGCGGCGGAGTTGGGAATGATACCACGCCACATAATAGCGCATATCCCCCGATTGCAGCATGTGCGGGGACGCCTGCTGATCAACGCGCGCGTACCCCAGGCCGCCGAAAAACTGGTCCTGGCCGGTTTGAAAGTTTGGCCCGCCGTCGCAAAGTTTGGCGTAAGCCACGCCGTAGTGCCCCACCCAGTCGCCTTCCGTGCGCCAGTCCGCACCCAGGCTGGCCGCCGCAACCGCGTGGCCCTGGCCGGCTTTTACGGCGGCAATGAGTGTTTCCAACGCAGCGGTTGTCGGGGCACGCGCACCGGCCGGTAGCGGCGGCACAGATCGCGGCTTTGGAGATGCTTTGATCGCTGCAACTGCACCCGCGGGCAGATGCGTTTTAACTTCGAACAATCCGGATTCATAACCGCCCACCAGCATCCCGCCATTGGGCAACGGTGCCATGGAAACGATAAAATCATGCGCTGTGGCATTGCCCGCTGAATCTCCCCCGGGAAATATCCGGATATTATGCTGGTTTAATATCTCAAAGCCGCCGGTACGATGGCCGATCCAGATGTTTCCGTCCGCATCCACCGCCAGGGACGAGAGATAATCCGTTGCCAGCAAATTCTGTTTAATGGTGGCAGAGGGGGGCTTCCAATGTTTGGGAACATGCCACAATCCCTGAACCTTAAGGGTGTAATTTCGTCCGCGGATAAACTGCCAAAGCTGCCCATTATCTTCGCCGTAAGCCAATCCGGATTCGGTGCCGACATACACCCGGTAGGTGGGATGGCCATGATGAAAACCACGGGGTGCCACGGCCAGAGCATTCACACGATCATCGGGCAGTCCGACACCCCAGGCGGTTGTTGCCGGTGTGACAGGACCGGGAATATGGGTCCATGCGGCATAGTGATTCTTCGGTGAACCGATCGCCACGCCGTCGCACTGCATGCCAACAAAAAGTGTACCATCAGGAGCAAACGCCAGGCAGGAAAGTTGATTGGCCGGCAAGCCATCAGCCCGGGTGTAATATTGCCAGGTATTTTTACGGGTGTGATAGCGTGCCAGCCCTTTGGCTCCCGCGATCCAGACATTGCCGTCAAGGGGGGAAACTGCAATAGCAAATATCCGCTGCCCCAGCGGCCCCGCCCGGCCGGTCGTGGGCGCATTGGGATCTGCCACAGCCTGCCAGTGCGCCGGGGATTTTCCGGTATTCATCAGGCTATAAACGATGCCACTGGCACGGCCATATCCCTGCCCTGCCGTAAGATCATAATCCCTCCATTGTCGCCCGTTGTACACGCACACGCCGTGCCGCAAGCTGCCTGCCCAGATTCGGCCCATGCCATCACACGCCAGAGCATATACATTGTCGGGGGCAAAATTCTTTTTATTAAATTGCCGCCGCCGATGTCCCTGCGGCTTGGACGGGTCGTAACATATCACCCCCTGCCCTTCCGTGCCGATCCACCATCGTCCGCGCTGATCTACGGTTAAAGCTGTTATCCAGGAGGAATGCACGCGCACGTGATTGATGGCGGAAATTGTCATGGGTGCCTGCACGCCCGGTTGCGGAACTGACAGATTTTGCCGATACGTGATTTTTTGAGGCATTGAAAGTTGATGGGCCAGCGGTACGAATGTGGACTGCGGCATGGGCGCAGCGGTCATGACGACATGGGTCGCAGACGTGGGGGTCGTGATGGCATTGGTCATGGGCGGGGGGGGTGCGTTTCTCGGTGGGATGGGCAGCGTCACAGTTGCCGCGCTGGGCAGAATTGCTGTACTGCGCTCCATGACCGTCAGTAGAACCACAAACAGCACAATGCCGCAGAGGACCGCCGTGGTCACAATCAGACCCGTGTATATGGGTTGCCGCATAAAAACCTCCCCGACTGAAAATAGAACTGGCACCAAACACATTGGGGGGCACCGCACATCACCCCATGATTTGCGTTGGCATTCCCAGCCATTTTCCCAACGGCGCGGCATTTTCGCCAGGCTATTACAGTTTCCCGATCAAACGATTATGGTATAGTCGCGTGTGCAGGCGAGAAAGTCAAATTGCGGAGTGGAATTGATGCGCTACGTCCTCTGGGCAATTGTCGCGGTGCTGTTCGTGGCGGTCGTTATGGCTGGACAGGTCTGGTTCTCCAAGCCGATTGACGTGGACCAGCCGCAGGGACCCAGCGGAGGGGCGTCCACCGGTACGGTCGGGAGTTTTGCAACGCGGTCTGGCCCGGCGGCACATCCCGCAACATCATTTTCGCTGGCTCCGGGTTTGCGGCGGCAGGCGGCGTCGCAGGCAAGATCCCTGGAGACTGTTCTACGGCATTGCCAAAACATTACGCGGAATATTAAGGGGCCTGGCATGGATGCCCGGCGGCGGGCCGCCCTTCGGCGGTATGAGGGGAAACTGCTGTTAGCGCGATGGATTGACACTGCGCCCCAGCTGTACCGCGAATCTTTGAGGCAATGGATACGTAACAAGCAATACGCCGCTGTCGCCACGGCGGCCTTTTCCCCGCGCCGCCGTGAACGTGCCGCTGCGATCGACAAACTGAACTTGATTGGCGATAGATGCAGCACATGGCTATTGGACTCGCTATTGGTGGATGGAAGCCGTTATGTCCGCCTGAAGGCCCTGAACGTCTTCTGGACGCGGCGGCCCGACGCGCTGGGAGTAAAGTTGCTTTTCTGGATGGCGACATGCACCGGGTATGCTCCCTTTGACCTTGCCAGCGGGCGGTATGGATGGCATGTACCGGCGGCGGCGGCGCTCTCCAGATGGCAAGTGGAGTTTCATGGCAAATCGGTAACTGCGGTCGGCGGTTCCCGAACCGTTATAAATTTTTCTGACCAGCATCGTGCCTGTCAGATTTTGCTGCGTTGGCATCCCAGGAGCCTTGGTAAGTGGTTGGTCAAAGCGCTGACATACGGTATGCCGGATGTCGGCGCATCGGATTACGTCGTCAATTTCTCCCACTCCGCCCGTTTTTTTATTCAGAATTGGAATAACTACCGCAGCTTGTTTGAGATGGCTCCGCCGCCAGCGGCAGCGTCGTATCTGCTGGGCTTTCTGGAAGGTCCCGAAAACGGTATGAACCCGAGCATTATCCTGGGGCGGCAGTATTACAGTAACGCTTTTACCGAAGTATTATGGCTTCTTCTTGTGGATGAGCATCTGAATCCGACGCATTTCGGTTTGGTAACTGTGAGCCAGGGGGCGTCGCACGCCCCGCGCGTGAAGCGCTTCATCTACGCGGGACAACAGGCGTTGGCCATCCGGCGTATAAAGATATGGTGCAATGAGCATGGGATTGAAGCGGCCAGCGCGGCGGCCCCTCCTCCAAATGGTGCTGTGTCCTCTCCCGTGATCTGGGCCGGTGTAGTCAAACAGTGGCCCGGACTTTTCAGTCTTAAGTGCGGCATGATCAACTGGTACCGGTGGGCGCTGCGCCGCCCGGCGAAATCACAAAAGAAAATATTGACTTGGGGGGCCAGGGGTTCCGTTATTCTCGACGTTTCTCTGGCATTCTCGCAGGAGGGCCGTAGCCAGCTCTATGCGGCCTACGCGCTGCCGCCTCCCAATGGCGCGGCGGAAATGCGAGCCTTGGCGCATCTCATCGACGGCCAAAGTCAGGCCGCGAGTTTGGCGGCTATGAACCTGTTCTGGAAACGTCGCCCGGACGCGGTTATCGTCCGTGCCCTGTGGCGGCGGGCCACATTGCGGGAAATTCCTCCATGGCTGCCGAAGCGGGCTGGTTCGCCGCTTACGTGGACCCTTCATTTCCGCAGGCGGAAATTGATTATTTACAAACAGATCCAGGGGGTCACCCCGGATCACACCGGCACGGCCATACCGAGTAACAGTCGCCGCGCGTCGTATATTCTGGTGCGATGGCGTCCAAGGGGCATCCAATCGCGGTTGATAACTGCCGCGAAATTGCTCGCTCATAGTGATATCGGGCCTTTTTCTCACGCTTATGGGCCAGAGGGAAGGGTGGGCCAAAATATGATACTGGTCTCCCGCTGCGGCACGGACGCGCGGCTGGTTCCATATTTACTGGCCGACCTGCAAATAAAGAAGCCGGTGGCTGCCACATTTGGGTTTGCAGGCCAGATGTTCTATCCGGATGAGATCACCGACCCGCTGGTCATCCTATGCAACCTTGCCGGGAGAAGACCCGAGCAATTTGGACTGCATCGCTTTCCCCCCAACCTGCCCGCGCAGCCCTTGGAATGGGATTTCACGAATAAGGCGGATGAATCGGTTTCCGTAGTGGCTATGGAAAAATACTGGGCGGCCCGTGGCATTTACGCCGCTAAAATTAAATAGGCAATGCGGAGTTGCGATCTGCGATGCCGGGGCGCATTGGAGAAATGGTGCTGTCGCAAAACAAATTCATGACTTTAGGGATTGGATTGTGTTAAACATTTGAAATTTGAAATCTCAAATTTCACGATGCGGGCCGCTTATTGGATGATGCGTGACGAAGGGGATCCACAGATTCACACAGATTGACACAGATTAACGGGTGATCGGCCAGGTCGATTGCGACGGGCGAAAGGGCATCGTGCCATAACATGGCATTCCGCAGCGAACCCAACGCTTCCGCGTTGGGCTAGGGCACAAAAATCTGCGTTAATCGGTGGAATCTGTGGATCGTTATTTCTGCGGTTGCGTTGTTGTGCTTGGAGGGCGGCCGCGCAATAAATGTACGACTATCTGAAGAGGGCGGCTAAAAAAATCCGAGATTTCAAATTTAAAATCTCAAATTCCGCAGGCTGTTAGCAGATGCGAACTGTGGGGATGCCCACAAGATTGCCGAATTTATTGATCTTTTCGGCGATATGGCCTGTTCCGACGGCGCAATGGTGGGCGGGGCCTTGGGTGTTCCAGGTTTCCACAAACGCGCGGGCACCGATGGGAAAGCGGTAGCGGCTGTTGGTGTTGCCAATCTCCAGGATGGGGCCGGCTGTGGATTCGCCTTGCGCGGTCAGGAGTTTGAGCTTTCCATCGCCGGTTTCAACCACGGATAGCAGCGTGATTGGGCCGTGCTTGACGGACATTTCCACCGACAGTCCCCTGCCGACTTTGCCGTGATATACCTGCAGGGGCCGGACTCGGGTTTTGCCTTGCGCCATGGCGACATGGGCGGGACCGTCATGGCCCATCAGGACAACGTCATCATTAAAATCCATGGCGTAATATTCGGTAAATGAGCCGCCCGCTCCGAAGGCGTCCATTATTTTCATAGCCTGGGCGTTTTTTATTTCCATTTCTCCGGCCACGGGGATACCGCGTGCGGTTAAAAGGGACGTGCCGAGAATAATGGAACTCATGGTATCTTGATTGGCGGGGTTGCCGGAGCCCATGTAGTAATAAGCCAGAGAACCAAGCTGATGATTTTCCACCAGTTGATCCAACGCCACACTGGTGCGCGCCGCATGTTCCAGTTCCTGCTCCGGGCAGTCGTTGCGTATGTCAAAAACTTCATGAAAGTATGCGAGGCGGCGGGCGATGTCTTGCGCGTGGGCTTTCGTCCGCAGAGCCGCAAGCTCGTCCACTTCCAATATTTCAATATGGCCGCCAAACACAGCGCATTGCCGGGTCAAGTCGGTATAAATATCCAACATGCCGCCGTAATAATGGCCCATCACGCCCAGGCGGTTATGTTCCATCGCATGGGCCACAATGGCCGCTGAAATCCACTGATCCACCTGTTGCCAGACTTCCGGATCGCCTTCCAGCACGCCGGTAATCTGATGAAAGGGAATCTGGCAGCGGTTAAACACATTGGCAATCTCGGGTACCGGGCATGCCTGGCACCAGGCCAGCCATTCACCGGTCATGGCGGTGCGATCGCCCATGGCGTTGAATTTGGCGTAATCCATGGCCGGAGCCGGGGAGAGATTGAGAATAATCACCGGCACCTTCGCGCGGCGAACCACGGGCAGAACCGTGGAAGACAGGGCATACGTGCTGACAAACAAAAATATCAGATCAACATCCGCAGTGCGGAAATCATGCCCGGCGTTGAGAGCTTTTTCAGGCGAGTCAATCAGACCGAGATTAACAACCGCTACTTCCGGTCGTTTAAGCTGATTCTCCACAACCGTGAGATAGCCATCCAGGCGTTGCTTCAAGCCTGGAAACTGCGGCCAATAGGTATCCAGCCCGATACCAAACAGCCCGACTTTGGCGGTGCGGTGTTTAGATGAGGTATCCGGCGTAACAAAAGCTGTATCAGGCATTTCAAACTCGATTTCGCGACTTATTATTTCCAGATGTTATTGGGGCTTTGCTCCCAGGGTTATGACTGCAACGGCCAATCCGCCCAGACGCAGATGGTTGTGCTCCAGCAGGCGATGTGCCGGCGGATGTTCAGCGGTGTGTTGATCGACCCATTGCAGCATGGACGCTTTCGCAATGGGAATGTTGAGCACAACGGGAGAATTGCGTTCGTTGACCAGCAGAATTTTCCGCAGGCCGGCAGGCGTTACAAAGGCCTGGGCAAAAATACCCGGTGCAGTGGCGCGGGTGGCGATGATCTTATCACCGGGGCCGAAGTTATCATGCAATAACTGCAGCACACGAAACCGCGCATTGGGTACACCGGTGGTCCAGTTGACCATTGAGACGCTGGGGAACTGACTGGGATAACCAATAAGCTGACTTTCACCGGCAATTTGAATGCCCTGGCGCGCCAGATGGGCGAACAGATAGGCATACATGGCACCGCTTAAGTTCCAGTACATATTGGGTATGGGCCGCGCCAGTTTTGGGGCTGTGTCAAAGGGCAGGATGGATCCGATTTCATCCGTGTCCGTCTGGGTTTGCGGTGAAAGCTTCCGGCGAATAGCCTGAATTTTTCGCACGGTGCCAAGGAATCCTTTCGCCTGCGAAAAGAATATTTTGGGCCAGTCGGCGGGTTTGTCGGCGGCAGACGGGGTGGCGTAAAAATGATAGGAAATCATCTGTAATGGCGTGCCCGGTGCGTGGTTGCGGGGATTAAGAAAATACTTGAACCATGGCAGATCATTGCCCGGGGCACCCAGCGCCATGGCCACGAATCTGGTATGCGGTGAAACCTTATGAATGGCGGATGTTATAGCATCATAGAGACGTGTGTATGTTTGTACATTGGTATGGTGCTCGAAATCCACTTCGTTGAGCACTTCCCACCAGGCAAAGTGATAATGGTAAGGCGATGCATGCCAATGGCCATATTCATCCCGGAAGCCGCCCCGCGTGTACCAGCTTACAAGGCGGGCGTAATATTGGGCGACTTTTTTCACGCTATGCTTGCGCAACATCGTGCCTTGTTCATAACCCCAGAAAACCTGGTTGGGGTTTGCGGGCCACGCCACGGCCTTAGGTGTTTGATACAGCCATTCCGGAATCGTGCTGAAGTTCATAATCACCGGATGCCCGGCGGTGGCACGCATAAAGTCCCGTACCATCGGGTCTATGAGATGGAAGTTCCAGAAAGTCCGCCCTTTGGCCGGTGGCTTAAGTTCCGCCACCCCTAACTGCGGATAGGGCAGCCACGGTACAAAACGCACAAAATTAGCCTTCAGTCGATGCAGTGCCTGAAAAGCGCGCCGGCTGATGGGGGATTGCGGCCGAAGCATGGGGTTTACCACCACCTGCAACGTGGGCGTGGTCGGCGATGTCCCGATGACCTTGGACCACGTTGCCGATACGCTTACCGGTGCGGCGATGGCAACTTGTGTGGCCGGCAGAAGCCCTGAAAAAGCAATTGCGGCCCACAGAGGCACACGGCAATATCGAGCATGTTGCATACAAACTCCTCACGACGGTTCCGGAATTCACCGAAGATTTTACCGTTTAATTCCAAAATGCCGCAATGTTATTCTTTATCGAATTCACGACAAACCCGCAGCACGGGAAATGTTATAACTATAACCATAATAATAAAATGTGTGGGATTATGTTTAGGGCTTTATATTGACCGCTGTTTAACTGGCCTCCGGCAACGCCTGCCTGCCCATCCAACGTACGGCCTGTTACGTGCAGCGTGTACCGGCACCGAAAAAAGAGGCGAAAAATGTCGCGCGCTGGTAAAATGTCTGATTATGAACGCCTCGGCCCATTGTATACGCAAAATTGCCTTGTTTTCCGGTCGCGTGCAGGGTGTCGGCTTCCGGCAGACAACCGTTGAACTGGCTGGAGCGTATAAGATAGGCGGAACGGTACGTAATTTATCGGATGGATCCGTGGAAGTGATTCTTGAAGCAACGCCCGATGAGATTGAAAAACTTCTGCAGGATATCGAAAAGCGGTTCGCCGGGTTTATCACGTCGATGACTCTGCAAACTCACCCGGTGCAGGGGTTGCTCCCCGGCGTGCGAATAATATGGTAAAATCCGGGACATAGTATCCAGACTTCACTGGCAACATTAAAGAGGATTGTGTGACAAAGCTTACCAAAGCATACATTATCGTAATGGCCATTCTGCTAAGCTTGACGCTCGTGGTGGCTATCTGGCATTCCCATGAAGTTTCAGCGGCGGAAACCGCGGTAAACTATGCGGGCCATGCCGGGAAGGGAAACGGCGGCGTGGCGTCCAGTTATGCCAATTTCACCGCCAATACAGCCAATAACCTGCGATTCTTTCTATTGCTTTGCGGATCAGTTACCGCGGCGGCGGGGATCTGGGGGCTGATGGAATATATTATTTTACCGCTTATTAACTTAAGCCGCATCGGTGCCATTACACAAGTGACCTATCACGAAGCGCTGTATCAACCCTTCACGATCATCGTCTTTGGGATGTGCCTGGCGGCCATTGTGATTACCGCATTTGTGCCGTTTAATACATTTGGTGAAGACACCAAAATGTATCGCGATGTGGCCATGTCGTTTGTGCTGATGTTCATTTTAATCATCATGGTCTTCGCTACGGCAAAAGTGATTGACGAGGAAATTGAAAATCGCACCATGTTGACTCTGATGAGCAAACCGGTAGCACGCTGGCAGGTCATCATTGGAAAGTACCTGGGTATTGTCTGTCTGATGTTTGTCACGATGGCCATCTGCACGCTGGCTGCGGCGGCCTGCGCGTGGCTGCGGTATTTTTCGGACCAGCGGATTGACTTGTCGGTAGCTTCTTATGCCGGTCAACAAGCTTTGTACTGGGCCAATGACATGGCTATCCTCGCCTTAATTCCGGCATTTGTGCTGCAATTTATGGAATTGGCCACTTTAGCCGCCATCAGCACCGCCATCGCCACACGCTACAGCCTGGCTTTGAATATGACTGTCATTGTCGTTTTGTATATTGGAGCCAACCTGACCCGGTTCGCGCCGCTGCTGCACGTGGGGCAGCCGTGGCAGGCCCTGGTGGATGGCGGCAGCTATTTGCTGCCCTATCTGACCAATTTTGATATTAATCAGGCCCTGATTTACCGTCCCATTTCCATGCCGGGACATTATCAGGGGCCGGATGCGCCGACCCTTGGGGAAGTGGTTGGTTATGTCAGCATGGCCTCAGCCTACGCATTGATGTACATCGGTGCCGCATTGAGCATCGCGGTAGCGCTTTTCCGCAACCGGGAGCTCACGTAACAGTGTAATAATGCAAGGGGACGCATCGAGGCTTAAGAATCTGGAATCTGGAATCGGGAATCGGGGGATTAATCTATGCCCCTGAGTCATTTGATGCATGGCAATTCATGCATGTACGGGGGTTGACCCGGAATTTTGATGTGCTGCCCTGTAAACGGTTATCAGGGCGGTCAGCCAAAGGCGATGCTGTGTTCAGTATTGTTACGGGCGGAGTCGTTAAATTTGGTGAGGGTGACAGAATTTCCTGAGGGGCTGAAAACGACGTTATTCATAAATGCCCGCATCAGAAGAATACCCCGGCCATGCGTGCATTCAATATGCTGGTCCAGAGTCGGATCGGGCAGGCTGGCCGGGTTAAATCCGGGGCCTTCATCTTCCACGACCACATCGGCCCGGCGGGGCGTTACACGATATTTAATGCGGACGTGCTTATCGCAATCGCAGTGGTTGCCATGCTTGACCGCATTGGCAAAGGCTTCATCGATGGCCAGTTTAAGGGCAAATAGATCACGGTCGGTAAACGAATAGCGCTGGCACTGGGATAATATGGTCTCTTCCACTTCTTCCAACTGCTTGAGATCGCTGGGAATTTCCAGTCGGCACCATAATCCGCGGGAAGTAGAAGATGCACCGACAGACCGCGGAGTGGCCGTTGTTTTTTCCAGTCGCATTCGTCCCATAATGACGCCCGTTCTGAATTATGCTTTGCAAGTGCTTACCAATCCATGCGATTCACGGGCATCCGTACCCTCTTGCGTGACACACTGAACTAACCTTCGCGCACCGGCTACACACCGGAAAAAGCCTGCCTCAACCCGACGTTATATGACGCTCTGCTTGCTTTGCGGATCAAAGCTTTCTTTCGCTTCCTTTATTGTCGGATAGATGCGAAAGAGTTTATTAAGTTTTGTGATAACAAAAACTTCAAATATCTGCGGATGTATGTTACAGAGGCGTAGTTGTCCGTCATGGCTGCGAACTTTGTTGTTCACAGTAATAAGCGTTCCCAAAGCCGCCGATGAAAGATGATCGACCCCGGCAAATGAAATGATGACTTTGGGGCGGTGCTCATTTTCAACCAATGCCACAAGCTGATCCCCGATTTCGGCAATATTTGCCTCATCAAGAATTTTCCGATGAGTGAATTCCACCAGAACAACATCACCGTCGCGGGTGATTTTCAGCCTTGCCGCATCTTGAAGCATGCCTGACTCCATAACTGCGCGGAAAAGGACCATTCCTGCCGGGCAGTTTGCCTTTGTAACCTCTTTTATCATACGCGCCCAGGGCGTTGTGTCAATGTTTTTTTCGCGGTTTCTGAAAAGCCAAACTCGCGGCGGTAGCAATAACGTATATAATAATGCCGCGGCAGGTTAACGGGCGCGTTGGTGAGGTTGTTACTTTGGACAAAAGCCTGATTGGTATTTTCGAGTGGGGGGCAGTCCTCCTGGCCGGGGTTATTATCGGCTGGATGGTAATTCGCGCCATTCGCAAGCGTGTTGCCAATCCATCGGCGCAGATGACGGGTTTCGGCTTTTCCCTTAAGGAAATTGAAGCAATGTATCAACGCGGCGAATTGACCGAGGAGGAGTACAAGGCCCTGAAGCGGCGTAAGGCCGAACAGGCCGCGCGGACGGCGGAAAAATACCTTGCGGCCACTAATCGCAAACCGCCCAATTTTCCAAAAAAATAATGCCAATCGGCGAATCATTGTATACTGTTCCCGGCGGGGAAGCCGGGAGTGTGTCCCAGTAATGGGCGGGATTGCTGGTAAACGCACCGACAGGGCGTTCGGGGAAGTGCTTTCGTGGCGGAACATCAACTATCCAGGGACAAGCAACATACCGCGTGGCTATCATTGATGGCCAGTCTGGCGATGACCCTGTTAAAACTGCTGATGGCCCTGCTGACGGGCAGTCTGGCCATTCTTTCAGATGCTTTGCACAACGCGGTAGATGTTCTGGCTACCATTATCACGCTGATTGCTGTGCATATCAGCGATCGCCCCGCGGATCAAACGCATAACTATGGTCATGGCAAAGTGGAAAATCTCTCGGCTTTTGCAGAGAGCATTATTCTGGCGTTGACAGCGCTATGGATTCTGTGGCGTGCAATCATGGATTTCGGCCATCCGCATGCCCTGCCCACCGTCCCCACCATTTTCGCAATTGTGGTATTGTGCGCGGCCATCGGAGTGGATATCTGGCGTACCATGCAACTGGTCGCCTCCGCTAAAAAATTCGGCAGCGAAGCACTGCGGGCCAGCAGTGTGCATTTCCGCATGGACCTTATCAGTGCTGCGGTCGTGCTTATCGCCCTTTTGATGTCGCTGTTAAGCCACGGTCGGCTGGCTTGGATGGATAATGTCGGTGCCTTGGCGGTAGCCATTTTGATGATTGGAGCGGCGATCCGGCTGGCAATGCATTCGGTGGATGTGCTGGTGGATCGGGCACCCGAAGGCGTTGATAAGCAACTGCAGGACATTATCCGCCGGGTACCGGGGGTGCGGGATGTGCCGCGCATCCGTGTGCGACAGGGCGGCAACCGTCGCTTCGTGGATACCACCATCCGCGTGAATCCCACCGCGACCCTGGAAGAAGGCCATCGGATTGCCACGTCGGTGGAATTGGCCGTTTCCAGCGAACATTCCAGCATTGATATTACTGTACATGTTGAACCTGGCGACGCCGAACCAAGCCTGGCGGCGATCGTGCGAAGTTTGGCTGAGGCTATGGGATTAGCGGTTCACGCGGTCCATGCCCATACCATCAACGAGCGTGTTTATTTAAGTTTTCACGCGGAATTCGGGGCGGATATTACCGTGGCCTACGCTCATGGAAAGGTGACGGAACTGGAAAAACGCATTCGTATGCGTCTGCCGCAGGTAGCGGAAATCGCCAGTCACATTGAACCTGTGTCGGCCGGTGCGGAATCATAAAAAGCGGACGGGACTTGGTGATGCAGTCATTTTTGAATATGGCATTGAAGGAATGGTCGATTGTTTGCGATGCCGTGCTCGCCGGGCAGCAGGCGATATTGTTGCGCAAGGGAGGCATATATGAAGCGGCAGGGGAATTTGAACTGGAGCATTCACACTTTCTTCTCTTTCCAACGGTGCTGCATCAGCATCCGGAATCGTTAAAAGCGGCTTGGCGTGGCGCGATAAAAACCGTGGATCGCGAACCGGCGGAAATCACGATTCGCGGATGGGCGGAAGTGTTTTATATCGCCCGGGTACCAGACCGGCGCGCGTTTGAACATCTGGATGATTTGCATTTATGGGATAAGCCCCTGATTGATATGCGATTTAATTATCGCCCGGATTACCCACTGTATATCATTTTGTTGCGGGCGTGGCGGTTGCCGCAGGCGATTAAGTTAGCGCTTGATCCGCAGTATGCCGGGTGCAAAAGCTGGGTGCCGTTACGCGAAGCCATTGCGGTTCAGGGTAGTGAGCCGGTACAGGCCGATACTGATTTAGCGGAGTTAAAACGCCGCATTGTCATGGCGTTTAATCACACGACTCAGTGATTCGGTCAATCGCGACGAAGGAGAAAAGTCGTGTAATTAAATTGTGTTCCGCGTCGAACTCAACGCTGCCGCATTGAGCTAAGGGCACACTTCACGCCGTGCGTCACGGGAAAATTGCTGCGGCCTACGCGGGTACCATCACCGATCCGGAATGTTGTACCTTCCCTTCGCTGGTCAGATACTGCGCGGGCTTTTCCCAGTTAAGGTTGTCAATCAGGCAAGAAACATAATCAGCGCGATGGTGACCGAAGTCATAAAAATAGGCGTGATCACATAAATCCAGTGTTAAAATGGGCTGCGCGTCCCAGAACGGAAACAGGCCATTGTGCTGCCCGGACAAGTTCCATAGCCGCCCGGTGACGTTATCCATGACGGTCCAGGTCCAGCCGCGGGTTCCCAGCGCAGTGCGGCGGAGATCTTCAATATAATTTTCCATGGAGCCGAAGTTCAGGCTGATGCGCTGTTTTAACAGGGGCGGGACCGCGGTTTTCTGATCACCGAGAATATCGAAATACATTTCATGATTACGCACCGCCGCCAGGGCAAAACACAGATCGCCCTTGATATTGACAATATCCACCGCATTGGCCAGATGAGGCGTATTTTGAATGGCGACAAGCCGATCAGAAAGTGAATTGGCTTTTCGTACATAGCCACAATAAAGTTGGTGATGTTCATCAAGTGTGGTGCGACTTAATCCTGCGACCGAGCTGAGATTGGCAAATTGCCGCGGTTCCAACATGCTGTCCATGGGGTTTCCTCCGAAACAAGACACTGAGCACACCCATCCCTGCACAGCTTATTTGGCCACCGTTCCATCGGTCTCCCTCATTTCCATAATTTGAAGTGTAAACCTCTTGGGCGTGAGTTACAAGGAGCGATAATATTTTGCCACGATGAAAAAGCTGGACGCTGGAACCTGGAGGCTGAAATTACTTGGAAGCGCTGCCGCTGCAATTTTTCCCCGCCAATCGCCCTTGGTGACTCCGCATTAACTTCTAACTCCTAGCTCCTAACTCCTTGCTGCCCCCCGAGCACATCGCTCATGCTGTAGCGGCCCGGCGGCTTCCCCGCCATGAAGGCGGCGGCTCGCAATGCTCCGTGTGCAAATGTGTCGCGCGTGCTGGCGGTGTGTTTTACTTCCACGCGTTCACCGGCGGTGGCGAAATAAACCGTGTGTTCTCCAATAACATCCCCCATGCGTACCGCGTGCATACCAATATCGCCGGCTTTCCGCAATGTATCTCCGCCATGGCGGCCATGTACCAGTGTCTGATCAATATCTCGGCCTGTGGCCTGGCAGATGGCCTGGGCCAGTGAAAGTGCCGTGCCGGAGGGGGAATCTTTTTTCTGATTGTGGTGCGCTTCGACAATTTCAATGTCATAGGCTGCACCAAGCTGCTGTGCGGTTTGTGCGACAATCGCCAGTAACACATTTATTCCCAGACTGGTGTTGGTAGCCTGCAAAATTGGAATGGCTTTTGCGGCTTGGTCAATCAGGGCGTGGTCGGCTGATGTCAAGCCGGTGGTGCCGATGACCATGGCAGTTTTGTACTTTACACATGATGCGATCATTGCGCGGGTAGCCGCCGGGGCGGAAAAATCAATCAGCACATCCACTCCCGGCGGTAAATCGGCTACGACTGCCGGTGTGTTTTCTCCGGCATGGGACGTAACGCGGTCGATGTGGGCGACGGTCTTGAAAAGCTCTGGAGATTCCAGGGCCAGGGCGGAAATTCTGTTTCCCATGCGGCCTGATGAGCCGCAGATCGCGATTTTGACAGGTTGATGGGTCATATTGATTTCCAAACTAGAGTCTTACCGTAATATCTTATTTCTTTCCCGAAAGTTTAGCAGGCTCATTGCCGCTTGAAAACTGTGACAAATCCGCCGTCGCATCTTTCTTCCGGGACTCCCGCCGCGGGCAGTTGGAATTCCCGGCGCATGTTACGCCATTGTTCACCAGGCCGGCCGCGCAGAAAATCGTTGACGGCGACGGTATTTTCATCCGGATCAATGCTGCACGTGCTGTATACCAGAAGCCCCGTGGGTTTGAGGTGTTCCGCCGCATCGTCCATGAGCCTGGTTTGCAATTCCCGCACGGCGGCCAAATCAAACAGCGGCCAGCGCCACCGCACTTGCAGCCGCCGGGCGATCACCCCGGTGTTGGAGCAGGGGGCATCCACCAGCACGGCATCAAATAATGGCGGTTTGGTTGTGCGGAACGTCAGCATATCGACTGTGCGGATATTTGTTACGCCGGCTTCCCGCGAGCGGCCTTCTATGGTGGCTAATTTTTCATCCGCAATATCTGTTGCGATAATCAGGGCTTGCGGCAAAGCCCGCGCCAGTTGGATGGTCTTGGTTCCCAGCCCCGCGCACAAATCCAAAATCCTCAACGGCTCCGAAGGACTTTTGCTTTCGGCCTGCAATACCGCTGCCAAAGCCCTTGCGGCCCGTGCTGCGGTGGGATCCTGCGGAGAGAGTTTGCCCTGGGCAATCAGCGATTCAATGACGGCATTCCATCCGGCGGCGGCTACAAAAAAATCCGGGGACTTGTGCGGTGACAGCCCGGCTT
>JAKBCC010000043.1 GCA_021808105.1 Planctomycetota bacterium
ACGCTCGGCGGCCTGGTTGATACCACCCTGGTGCGCCGCCACCTCAAACGAATCGAAGCCCGGCAAGCCCTGGCGGATACGGTCATTGACCGGAAAAAAGACAGGTAGCACCAGGCCGAGAACTTGTTTTCCGGCAAGCGTTCACTGCGATCCGGTTCGTGCGCGCAAGCCTGCACAACAAAACGGACATTCCGGAGGCGCAGATTTTGACACGTTTCGCCGGTAGCCCGGCGATAGAATCTCCGTACCGCAGGCATCTTGGCTGGATCCGGCGGCGGTGCTTTTTTGCGGGGGCGGTCGGCGGGCGCTCTTGGTCCCCATGCGTAATGAAAACGCAATATCCAGGCACGCGAGTCGCGGCAAAAGTTAGGATGACGGACGGCTTAACGGTATACTTGTTAGAGTTGAATATCCGGTTAGGATAAGAAAATGGCTTTACTAATGCTCGGAAATTCCAATGTCTGACCAACAACCACGGCTCAAGCTGACATTCACCGGCGAGGGATTTCGTCAGGGTGCGGTGCCGCTGACTGTCGTCGCGGCGAAGCTTCTGTCGCTGCAGCAGGCCATGTTTCATGCGGCTGCGGCAGCTTCAGGTCATAGCGGCTTGCGGCGGGGCCTGTGGTTTAACCGGTTCCGTTCAGCGGCTGAATTGACCTTTGCCGCGTCCCACCATAGCGAGTTGGTCATTGAGGCTGAACTGGCGGTTAATCCCGTGTTGGACAACAACTTCAATATCGGTCAGCAATCCGTCGACATACTTTTTGATGTCGCGGTTGCGATAAACACGGATCATCTTGAGCAGGTGAAGCTCAATCGATTTGATCGGGATTATATGGTCCGGGCCATTGAAGGCCTCATGCCGAATTTGGGAGACCAGTATTCCGTAGTCTTGGAAAACTGCCAGCCAAACAAGCATCCGGCGGTTACGCTCACGGCGGATGCGCGGGCGCGAATCAAAGCCTTTGTCCCCCAGGGCCAGCAAGGGTTTGATACTGAGGAAGTCACCATTGTCGGGGAACTGATCAAGATACACGTTGATGCAGGCGATGACATGATTACTGTGCGCAGCCAGCATCGCGATATTGATTGCTTCTATGGTGATGCCATGCGTGACCAGATCGCCAATCTGATCGCAGGCTCCACGGTTGAAGTAACCGGATACGCCACGCTAAGTGATCGGGGTCAGGTCAGCAAGATGCACCAGGTGCTCAACGCTGAGCACGTGAGCATGGAACCTTTAAGGATTGCACGCTTCGAGCATGCAGGCCGGGTATATCATCTTGCGGATCCCCTTGCAGTGAATATTGAATATGCTGATGGATTATGGGTGTACAATCATCATGGCCTGAATCTGTGGGGGTATGCCGAGCGCCGAGAGATTGCACTGAAGAATCTGCATGCCGATTTTGCAGATCTATATGCGCAGATTGCGGAAGAAGCCCCCGACAACCTGGACGAAATAGCTGGGCAACTGCGAGAGCGGCTACGAAACATGGTGAGCTTTGTGGGGGGAAAACAAGCAAATGCCTAAGCCGGCTAAGGATGTAGGCGCAGCGCTGTGCCGCAAGGGGTTCCAATCGCACCAAAGCGACCATGTGTACTATTATTTTTATGCCGATGGCAGGAAGACAGCGGTTCGCACCAAGATCAGTCACGGCGAAAAAGAAATTGGTGACAATCTTCTGGCAGTAATGGCAAGGCAGGTCAAGTTGACCAAAAAGCTCTTCGGCGAGTTAGTCGACTGCTCTATGACGCAGGAACAATACCTCAGGAAACTTCGCGATGCCGGACATATAGGGAAAACGGCTCCTTCAAGGGATGATTAAAGTTTCTTTCTGTTGTGAATCGCTTTTTTTACTGTGACAGAGAAGCCGCATCATGAATTAATTGTTCTGCCATCGACGGCCAGTGCGGCTTCCCGAATGGCTTTCGGTAAATTGGGGTGGGGCGGCGGAAAAGGTGTCAGGTACCTTTGTTTCGGACTGCCCTGATTCACCGGAAGCATTGGAATAATTATTATACAAAAGCGCCGGGCATGAGATTAGCTATTATCGAGATTTGCTGCTATAATTGGCTATGCAGTGCTTGAGCATAACACTGCATGCCGTACGATTATCGCGGCTCCTTTTTGGTTAACCGCAAAACGGATCGCTCCGACGCCCTGCCCGTTCAAGCAACTACCGGCTTGTTCTTTCAATTGCGATGCTCAGCTTCGAATTGTGAATCCATATTCACAAAAGCCGCCCATATTTGCGATACTTGGAGGATCAGCCATGAAAAATAAAACGATTATTCTTTTGGTAGTACCACCGGGGCCCCGCCAGACGGTGGATCGCCCCCCCCCCCCATTAAACTCGGTTCGGCCGGCAACTTTGCGGTACTCGCCGGTACTGCGGTAGACAGCACCGGTAAAACCTCTATTCATGGCGGGGATGTGGGGACCAGCCACGGCACCGACATTACCGGATTTCTGCCGACAACCGTGGCTTGGCCGCACACAACGCGTGCCGGAGATGCTACTGCACTCCAAGCCCACAAGGACCTTACCACCGCTTATAACGCTGCCGCAGCGATGCCCTCAACGCACGACCTTAGCGGCCAGGATCTTGGAGGGTTGACGCTGTTGCCCGGAGTGTATCATTTTTCCCTAGCAGCCACACTCAATGGGATCCTGACACTCAAAGACCAGGATGATCCCAACGCGCAATTCATTTTTCAGATTGGCACCACGCTGACAACCGCCAGCAACTCGTCGATTATTTCAATCAACGGTGGTGCGAGCACATGGCTGAAAGGTGCCGTTTTCTGGCAGGTCGGCACCTCCGCAACGCTTGGGACCGACAGCGCGTTCGCAGGAAATATTCTCGCCCGCGATGATATCACAATCAACACGGATGCCACGATCCGCGACGGCAGCGCGCTGTCGCAATTCGGGGGCGTTACGCTGGATTCCAATCGGATCACCAAAGGCGATCTGCCGCCCGCGTAAGGAGCGCGCCCCCACTGCAGCATTATGAATTAATTGTTCGACCATCGACGGCCAGCGCCGCTTCCCGAATGGCTTCCGGTAAACTGGGGTGGGCGTGGCAGGTTCTTGCGATATCTTCGCTGCTGGCTCCCATGGCCATGGCCATGACCGCTTCGGAAATTAAACTTGATGCCTGCGGGCCGAGGATATGCACGCCCAGTACGCGATCGGAGTAGTCATCGGCGAGAATTTTTACCATGCCGTGCGCTTCATCCATACATAACGCGCGGGCATTGGCGGTGAAGCGGAATTTTCCAATGCGGAATTTCACGCCCTGGGCGGTCAATTCCTCCTGGGTTTTTCCCACCCATGCCAATTCCGGGGCGGTATACACCACCAGCGGAATGGTGTCGTAATTCACGTGCCCCGCCTTGCCTGCCATTAACTCTACGGCAGCGACGCCTTCTTCCTCAGCCTTATGGGCCAGCATCGGCCCGGCGACCACATCACCGATGGCAAAAATATCTGCGGCGCTGGTCTGAAATGAATGGTTAATGGTGATTCGTCCGCGGGAATCCGTCTGCACGCCTGCCGCCGACAGATTCAAGTCCTGCGTATACGCCCTGCGCCCCACCGCGACCAGCACGACATCCGCGGGCAATTCGGTTTCCGCAGCCCCCGGCTTGGCATCTTTGCTGACAAAGCGCACTTTCAGACCGGATTTATCCTCTTTTATTCCGGTGGCCATAGAAGCAAAATGAAACGTGATCCCCTGCTCGCGCAGAAGCTTTTCCATCAGCTTGCTCATCTCCTCATCCGCCCCCGGCAGCGTGGTGTGGTAAATTTCCAGAACCGTCACCTTGGCACCCAGGCGGCTCCAGACGGATGACAATTCCAATCCGATGGCTCCTGCCCCGATCACCACCATTTTTTCCGGCACCCGGTCCAGCGCAATGGCGTGATCCGAATGAATAATTTTTTTGCCGTCAAATTTCAGGTTCGGCAGTTCAATGGGTGCCGAACCCGTCGCGATGAGAAATTTTTCAGCGGTAATGGATTTCTCACCCGAGGTGGATGTCACCTTTATGGTTTTGGCACCGGTAAAGGCTGCGGTACCGGTGATACGTTCAATTTTATTTTTCTTAAACAACCCGGCAATGCCGGTGGCCAGGGTATCAACCACTTTGTCCTTACGGGCCATGAGCACGGGTAAATCCATGGCCACATTTTGACAGGTAATACCGATGCGGCTGAAGCGGTCGCGCGCGGTAACAAATTTCTCTGTCGTCTCCAGCAGTGTTTTGCTGGGAATGCACCCCACGCGCAGACATGTTCCCCCGAGCTTCGGCTCCTTTTCCACGCATGCCACTTTCATGCCCAGCTGCGCAGCACGGATGGCCGCAGTATATCCGCCGGGGCCGGAGCCAATGACTACCAGATCATAATCCGAAGTTTTCGCCATACTATTTTCCTTCACATTCAGTCAGCCAATCGCGACGATCGCCAAGGCTGAAGCGTCCGTAAATCAGGTGCTGGTTTTCCGTGATGTTTCATATCACAGAGCCTCGCCGCACCGTCGCAAGGAGTTTTTCACTATATTCCTGCGCCCCGCCACTGGCAACCAGCCGCGCCTGCCGAGCGTGAATTTTTGCAGCGCATTTATCAAGCATGGCGTGAAGTGGAAATATTGCCACGCCGGCAGGAGGCGGTTATCCTTGCCTGCCCGCAGCGTTACGGGACGTGAATTCGCATTGATCGGAACATGAATTAATGAATGATCGTGATTTGGCTCTGGCAAAAGACCGGGCACAAAAGCTTTGGACTGCAATCATTGCATGGGGCATTGTGGCTGTCGCGTCGGTGGTTATTGCCATTCAAGCCTGGCATCGGCAGGCGAAGGACTTGGCGCTGCCGCATCCAGGGGATATTAATGACTTCAACCGCTGGCTGCGGATGCTGCCGGAATTTTTACACCAGCACGCCGCCATTTCCGGCACGTCCTGGCCCATGCCGCCGTTTACTTTCGTTCTACTGGCACCGCTGTCATGGTTGTCCTACCCGGCGGCACAATTCACATGGGTATTGTGTAAACCGGTGATGCTGGCGATTATTTTCTATTCCGGAATGGCCATCATACGGCGCTGCGGCGGGAAAATTAATCCGTTGCCCATGGCGTTGATTCTGCTGGTCTGGCTGTGGCCCGTCATAGGCGATATGCAAGAAGGGCAGATGAATCTGCTGATGCTTACGCCTCTGGCGGCGGGATTGTTTCTTATTCAGATTGAGGAATTCTGGAGCGATGTGGCCGGCGGAATGCTTATTGCCATGGCAGTGGCCATTAAAGTTACACCGCTGATTTTTCTAGTGTATTTGCTATGGCGCAAACGCTGGACACCGGCTCTGGCGATGCTGGGCGGCATCGTATTCTGGCTTTTTGTGCCTCTGGCAATCTGTTTTGGCCTGCATCAAGCCATTCGCTGGAATCAGCAATACGTTCATGCCATGATTGCGCCCTACCTGGTCAAGGGCGCGGTGGCGATTACCTCCGGGGAGTCCTTGCCCAGCTTCTTGATTCGCCTGCTGGCCCATCGCAGTGCTTTTATCACCTATCACCATGGTGAGGCGAAAAAATATTATGTCAATGTGCTGAATTTGTCCGTTTCCGCTGCGCAATGGATTGTCCGGATTGTATTGGTGGGCATTGGCGCAGGTGGTCTGGTGTGGATGCGGCGCACGCTGCCCACGCTGAAGTGCCGACGGTATATATTTGAAATTGGCGCGGTGGCGGCCTTTTTACTCTGGGCGGAGGCGTGGGGCTGGGTGCCGCATTATGTCACGCTCATTTTCACACTCCTGGCCGCCGGGTTGATCGCCAGTGATGAGCAGGCGGCACCGGCCACGCGACGGCGCATGACGCTGCTTTTGATCGTGGCCGTAGTTCTTATGATGCTGACATCAGATCTTGTAAAAATCTTCGGCCCCCATGCCTCCAATTACAGCCGCACGTATGATCCGGTTCTGTTTACCGGAATCATCCTGGTATTGGGGATCATGACGGCGGGCTACTCGTGGCCGGTTGCGACAGCCGAAGCAGCACCAGCGGATGGGTCCGGGCAAGCAACGCTGTCCCCACGCCATCAAAACTTGTAAAACATGGAGCCAATAATCAGCGTATCATTGCGTTTGCGTCCCAGTTCACCGGCGGTGTTGTCGTAATTATCGGTGAAGCTGGCACGCAAGCCGAAACCGCGCGCTACTTCCGGCAAATCGAAACTGATAGCGCTGGTGGCGCTGGCCTGATAGTTATACGCGTTTTCCATCGACGTAATATACTGCATGGTCTGGGTAAATTGCGTGCGATTATCAATCTGGTAGCGGAAGTGCAAGCCGGCCGTGGCGTTGATATAGCTTACAGTCTGGCCATGGAAATACCGCTCGTATGTATAACCAGGGCCGCCGCGGACATCGAGTTCCACTTTTTTGTTGTCAAAAATATAATAACCGGGACCAATCGAGTTATTGGAGCGAATGGAAATACCCAGGATCGCATCATAACGGTTGCTGTTTTCCGCAAATAGAAACAGCTTTTTAGCCCACTTGGGTTTGAATTCATCCAAGGCTCTTCGCCAGATTTCATCGGTCTGGAAAAATCCCAGCGACTGAACGTCATTGGTCATACCGTAGCCGCCGGTAAGACTGATATTTACTTCGTCGGGTTTGAAATGATAATGTAAATTCAAGGCCCCGGTAAATTGTGTGCTGTTGGAATTTCCGGCGGCATCTAAAGCGCCAAGATCAAGTTCATTTTCCCAGTTGGGACCAAACCATGAGACCGGCTCGGGAGCTTTGGCCGGCGGTTTGGGCATCGGCGGTACGGGCATGTTCACCGGTGTTACGGTCCATCCGGAGCCGCTGGGTGCCGGGGCCAGTGTCGCCATGTGAGCCGGGGCTTTGGCGGGTGCCAGCACCACGGGAGTATTACTGGATAATGTTTTGATATCCGCAATGGGAATGGAAAGTACACCGGCATACATGGTTTTAACTATTACATGCGCTGCTCCAACGCGTGTGATTGCGCCGGTGATATGGTCACCATTTTTTAAGATAACGGTTCCGGCACGCACCCCCGCGAAGGCTGCAAAAGTCGCCGCCAGTGCCAGACCGGTAACCAATCGCCGTAGATTTACCATACTATGAACTCCATAAACCGCCAGTGCATTAAAAGGCTGTGGACGGAAAGGTAAACACTGTATTGATCAATGTCAACTGTCAAACGCCACGCCCAGTTAAGCAAGCCTGTGTGTAAACGCAGATGGAAGAGCACTTGCCCCAAATTGCGGTAAGCGCTGTAGAATCATTCCATTACTCAGGGAGTCGCAGCATGAAAATTATGGTCATTGGAAGTTCAGGGCAACTGGGCGCGGATATTGTAGAAGCGTTGCCGCGGGCAGGTTTTCAGGCATTGCCCGTGACCGGACGACAGGAACTCGATATTACGAACACCGTCGCTTTCGCGAGTTTTCTGGATCAGCAGCGGCCTGATGCGGTTATTAACACCGCCGCCTTTCACAACGTGGATCTTTGCGAACGTGAATTCGATAGCGCTTATCGGGTCAATACCATCGCGGTGCGCGGGCTGGCGGTGGAATGTCAGAAGCGGGGCATCCTGCTTTTTCAAATCGGCACCGATTACGTCATGGACGGGCCTGTGGATTCCAAGCCGCTGCCGGAAACCGCGCCGGTTCATCCCAAAAGTATTTACGCCCTGACACGCTTCGGCGGTGATTGCATGACGCTTACCCACGCGCCTGCGGTGGGATATGTGGTGCGAACCTGCGGCCTCTTTGGAATGGCCGGCTGCAAACTCAAGGGCGGTCTGAATTTTGTGGACACGATGATTACCGTCGCCCGCGCCGGAAAGCCGATGCGCGTGGTGGCGGATCAAATCGTGGCACCCACGCCCACCGATGAACTGGCTCAACAATTAATTCTTATGATTCAACGCCGGCCCGGGCCGGGACTGTACCATGCCGTTTCCCATGGGCAGTGCTCATGGCATGAATTCGCGTGCGCGGCCTTGACCCTGGCCGGGATTGATCATCCCATTGCGCCGGTAAGCAGCGGTGAATTTGCCGCTCCCGCGCATCGCCCGGGCTACTCGGTGCTGGATAACGCCGTTCTGCGTCATGCCGGCATAGATATCATGACGGATTGGCGCACAGGGTTGCAACGCTACATTGGCAAAAAATATCCCCCGAAACGATAATCGCAGGATTGAAGAACGGCCATGACCGCACTGTTTTGAAATGCAAGCGCGCAACACGTAATAATTCATAACCTCCAAGCGATGTTGCGCCGTTGAATAATGGATCTCCCATGCATGTGAAACGCCCCCGTCTGTACTTCTGGGATAGTTGGCGCTTCTGGCTTGTCGCGGCCATCGCCGCTGGGATCATCTGGCGACTCACTGATTATTTTCTGCGTTTCCCCGTATGGGATGATGAAGCCTCTCTGGGATTAAATATTCTGCATCGGGGTTATTTCGGCTTATTGCAGCCGCTGCGCTACGGGCAGGTTTGCCCGGTCGGCTTTCTGTGGATCAGTAAATTTCTTATAAACTGTTTTGGTACGGACGTGTGGGTATTGCGGTTTTTACCGGTGGCCGCCGGAATAGCCGCGGTATTACTGGCGTGGCCGGTTACCAGCCGCGTAGCAGGCCGGCGTGTGGGATTGCTGGCCACCGCCTTAATTGCCTGTTCTCTGGCGACCAATCGGTTTGCCACGGATTTCAAGCCGTATTCGCTGGACCTGCTGCTGGCCATGGGCATTATTGGTTGGGCGTTAAGCGCCATTCGCCGGCCTTGGGATTACCGCCCCGTACTGTTCCTCGCTTTGCTGACGCCGCTGGCCATTGTATTTTCGTATCCGAGCGTATTTGTGCTTGGAGCGGCCCTGGCGGCGTTGCTGCCCACGCTTTGGCAACACCGCAGCAAAGCGCGACAAGTGGCGTATAGTATTTGGGCGGTCGTCACCGTCGGCAGTTTCGCGGCGATTTACTTGACGGTTATCCACGGTCAGATGCGCCATACCCATACGTTCATGCAGGAATTCTGGAAAAGCGCTTTTCCGCCGCACGGGCCGGCCCTGTTCCTCTGGCTTCTTGATGCCCATATATCCAACATGATGAGTTATCCCTTTGGCGGCTCCAAGGGAATCGCGGTGGTAATTGCCCCATTGGTTCTGCTGGGCGTGTGGCGCTTATGGAAAAAGCGGCGCAGGGCGGAACTGGTGCTTCTGGTTGGCCCGTTTGTATTAACATTTTTCGCAGCGTGGCTGCATAAATATCCCTACGGAGCGGATGCCCGAGTGGAGCAGCATCTGGTTGTGTCCATTACCCTGCTGGCAGCCCTGGGGGCCGTAACACTGGGGACATTAGCGGTAAGAAATTCCCGGAATGTCAGACTGTGGAGCTACGGGGCCAATATCCCGGTGGCCGTGATGGTCATTTTCGCCGTTGTTATGATCGGCAAAGATATCCGCTACCCCTGGCGAACGCCCGCACCGTTATTAGCGCAAAATTTTGTTCGCAACGTGTTCCAGCACACCGGCCCGCACACGCAGATTGTCATTGTCAATAAGCATCCACTGCATTATTCGGTTCTGCTTTCCTGGCAATTGACTGTTGAATCGCACCGGTTTTTGATTCTGCCGGACCTGACTCCTCAATGGAAGGCCGCAGGAGCGGATGTTTGGCTTTTGCATTTTCATTTCAGCCACCCCATGCCGGTATCAGCAAAACTATTGGATCACGTTAAGCAAAACATCGGGCGCGGGCGGATCGCCGCCAATATTACGCGAAAGCTTTTTGAACCCTTCAGCGGCCACCCGCCGGTCTATATGCAGGCAGTACACATTGTCCCGCAGGCCCCGTGAACAATCGGAACGATTTATACGTGCAGCAATCAGCTATGCCCGAATGGCAAGCGCCTTTTCCAGGCGATCGCAGAAGCGATTGCAGAGCGTTTCCTGGCTGAGCCGTTCGCGCAGCAGATGCTGGGCATTGCGGCCCATTCGGTTCAGCTGGGCTTGCGGGGTGCTGCGAATGCGGGTGATCGCGGCGGCCGCACCCTCAGAATCGCCATGAGCAATCTGCCAGCCAATTTCATGTTCGTGAAAAATATCCGCAATGTGGCTCGGACTGGGACCCAGAAAAAGTATGGGCTTTCCGGCGGCCATGGCTCCGTAGATTTTGCACGGATGGATGATTCCCACCATGTTTTCCCCCAGGCTTACCAGATGCACATCGGCTGCGGACAGGGAGAATTTTAGCGATTCCAAGGGTTGATACGGTAGCGACAGTACATTGGTTAATTGATGCTCTGCAATACAGGCCTGAATTTGTCGCTTGCCCAGGCCGCCGCCGACAAAGACAAAACGCAGGTCGGCATCATCTTTAAGGGCTACGGCAGCATGAAGAATGGTATCCAATGGATTGGCGGGGCTGTGGTTGCCGCTGTACATGATCACAAATTTGCCTTGAAGGTTATGCTCAATACGGAAAGGGTTGTTCTGTGGCGGAACGGGTTCAATGACATGGTCATGCGGCCAGGGCGGATCAATATGGATTTTTTCAGCAAAGTTACCCCGCTTTGTCAGGCGATCAGCCATGAAGCGGTCCAGGGCAAATATGGCGCTGGATTCGCGGAGGATAAAGCGATTCACACGCTCCAGCACGCGGGCGCGAACACTATGCTCTTTTATTTTTCCCATCATGATAAGCTGATCAGGATTCAGATCCATAGCCCAGTACACAATCGGCACCCGCCGAAGCAGATGTATCCAGGCGGCCGCAAAGCCGATCATAGGCGGTGAGGTGCTGAAGAGAATGCCTTTCACTTTGGGGGTACATAAACCAATAAAAAAGCACTGAATCAGAAAACTGGCGGTTCCGATAATCCTTATCAGAAGGTTCTTTTTACCGAAGGAACTGAAACGTAGTCGGCGGACGTCCACCCCCTGCATGTTTTCCTTCAGCGGGTACTGCCGGGTGGCATCTTCATATCCGCGGCTTGAGGCGTAGACGCGAACCGCATGACCCCGCCTGGCCATGGCGATAGCGGCATCGGTTATGTGTTGGCCGACGGCCGCCGGGTCGGGCGCGAAGGTTTGGCTGAAAATCAGGAGAATTCCAGCCGAGGGAGAAGTTTTATTCGTCATGAGTGATGCGTCCGCCAAGCCACGGTGGGGTCCAACAAAGGCCCACTTCCGTTCATCGTGAAATGTACCATAATTTCTTTAATGTGCCGGGTAATTACGCGGGAACGTGTGATATTAAGGCATTTTTGCGGAGGTTACTGCCTGTTTCCCGCACGTGATGTGAAAGTTTGCTCATTATATTATCGTTATTGGGCTAATTGCTTACATGTTGAGCGTGTAATGGAATTGTTAAGCATGGGTTAAGATCCCACTAAAAATCAAGTTGACATCAAGGTTATCGAACATTATCCTCAAAAGCCGTGTAGGAACGCCTGGAAGATGGAACTTTCCTTCGTCCCATAATTGGCGGGGACGAAAACGGTCGAAACCGTGGCGTTGGTTAGGGTATCCTTTTATAAGGAGACACATTATGGACAAACGATCCTTGGGTATTTTGCTCGGCGCAGCCGCCATGCTCGCCACCTCCGGCCTCACCTGGGCCGCCACTACTTCCGCAGGAAATGCGTATGCGCCGGATTCGGCACAGACCCCTGCACCGGCCATGAGCACGGAAAATGCTCCACCACTGATGAATAGTCTTGATCAAGTCAAGACCGGTGATTCATCGGTTGGGCAGAATTTACAAAGTGCCGGTATTGAAATCGGCGGATACGGGGAACTTGGCTATACTAAAGATTTTGGTAATTCCAACCCGATTCCCGGCCGTACATTCACCGGTGAGGCCCATAACAACCTCACGCTCAATGCCATTGATTTGTACATTGCCAAGACGATTAATCTGCGTGGCACGCAGATTCACCAGCAAGGTGTCGTCCTGGGCGGCATGATCGACATGCTGTATGGATACAATGGTGATTTCATCCATTCCAATGGCTTGAATTTCTATCACAGCAACAACGCCAACATCCAGACTTATCCGAAGTATCAATTTGATCTCCAGCAGTTGTATGTGGACGCAGGCTTTGCGTTGGGCAACAACGCAGCCATGCTGGTGCGCTTTGGCAAGTTTGACAGCCCGATGGGCTATGAACGCATCAATCCCACGAAAAATGCGTTTTATTCCCACTCCTTTGCCTTTGGCAATTTGACCCCGTACACCCAGACCGGCCTTCTGGCCAAGGCGGTTATCGGGCAGGATGTCTCCTTCTGGGCAGGCGTTACGCGCGGCTGGAATCAGACGTTCCGCGATAACAACACCGGAATTGATGGCTTGGCTGGTATCGGCTTTACGCCCAATAGCCAACTCAACGGCAAAGTCAATGTTTCCTTTGGCCCGCAGGATAACGGCACCAACAACCCCAATCGACTGGTGGTTGAGCCGATTCTCACCTATGTGCCGCCGATTCTTAACAACGCGTTGTCCCTCACGTCGGATACCGTGTTTTATTATGATGGCGCGGGAAACACGGTCAATGGCCAGGATAACGGCGCTTTTGATGAAGCGCTCTATCAGACCTATCGCTATAACCGTTTCATCAGCTACAACTTCCGTGAAGAGTATGCCTATTTTGGAACAGGTGTGGTTGAAGGCCTAGGCAATCAGGGGTCTGATGCCGGGGCTGATTTTGACCAATTTGGTGAAACGTCCAGCGCCCTGAATCTTGGCGAAGTGACCGTTGGCATCAGCCTCACTCCCTTCCCGGATAGTGCCATGTTCCGCACACTTGTGATCCGCCCCGAGCTGCGGGAAGATTTTGCTGATCATGCCTTGCTTAGCGGCGGCAAGCACTATCAGACCACGTTGGGCGTTGATGCGGTCTACAGCTTCTAAGCTGTAAATTATCTATACTTGTCTTAACACGAAGGGCGGCGAAATATAATTTCGCCGCCCTTTTTCATGACTGCCTGATTAACAGGCTCAAAAACGCCATGCGCCTTTTTATTGCGCATTGCTCCAGCCCCCCATGCCCGAAACATTGCATAAATTTATATATTATGCGGCTCTGCGCGGCATTCCCTGTCCCGTGATGACATCTTGGCACGCGCTTTGCTCTTAAAATCAATGGTTCTTGCATTTTTGAAGGAGAAACAAATGCGACCATTTAACACCCTGTTGGCCATGGCCGCTGTGTTGGCGACCGCTGGCCTGTCTCTGGCGGATTCGTCCACCACCACTCCGGCACCAGCGGCGGCTCCAGCGCCCGCCCCGGCACCCGCTGCAGCGCCAGCGGATACCAATCCCCTGCTGATGTATTCTCTGGACCAAATTAAGACCGGGGATACCTCTGTTGGACAGACCGTATCCAATGCAGGCATTGATATCTATGGTTACCTGGAATTGGGCTACACCGCCGACCTCGCCGGACCACCGGCTGCGGGCACCACCATTCCGGGCCGCGTCTTTGACACGGAATACGGCAACCATGTTCAGATGGATCAGTTGGATCTGACCATTGCCAAGGCTATTAATTTTTCCGATCCCAACTATATCAAACGGGGTTGGGATATCGGCGGCCATTTTGAATTCATTTATGGGTATGATCCGTCCTACGGCGGTGACAGCTTCCATTCCTCTGGTCTGGATTTTGGCTACAATCCGTCGAGCGTATTTTCACCGCTTTACCAAGCTGATATTGAACAGGCTTATGTCACACTGGCCCTGCATCTCGGTGGTGCCGGTGATCTGAAACTCAAGGCCGGTAAATTTGTGACACTGCTGGGTGAGGAAACCATCAATCCCACCACCAATTACCTTTACTCGCATACCTATTCTTTCGGCTACATGATTCCCTATACGCAAACCGGCGTTCTGGCGGAATATGTGCCTAACAGCCAATGGACGTTCTACGGCGGTATCACCCGCGGCTGGAATCAGACTTTTTATGATAACAACAGCAGTGTCGATTTTCTGGGCGAAGTCGGCTACGCGCCAAATTCACAGTGGGACTTCATTGTTAATGTATCTGAAGGCCCGCAAGATGGAGCCATGGGCAATGCCACATTAGGCAATAACAATGACTACCGCACGGTCGTTGAACCCTTGATCACCTATACGCCGCCGATACTCAACAATGCGTTGACCCTGGTTTCCGATACTGTTGCCGCGTATGACGGTGCCGGCAACAGCACCAACGGCAATCAATCTTCCGGCTGGTTCAGCGAAGCGCTGTATCAGAACTATGCTCTTAACAGCTACTTCAGCTTTACCACCCGTGAAGAATATGCATACGTCGGATCGGGCCTGGGCAGTGCAGGAATTGGAATTAATCCCTTCGGTATTGAAAATTACACCAACATGGCCGACCTGACTTTTGGTGTAAAGATTACTCCATTCCCCAATGGCAGCCTGAGCAAGAATTTCTACATTCGTCCGGAAATTCGTGAAGATCTGGCTGACCATGGCGTGTTTAACGGCTATCACTACCAGACCACGTTTGGCATCGACGCGATCTACCAGTTCTAAGATCGTTTCACATACTGAAAGCCGGTTAAAAATCATGGGCGGCGGAGCTTATCACTCCGCCGCCTTTTTTGCGCTCATTGCATAACCCCCCCGTGATTGTTTACCCTACGCCGGGGCAGCGCAAGACCAGCCCGATTGAATCCCAATGCACCCTCCCACCATCGCGGAATTCCTTGCCCAACTGCCGGTGATTGATTAACACCCATGAACCGTTACGCGTACCAAATTAAAGGTACCTGACACCTTTTATTCAAAATCGGCGCGCGGCGATGGATCGGCTGGACTGTGGTGCCGCGCGTAAAAAAAGCAGCTGGTCGGCTTGCGCCGAAAGTTGCCTGGTATTTTATTGCCGTTGATTTTTATGTATGCACATCGCATCAGCCATTGATGGATTCGATTTGCACGCCGATATACCGTTGACGGTGGCCTACGCGGCGGTGGAAGCCTTTGCGGCGGGTGAAGCGTTCAACGAAAATTTTATCAGCCTTCATTTCGCCGATGATTTTTGCGGTGACGGATGCACCGGCCACAACCGGCTGGCCGATCTTCACGCCGCTGTCATTTGAAACCAGCAGAATCTTATCAAATGTCAGTGTGGTGGCACCTTCCGCCAAGGGGCGGAGATCAATTTCCAGCTTATCGCCGGGTTCAACTTTGAACTGTGTACCACTGTCTTCAACGATTGCGTAAGCCATATAGCGGCCTCCCTGGTTCAATACAACGCCCAAACGCCCCGGTAATCCCGGTAACTCGGCGAAAGCCCAGTAGTATGCGGTAAGATCAGGCTTAAATCAAGCCGTCAGCTGACGCTACTTTTTCCCGTGGGCAGCGGCCGGCTTTTTCACCGGGCCAAGGGCGGCTTGCGCGGCCAGTTCTACGGCCCAGGCGGATGCACGCTTGTTTTTGTCCGCATGGCTCAAGGTGGACAACTGTTTGGCTGCGGCGGCCAGAACATCGGCTTTGTTGGTCTTTTCGGCAACGGCCAAAATTCGCCAATACGCCATCATACGCACAACCGCCCGATCTGATTTCGTTCCGGCAAGAATCGCCTGGGAAAGCTGTTTGGGAGAACCCTTGAGCGGTGCCCAGCGCGTCAGCCAGGCTTGGGCAAAATAATCATCAGGCGTACCGATAATATTCATCAGTGCCGAGGTAATTTTCTTTTTGAGTGTACCGATTGCCTTGCTCTGATCGGTCGCCGAAGCGCTGGGTGCTGCTGAGCTTTCAATAGCCGGAAGCACGGCCAAACTTCGGGCCAGCACCCCGGCTGCCAGCATTTGCCGGCGCGCGGGCACGGACGTCAGGCTCGTGGCGAGGTTGGAAAGGGATTGTGGATCACCCGGGCAGAATCCATCAACATTGAAATATCCCGCATTCACTTCCATGCCACCCAAGCCGGGGACAATTTCCGATTGCATAATAGCCAGCGGATTGGTAATAACTTCCACCTGTCCGCCGAGGATGGAAATCGGATTGCTCAAAATCAGTCGTCGCAGTTCACCCTGATCCACGCGGTATCGCACGGTAATACCGCCCTGCGGCTCCAGGCGCAGAATGGGCGGATTATTGTCCACGGCATAAACGCCCAACGCTGAATTATTAACGCCTTGAATACTGCCTGCCATGGCAATACCTGTTGTAATCGCGGTATTGGCACCGACCGCCAGCGTGCACGGTGAGGTGTTGTAATAGTGAACCCGCAGATACATGGGATCACCGGCGGTGATAAACCGATTGGACCAGTCGGTTGTGACCAGCACGATTTTGTCCGGATGATCCAGTGCATCCAGCATGGATTTGGGATAACCGGCAGCCGCGTGGCGGATCGCCGCCCCCGACTTCGATGGCGTAAGAATAATGCCCAGATTCGCAGCCGCCTGCGTTACATCCAGGGTGGGCAGCGCCGGCAGGGAAGAATTCCAAAGTTGCGCGAGAATTTTGCCGGCCTGTTTCTTCTGATGGTTGGTTGCCAAAATGCGGGCCACGCCCAGCAGCGCGTAGGGATCATTCCCGGCCTTTTTCAAATGGGTCAAAGCCGCGGCGGTGTAACCTTGTCGCAGCAATTGCCAGCCGCGAAGACGGTAATATTCCGGTGCGCCGCCCGGGAGCTTTTTTTCAAGATTCGCAACCCGATGGGCAATATCCTGGGGAAGTTTGGAGTTGTAAAACAGATCCAGCCACACATCATCGGCCTGCAGCGAGGTATTTTTGGGATCGGCTTTAATCGCCGCAGCCAGGCGATGGTGAATGCGCGCCAGCAGGGCTTGAGCGGTCGGGCCGGAAACAAAATGTCCCGCCGTGCGATGGGTCAGGGCAATCATCAATATGGGGGTAAGGGGGTGCTTCAGAGCCAGCAATTCGCCCATATAAGCCTGATATTGGTCATTCTGCCCCGCGATCGCCCAATAGGCAGCCAGGTTGGCCGCCAGCGTGGGGGATATACTCATGTGCCCTTGCTGATACTGGCGAATCGCAGCATCGGACCAGGAGGCGGCCTGTTTATAATCATGAGCATCGGCAAGAATATCGGATACAGCGGAAAGTGCGTCCGGCTGGTAGGGATCAGCCTGCAACGCATGCAATAGGGCGTACAGCCGCTGGGATGTCGGGGCATTCTCCGCCGCCAAAGTACGCGCCAGGGCCTGCCAGGCTGTCAAATTCGCGGCGTTGAGTTTAACGGCACGGATGTACATATTTGCAGCTGAATCTTTTCGCCCCTGGGCTTCCAGCAATCCGCCGATTCTTTGCGCCATGGCGCTACGTACCTGGCTGTTAAAGGCCTTGTGCGACAGGACAGTGCGGTAGACAGAAATTCGACCGGCCACGGTTTGCCGCCGCGCAGCGATAGCATCAAAAAGCTGCACTTGGGCGGTGATATCATTGGGCTTCAGATTGACTAATTTCTGCAAAACCCTGGCGCGCAGTGCAGGGTCGCCATTGGCCTGGGCGGCTTCCGCCAGAAGTCGCAGGGCGGTGGCGGATGTTGCGTCGACGTGTTGCGCTTCTTCCAGCAACGTCACCGCCTGCCGTGCGGCAATATTGGCCGGAAGACTAAGATTGCGGCTGACGGTGCGCGCATCATCAATAAGTTGCCCCGCCAGCAGATGCTGCGCTGACCCGCGCCCTTGAGCGTGAACCATGCCAAGCGGTAAGCTTGCCGCCCCGGCCGCAAGCATAAGGGCTATTACTCTTTTGCGCAAGTGAAAGATCATCATGGCAATCCTTTTTAACCGATTCATTTTACTTCATAGTAACCGCACGCATTACGTGCGCCGAGTCCGGCCTGGAATGCCGGTCATTTCGGCTATTCAGCGGGTACGACCCGTGACGAAAGTACCTGCTTTATATCGGTCAGAATCAATATGGTCAATGCCGTAATCCGCGATTTTACCGGAATTGCAGTCGGATGAGTTGCCGGTGCGACAAAATCACGCCGTTTTTCCCAAGGTCCAATAACGTATGCAGTCCCGAAAGTGACAGCAATCCGGGCATGTTCTGGAGATAGTCTTAAGCTCGGCTGGCACGGACATCGCCGGCGCGGGCGGCTTCGGTGTCAATATTCAGTTCGATCTGATCCAGGTGCCGGGAGAAGGTTTCATCGGTTTTTCTGGCGTCTTCGATGGCCCGCAGGGCGTGCATGACGGTGGTATGATCGCGGCCGCCAAAATACCCGCCGATTTCCTCCAGCGAATGGCGTGTTTTGCGCCGGGCAATGTACATGCAGACCTGCCGGGGAAGTACGACAAATTTATGCCGTTTTTTGCTTTGCAGGTCAGAGAGCCGCACATTATAGAAAACCACAACCTGTTGCATGATGGTTTGAATCGATACCAGCCGTTCGGAGGGCGGAGTCATATCTCCCAGAGCCATGGCGGCGATGGATTCGTCATATTTCCCGCCATTGAGCATGGCATAAGCCTGCACCTTGGTCAAAGCGCCTTCCAACTCACGGATATTATTTTCAAACCGGCGGGCGATCATTTTGACCACTTCATCGGGCAATTCAATACCCCGCAGTTCGGCCTTTTTCCGAACAATGGCATAGCGTGTTTCATAACACGGTTTTCCAACCGGGGCGATCATGCCGTTGCTGAATCGCGATACCAGCCGCTGTTCGAGTTCGGGAATTTCCGATGGGTGACTGTCGCTGCTTAAGATAATCTGCCGGCCCTGCTGAAAAAGCGCATTAAACGTGTGGAAGAACTCTTCCTGTGTGCGATCATGGCCTTTCAGGAAATGAATGTCATCCACAATCAGGACATCCACACTGCTGCGGTAGATATTTCGGAACTGCATCATATCACCGGATTGCACGCATTCCATGAAATGATTGACAAAATTATCGCATGACAGATACACAATTCGCATATCCGCCTGGCGCTTCAGCAATTCCTGGCATGTGGCCTGAAGGAGATGCGTTTTTCCCAGGCCCGGGGCACCGTGAATAAACAAGGGGTTGTAGCTTTTACCGGGCTGACCGGCCACAGCCATGCACGTGGCGTGGGCGAGCTGGTTGGTGGGGCCTACGACGAAATTATCAAATACATAATCCGGCGACAAAATCACGTCATTGTAAATATTGGCTAATTTAGTCGGTACGCCACCCACGGTACCGCAGACAAAATTAATGGTTACGAGTTTACCCGTGACGGCTTGAATAGCTTCATTAAAAATATCGCGACACCGCATGGTGAGATATTGCTGCTGCACCGATGAGGCGCAACGGACGGTCATGACACCGGAATTAAAATCCAGCGGTGAGAGTTCAGAAAACCATTGCCGCACCATGGCGGAATGGAGGTTTTTAATATAGGTGATCACTTCATTCCAGATGCTTCGTGCACTGGTGACATTGTCCATGTTTGACATTACCCGGCTCCTATTTTTCCGGGTGAATTCAAGGCGCAAAGCGCCCCTCACCCTGCGACCAAGCGCGATGGTCGATCCGGAAAAGCCTGAAGGAATTTTACAATTTATTAGGTTCGCATCCTGCGGGGAAAATCATCATGCACCCAGACCGGATTAACCGGCCTAAGCATTGCATGCGATACCGACTTCATTCACTTCCACCCGGCCAAACATCCTTGCATGGCCGATTCACATGTACTTCCATCCCAGCCTTCGTGTATGCATACTCTGCTACAGCTTCCGCCGATAGCAGCGTGTGCACGCACACAGGCGGTGATTTGGGCGAATTCGGCGTTCACCGCACTCGCTTAACCACAGATACAAAGATACGCATGAGAACGGGCGCTGTCAATGGCAAATCTTAATGTATTAAAAACCCGCTGTTTACAAACAGATTCCGCATATCCCGGCCGCCGTTCCCGCACAAAATCGCCGAAGTGCTCCGGGGAGGGTCACCGGAGTTTTTCATGCTCACCAACCCTTCTGCTTACCGCGCCATACCGGCATGAATGCCTGGGCGCGGAGGGACGCTTTTCATATATTGATCTCTAAACTAGTATATATTTATATATGACCGCGCACAGCACATGGAGCCTTCCGCCCGGTCAGGCCCCGGTCATGGCTTCGGAGCCGTATTTGCGCAGCCGCAGATACCGCTGATCCACCAGATCCTCCGACGAGACGGTCTTGAGTTCCCTTAACGCCCGGTCAATGTAACGTTCCAGCGCTTCGGCGGCGGCCCGGGGATTGCGGTGTGCCGCACCCAGCGGCTCGCGTATGACATCATCAATAATGCCGGTCTGCTTAAGTTCTTTGCTGGTAAGTTTCAAGGCTTCAGCCGCATCGGCGGCATTGGCTGAACCCTTCCACAATATACCGCTGCAGCCTTCCGGTGATATCACGCTGTACCACGCGTATTGCAGCATCGCCAGGCGGTCTCCCACACCGATGCCCAAGGCCCCGCCGGAGCCGCCTTCACCGATGACAATGCAGATAATCGGAGTGGGTAAAACCGCCATTTCCCGCAGGTTCAGCGCAATAGCCTCCGCCACGCCACGCTCTTCCGAGCCTAAGCCGGGATAGGCTCCTGGCGTATCAATAAAGGCCACAATCGGCAATCTGAATTTTGCCGCCAGTTGCATTTTTAATAAGGCCTTGCGATACCCTTCGGGATGCGCGCAGCCAAAATTGCAGGCGATTTTTTCCTTGGTATTTCGCCCTTTCTGGTGGCCCACCAGCATGACCTTATGTGTACTGATTCTACCGGTGCCGGTCACAATGGCTTTGTCATCACCGTAGCGGCGATCGCCGTGGAGTTCTTCAAATTCCTTGACGATCAAATCAATATAATCCCGGGTCTGCGGGCGGGCCGGATGGCGCGCCACCTGCACGGTTTCCCAGGCGGAAAGATGATCATACGTTTTTTTCATCAGCGCCGTGAGATTGTCGCGCAAACGCATAATTTCAGTGTTGTAATCCACCCCCTTCTGCTCCTGAATGACCACCAGCTCCTGAATCTGCCGTTCTAATTGCAGCATGGGCTGCTCGAAACTCAGTCCCAGTTGGGCGCTGCGGGGTGCCGCGTCGGTGGAAGTGGTTGCAGGTGTTTCCGTTTTTTCAGCGGCGCGTGACGCCTTTGATGCCGCCGGCGTAACGCCGCCGCTTTTTTTTGCTGTGGATTGCCTGCTTTTTTTACTGCGTGCGGTTGCCATCGTTGACTCCTGTTTACCCAAGCGCGCCGCGTTGCGCCTTAAGGTGGATTTTATCACCCCGGACGGAAGTTCACCAATTATCCGCTTACGATGGCTTTATCTTACCTGGCCTTTTCTCGTAACGCAGGAAAGAACTGGAATCTTATTAAGCCGTTGGGCTTGCTGATTTGGAGGCATTGTCGATAATTCAGCCTGCGGAAGCCGCACGCGGCCAATCCGCCCAGAATTGATAAAAGGCGACGGAGTTATGGCTTTACCCAATCAACCCCTGCCGGTGCTGCGGTTTGCCGGAATCATTGCCGGGAACAACGCGATGCTGGCGGCGGCGCGGCAACATCTTTCCAACTGCTACGGTCCCATTGATGATCAATCGGAAATTATCGCTTTTAATTTTACCGCCTACTATGAAGACCAGATGGGCACCGACCTGCTGCGGCAATGGGTGCGGTTTGCAACGCTTTGTCAGCCACAGTTGCTGGCCCAGTGCAAGCTGGAAACCAATAAAGCGGAGTTACGGCTGGCGGAACAGTTTCCCGGTACCGCTCTGCGGCCGATTAATATTGATCCGGGATACGTCTCGCGCACGAAAGTGATTTTGGCAACCACCAAAGATCACAGCCACCGGGTTTATCTGGGGGAAGGGATTTTTGCGGAAGTAACGCTGCATTGGACCGCGACAGGCTGGGCACCGTGGCCCTGGACCTACGCGGATTATCGCACGCCCACGGCCCAGGATTTTTTTCTCCGATGCCGGGAAGCCTATGTAAAACAACTGCCGGCGGCGGCTGGTGCGCTATAAATCCGCCGCGGCAGATGGACTGGTTCTTTGAGGTTCATGGATGCTCCAAATCGCGTTGGGATTATTTTTCAGCAGTCTGGTGCTCTGCGTGCTGGGTACGGCGTTTGTGCGGCGCTATTCGGCACGCATCGGGTTGATTGATCAGCCGGGATTGCGCAAGGTGCATGACGTTCCCATCGCCCGCAGCGGGGGAATTGCCATATTCTGGGCCATTGGCATTCCATTAATTATCGGCATCGCGGCGGCGGGTTTGTTTGCTCACAAACCTCTGGAAAATTATTTGCCCCCATCCGTGCGCCTGTATCTGCCAGGCCTGGCTGCCCATCGGCTGCTGGCGTTGTGGCTGCTGATGTGCACTCTGGGAATTCATATTGTCGGGCTACTGGATGATCGTCATGCCATGGCGGCTGTTCCGAAATTGTTGTGGCAATTGCTTATCGCGGCGGCTTTGGTGGGCGGTGGGGAATGTATTCAGACCGGTGGGTTCCGGGTACTGACCTTTATGGATCATCTGTTTCCCGGCGGGGAATTGCTTTCGGCGGGCGCCAGCGTGTTGTGGATTGTGGTATTAACCAATGCGTTTAATTTCATGGACAATATGGACGGCCTGTCTGCGGGTGTGGCGGCGATATGCGGGTCGCTGTTTTTTATCGGCGCCATGCAAACGCACCAATGGTTTATCTGCGGGTTGCTGCTGCTGTATGTCGGCGCGGCGACGGGTTTTCTGTTTCATAATTTTCCGCCGGCAAAAATATTTATGGGCGACGGCGGCAGTATGGTGCTGGGCTTTTTTCTGGCCGCGTTGACCATTCGCACCACGTTTTATGCCGGCCACGGGCGATGGTATGCGGTGCTTATGCCGCTGCTGGTGGCGGCGGTGCCGCTGTATGATTTTGTGGTGGTATGCCTGTTGCGGCTGCAACGACGGCGTAGTCCATTCTTAGGAGATACCAATCATTTTTCACATCGCCTTACGCGACACGGCTTTTCCAAGCGCGGCGCGGTGCTGGTGATTTATGCCGTCACATTGGCCAGCGGGTTATCCGCCCCGCTACTGGCCGAGGCCAACGGATTTGAGGCGGCGATTATCGGAGCGCAGTGTTTAAGCGTGTTGATCATTGTGGGAATTCTGGAACGCCTGGGGGAACACGTGCAATGAATCAGGCGCAACGCAACATCGCAGGGTGGATGGCCCTGGCCGGATTGCTGGTGATCATGGGCGTGCGTCTGACCATACCAGAACCGATCGGCGACGGAGTATGGAGCGGCACGGTAGCGTTTTTGCACACCGGGTCTTCCACCGTGGGCAACCTGACCGGCCCGGCGGAAGTCATAGGACTGGGAATTCTATCGCTGCTGATCTGCGGCGCAGCGCTGCTGGCGGCAGAATCTATTTCCCCATGCAGATGGGTGCAGCTTGGCATGATTACCGGTGTGCTGGCGGCAGCGGCGGCGGCTATATTCACAGCGGCTAATCGCTTTGCCGCTCTGGTTGGGGTCTTTGATCTGGGAATGGCGCTATTAAGCGGATGGACCGCGGGAATTTTATGCCATACTCCCCGGCGTCGGCGGCTGGTCATCGCCGTGCTGGTGGGGTTGCTTTGTGCCGTAACGCTTAAAGGAATCTATCAGCGGTATGTGGAAATTCCGCAGACGATCCATTATTTTCAAAAGCATCAACAGCAATGGCTGCGCCAATCCGGTATGCAAGACAACAGCACGCAGGTGAAATTATTTATCAGCCGCTTGAAAAGCGCGGAGGTCAGCGGGTTTGGAATTTTAAGTGACGGATTCGCGGAAACATTATGTCCCCTGTTGCTGCTGGGGCTGGCGCTGGCCGTGGCGGGGTTGTTATCAAAACCGGGCGTAACAACCTTGGTGTCAACGCCGGGGAAAAAAATACGAGGCAACGCCCCAGTGGCGGGAAAGCAGCCGCAGGCGGGCGATCTGAATTTACCCGATCACCTGGTGCTGGGTGCCGTGCTGCTGCTGATTTCATTGGCCGGTATCGTGGTAGTGGTGTTTACCGGCAGCAAAGGCGGGGCGGCAAGTTTTGTGATTTGCCTTGCAGTTCTGGCCTGGGCATCGTGGAAGCAAAGGTGGCTCGCCGGGCATAAGCCACTGGCCGTGGCGGCGGTGCTAGGGCTGGCAATTTGCGGAACATTGGGGCTTGTGACCTATGGCGTAATACATCATGGCCTGCCCACCAAGGACCTGCTGTATCGCTGGGACTATTGGACCGGAGCCATGCGGATGATTCAGCGCCATCCGATGACAGGGGTGGGGCTGAACAATTTTGGATACCACTATACGCAATTCAAACCTCCCAGTGCGCCGGAAGATGTTAAAGATCCGCACAATATGTTTATCCGCATTGCGGCGGAAGCCGGGGTGCCGGCGGCGATTGGTTTTGCGGCTCTGGTTTTATGGGGATTTTTGAGCACCCTGTGGAAAAAATCGGAACTCTCCGATGGAGAAACTCCGCGGGAAATTCCCGCAGCGGCGTTGATCCTTTTGGCGCTGGTGTGGTGGGCGGGGCGGTTGGCAGTCGATCATCCCGGATTTGGTGCCAAAGGGGTTGCGACTTATCAACTGGCGCTTTCAGCGCTGTACGCGGGGGCGGCGGTGGGGGGGATGCTGCTGGCCAATCGCCTGTTGCGTGTGATACATCCGCAATATCAGGTGATCGTAGCTAACGCCGCCGTGCTGGGGGCGGCGGGAATGGTGCTTTATGATCAGATCAACATGGCCCTGGCCACCGGACCGGCGGCCATGCTTTTCTGGATGATTCTGGGGACATTCGCAGGACAGAGTGCGGGCCGGCAGCGACTGGAACAGAATTCTCCCGCTCCGCCCGGCAGCACGCGCCGTGCTGCTAACATAATTCTGGGCGGAGCGCTATGTATTTCCGCACTTATTCTCGCCGCCGTGGTTTGGGTGCCGACGGTGCGCGGAACATTCCCGTGGGACGCATCGACCTATCGCCATACCTATAAACATGCGATAGCGAAACATGATTGGCCGCAGGCGCTTCAAGCAGCGGATGCGGTATTAGCGCGTGATACACGGTCGCAGGGGTGGTTGCAGCGGAAAATCAGCGTGGAGATGCAAATGGGAATAAATCCACGGCAGACCGTACTTACGCTGCTGGCGATCAACCGCACCGACGCGCGGGTGCGATTGCCGTATGCCCAGACCAGTCGGGCGGGCCTGACCGTAACGCAGCGGATTGCGCAATTGAAACTGGCGTTGCAACTCAATAGCGCGTTGGCAAAAAATGAGGTTGAGCGTTTGTCACCGCGGGAAGTGGCGAAGATACACGCCGAGATTAAAAAATTAACCGCCGAGATCTCTGTGCGGTAGAGACTTACAAACGCCGGTACATCTGTTCCGGATGTTCGGCATGTTGGGCGGCTAATTCCACATAGTGCTGATTGTTGGAGCGCATGTCGTTTAGTTCAGCTTCTCTTACCGGGCGGACTATTTTTGCCGGGACCCCCATGACGGTTTGCCCATCGGGAATCACCATTCCCGGTGACACCACCGCACCGGCTGCAACGATGCAGTTTTTCCCCACCACCGCCCCACCGAGGATGACTGCTTTCATTCCAATAAGTGTGCCCTCGCCTACCGAAGCGCCATGTACCACCGCGCCGTGGCCAATGGTTACGTTGTCACCGATAACCAGCGGTTGGTTATAGTCACAATGCAGCACGGAATTTTCCTGTACATTAACCGCCCGGCCCAGACGAATGGGTGCCACATCACCGCGGATGGTTACGCCAAACCAGATACTGCAATCCGCACCCAGGGTCACGTCGCCGCAAATCACGGCATTAGTGGCCTGCCAATGCTGGTCAACACGTTGCATCCGGGCGTTGCTGATATAGTTGCTCATGCCCTTATTATGCCCAAAGAGAGGGTCTTATAAAAGTCCGGGGCTGGCGATATATTCATATAAGCAAATAAATGACCAGTTTGGGCTGTGAAAATGAGCAAAACGGTTGTAATAAAAAATCGACAAAAAAATCTTTCGTTTCAACTTTTTAATTGCTATACTTTACGAAACCAAGTGTGGTTGCCTGTCGTATTTGATCTTATGTTGATCGTCGGCAGCAGGCTGCGGAATTAATTCCGCAGCCACCAACGCTGGCCAAACGGTGGTTTCCGACGTCCTATTATGGGGTCTGCAACACCGGTGGTAAGGGAGGGTGCTTTTGGAGCTGGAAATGCTGAAGTTATCGCGTAAAAGCGAGATTGTGAAATAAAGATACAAAGTAGCTGACGTAAATGTTTGCAAGGTGTAGGTTTTTGTCGACCCCCCATATATCGTCGGCAGCAACCTGAAATGTAAATCAATGGAACCGGACGGCAAACAGGATGTTGCCCCGGAATTTTAATGAGGTAAGGCCTATGAAAACCCAAAAGGAATTGACCATGAGTGTGCATCACAAGAAACCGCGCAGTGCCGGTGTCTCCGTGCTGGTGTATGACCGTCCCCTGCATCCGGAATTAATTTCCGCGGATATTCGCCGCGCCAGGGCTGTGGGTGAATTTGATGTCAATATCTGGCTGTTAAACAACGGTGGCCACATGCTGGTCATTACCGGCCCGCACACGGTTTGTGAACTTTGCTGCTTCCCGAATAAATCTCTTCCGGAACGCGGCCTGTTGGAACGCATTCCCTGCAAGGGCGATAAACTTTATGATGTCGCTCTGGGTGAAACGCATCATTATTACCTGGCTATTAATGAAGAGCACGTGACCGATACACTGTTTGAAAATTCGGTTGCCGAGCTGCTGCGCATTGCCGACGAACAAAACGGCGTCGTTTCTCACCGAAAAAATGAACTGGGCGAAACCGTTGGTTTATCCGTCGTGGTCACACAGTTGCACCGCCGGGCTGTGCATATTGAGGGTTTCCACCTTCTCAATGACGCTCATGTTCTGGTGCGTACGCAATCGGTGGTAGAGCCTACGCGATAATTCGCCAGAAGCCTGAGTATTGAGAAGTGCCAAAATGTCGCACCTGCACTGCCCCTTGGCAGGTGTGTTGGGGAATTTTCATAGCGACACTATGGCCGATCAGATAAAATAAATCAGCGGCGAAGGGCAACGCCTGAACGTGCCAGTCGCCGCTGATTATGGGGCATAGTTCATTTAGCAGACAGCGGTAGACTGGCTGTCATGCTGTTTGGATCTCGGCTGCCCAGGCTTTTTTCAGCCAAGCTTGGGGAATACGGGTCGTCCCGGTGGGGTCGGTCAGAGTTTCCTCAAATTCCGTTCCCGCCCGATAGCCGCCCTGCGGCAATTGCCGGCAAAAGCGCACGAGGCACAAAACCAACATGCCCCCGCCTTCGCGAAACTGCAAAGGTGCAACGACATATTCATTTTCCTGTAAACGGCGGCGGGTTAAAAACCCCATCCCTTTCAGCGAAACATCTTCGGTATTCACTCGAAAGGCTGCGCTCCGGGGCCGTTCAGGTCGCGGAAGACGCTTTAACCACATAATTTGCTGCACAGGCCGCCGCCGATGCTTGCGGCCCAGAGATTCCCCTTCAGTCTTCAAATTTTCAATAATTTGAAGAATCTGTTTTCGCTCATTGATAGATAAATTAGTCGCGCTCACCGCACTGCTCCGCACAGGATTCTTGCCAACCGTATGTTATCGAACCAAAGCAGAAAAAAGGTTTACGAATTCTTCACAGAATTTAATTTGAGCCAAACTTTAATCCTTTACGCGTCTGCGGGCCGATAATCAATATGTTTTGTTTTACTGCAATCCATAAAATACCGGTCAAATGCGCGACATTGGCACGGCATCCCAAAAGGGGCTTTTCGGTCCCTGGTCAAAGATTTTTGTGCTATTGTCCAATTGTGTTCCTATAATAAGGCCTGAAGAGTTATCTTGAATTGCGCCGGCAGGGCGCTATGCTGTTAATTAGAAAGTGAGTGACCACATGGGGTGTTTTCTCGTTATTTTTGGATTTTTCTGGCCGCGGGCCATGCTGGTGTTGCTATGGCTTTTCTCGGCCTATCCGCAACGGGCGTTCCATGGCATGTTGTTTCCGTTGCTGGGATTTATTTTTCTGCCCACGACCACGTTGGGATATGAGCTGGCGATGAACTGGAGTTCCCACGGGATAACGGGGCTGTGGTGGATTTTGCCGGTCGTGGGATTGCTCCATGATCTGGGACATTTGGGTTATTCCAGCAGTTGGAAAAACCGCCAGGCGGCGTAGGGACACGAGGAGGTAGAATTTAGGAGTGAGGAGTTAGAAGAGTCTGGAAGCCCTATGCTTTCAAAAAAAAGGTGTCAGGTACCTTTTCTTCTTTAACGCCGTGCGTCCGCAGAGCACCGGATGATTAATCCGGTGGTTTATCCAGTGCCGCAAACCGACCACCGGGTTATCACCACGGTGCTCCAGGACGCGATGTTCCGTCGTCGCAACCCGGCTATTACTGGGACAGGTTCCTGGGGGGAACGGTTACAAATTCGAGATTTGATATTTGAGATTTGAAATTCCGGATTCCAGAGCGCAGCGGAGTTAATGCGCGTCGCGCGGATGCTCAGGCGGCATGGGGCGCGGGGGTGTGGTAAAATCGGGTTATGTTGATTGATACACATTGCCATCTTACATACGAGGGTCTGGAAGAGCGGCAGGCGGAGGTGGTGCGGCGCGCGACTTTGGCGGGCGTGCTTCGGATGATCTGCATCGGGACACATCCGGCGGATCATCCACGGGTGCTGGAAACACTTGCCG